>NZ_CP027859.1:1200000-1500000 GCF_005519465.1 Streptomyces clavuligerus | reverse complement strand
GTCAGGGCGAACAGCGCCACGACGGTACCGGCTACGGCATAGGAGTCGGTGGCCTCCTTGGCCGCCAGCATCAGCGACAGCGAGACCATTCCGTAGGAGAGCCTGCCCAGCAGCGCCGCGCCGAAGGTGCGGCAGGCGTAGCGGGTGCGCAGCACGGCCGCGTACGAGGGGGCAGGGGAAGGTGCCGTGGAAGACGGGGACATATCACGTTCCTCGGAGACAGCGCCGGACCGATGGCGCTCAGGTGTGCGGGGGCGACGGAAACCACGCCCGGTGGGCGTGGTGGGCGCTGACTCCTACACACGAGAAAGGAACATATGTGCACCGTAGCAGAACGGAGGGCGCGGGCGACACGGTCGGGCCGCCGCCCGAACACGCCGCCGGGGCTCAGGAGTCGGCCTCCCGGTAGGCGCGTTCCAGGGTGTCGAGAAGCCCGTGGAACGTGTCCGTTCCGGTGGCAGGGGCCATGACGGTCGCGCGCCACCAGCGTCTGCCGCCGACCACCGAGGACGCCAGGTGGTAGCTGCCCTCCCGGATGAGGCGGTCGCGTACGGCGATGTGTTTCCTGTCGCTGCCGGGGCCGGGGCCGTCGATGTGCCGGAAGCAGACGATGTTGCTCTCCGGCCTGCTCAGGGCCTCGAAGGCGGTCCGGTCCCCGATCAGCCGCCAGAGGGTGCGCGCCGCCTCGTGGCGGCCGTGGATGTAGGACGCCAGTCCGGCCTCGCCCCGGCGGGCGAGGCCGAGGAAGACCTTGAGGCCGAGTTGGGCCTTGGAGCCCTCGACTGGAGCCAGACGCCGTGTTCCCGGCAGGCCCCGGCGATGGCGGGGAGCGGGTCGTACAGGCCGGTCGGGGCGGCGCAGGCGTTGGCGACGACGGCGAGCACCCGGCGTCCCGCGCGGTGCTGGGCCGCGATGCGGTCCGCCACCGCCTCGCCCCGGACGCGGCCGAGTCCGTCGCAGGGCAGGGGGTGCACGGCGCGCCGTCCCAGGCCGAGGACGGCGGCGGCGCGGGCCACGGACAGATGGGCGTTGGCGGGGGCGAGGACGACCGCGCCGGGCGGGGTGCCGTCGTCCCAGGCGTCGGGGAAGGCACGGGCGCGCGCCGCGAGCAGCGCGGTGAGGTTGGCGAGGGAGCCGCCGTGGACGAGTGCCCCGCCGGCGGTGTCGGCGGGCCAGCCGGCCTTCTCCGCCATCCACCGGATGACGGCCGACTCGGCGGCCACTCCGGGGGCGCCCATCTCGTAGAGGGACATCGCGTTGTTGCTGACGCCGTGGACGAGGTCGGCGACGGCGGCTCCGATGCCGGGGACGGCGCACTGGTGCGCGAGATAGCCGGGGTGGTGCAGCCGGGTGCTCTCGTCCAGGTAGTCGGTGAGGAACGCGGTGAGGTCCTCGTCGGTCATACCGCCCCGCGCGATCCACTCGCGCAGGCGCAGCTTCCCGGCGAGGGCGCCGGGGGGTGTCTGGCGCAGCACGGGGGCCCGGCCGCGCTGGCTGTCCTGGACATAGGTGTCCAGGACCCGGGCGGCGGCGGTGACGGCGCGAGTGAGGTCTCCCTCGGCCCAGAGGTCGGCCGTCCCTGCTTCTTCCTCCTCTTCTTCCTCCTCTTCTTCCTCCTGCGGCCGTTCGCCCGGTGTGCGCTCCGTCTCCCGGTGTTCCCGCGCTCCTCGCTCGTGCGGTACACCTTCGTCCGGTACGTCTTCGTCCGGTACGTCTTCGTCAGGTACGTCTTCGTCAGGTACGTCTTCGTCAGGTAGGTGCTCGTCCTGTGTACGCATGGGCCATGGGCTCCCTGCAACGGTGGGCTGAGCCGGGCGGTGTGCCGGGCTCAGCGGTTGGTGATCAGCCCCGGGCGGACGCCCAGCCCCATGGACGCGTCGATGACCGCGCCGTGCAGGGGGACGGCGGCGGCCGTGGTCAGCCACCACAGCACTTCCGCGATCTCCTCCGCCCGGATGAGACGGCCCCGCGGGAGGCGGGTGACCAGTTCGGCGGCGTCGGCGGGGGACAGCGGGTCGAGGGTGCTCTGCCGGAACATGGGGCTGTCCACGGCCCCCGGGCAGACGCAGAACACCTCCACCGGCTCATGGCTCAACTCCGCCGCCCACTGCCGGGTCAGAAAGGCGACCGCGGCCTTGCTCATGCCGTCGGCGTCCCGGAATCCGGGGAAGGCCGCGATCCCGCCGCCCACGCTCGACACCGTGAGGATCTTGCCGTATCCGCGTTTCACCATGCCGGGAAGGAGGTGCCGGGTCAGCCACAGCGGTCCCAGGCAGTTCACCCGGGTGAAGAGTTCGTCCTCCATGTGCCGTGAGGTCGCGCCCGCCTGTTCGACCGTCGCGGTGCCCAGGGCCGCGTTGTTCACCAGGACGTCCACCGTCTGCGGTAACGCCTTGAGCAGTTCTTTGAGGCTGTCCCAGTCGCCCTGGTCGAACGGCAGCGCGTGGGGGCGGCCGCCCTCGGCGAGGGCCAGTTCACGCACCAGCTCCCCGGCTCGCCGGGCACCCCGGTGGTAGGTGAACCAGACCTGGTCACCGCGTTCCGCGAAGGCACGTACGGCCGCGGCCCCGATGCCGCTGGAACCCCCGGTTATCAGAACCGTCCGAGCCGAATCCCGCACTTCCACCCTGGGTCTCCCCTCCCCGCGACGGCGGACGGGAGAACCCGTGCGCCGCGACCTCCCGGGCCGCGGTCCGCGACCCACCCACGGGCAAATGCCCAGGACGGGGGTGCTCCAAGCGAACGGAGGGAACGGTGTGACCGAAGTCGACATCGAACACCGCCGAAATGTCGGGGCGGGACGGCCGACCGGAGGGGCGCGGGCTCCGGGCGGCCCCGGGGTGTCAGGTCGCCAGGCGGAAGCCCGCGCCCACGCCGCCCACGGTGTCCAGCTCGTCGAGGATGCTCAGGATCGGGGAGCTGTGCTGGGCGCCCCAGGCGTTGCCCACCAGGGTCTCGCCCAGCACGACCGGGGCGCCGGAGTCCCCGCCGTTGGTCCAGATCAGATGGGTGAACCAGATGCCGCTGGTGCCGACCCGCGCGCCGCAGGTGAGGCCCGTGCGATGGCCCTGCTTGCACATCCGGGTGCCCGTCGGCGGCGGGGCGCCGAGGGAGGTGATGGTCGTCCCGTTGACGGTGGTGGTGGGGGCCACCCGGGACTCGTCCAGGTCGATGACCGCGAAGTCGAGGCCCTTGGGGCCGTTGTTGAGGAGGTTGTTCGGCGTACTGACATGGGTGACGCGGCCGATCGGGCCGGTCATCAGATCGGGCCGGGAGTCGTTGACCGGCGCCGGGGCGAAGGCGGTCCCGGGCGGGGAGGTGTCCCGGTAGACCTCGGCGCCGGTCAGCTTGTTCCCCTGTTCGTCGATGAAGCAGTGGGCGTTGGTCAGGGCGACGAGGTTGCCGGTCCGGTCGCGGCCCACGGCGGTGAGGGAGCAGATGTAGTAACTCCGGGGGTCCTCCGGCGCCGGGCTGATCCGGAAGATGATCCCGGTGCCGCCGCCGACCGGTGTCAGCGACCGGGCGTGCGCGGTGGGAGCGGCGGTGACGGCGGCGGTGAGGGTGGCGGCCATCAGCAGGAGTACGAGGAGGAGAACGCGCGGGCGTAAGCCGCCCGCGGCACGGAGGGTACCTGCCATCGGATCACTTCCCATCGGATCGGGTGGACGGAGCGACGGCGGCCGGGTCCGCCGGAGCGGGACGACCACCTTGCATAGCACAGGGGATGACGGGGCCACCAGGGAGCGGTCACCGGGTTTCCGCTGCCGTCCGCCGGTTCCGGAGCGGTCGTCGGGCCCCGCGCCCGCCACCGGTTCCCCGGCCCCGGGGCCGGGCACTCCCCGTCGATGGGCCCGGGGCCGGCCGGGTCGCCGACCGGCTGCCGGCCGCGCAGGCCCGTCGCCAACCCCGGCGGGCCGCCGCGTCGCCCACCCGGGCGCCCGGCCCGCTGACCACCGCCCGCCGTCTCCCGTTCGCCGCCGCCGGTCGGGCCCATCCGCTCTTCCGCCCGTCCGGCGCACCGCCCGCACTCCCCCGCGTGCCCGGGCGCCACGGGTTCGCGCTGCGCCGCCCCGGTCCCCGCCCCGGCCCCGGACAGGCCCGGCGGACGGCGGGACGCCCGTTCCGGACGCACACGCGGTCCCCGGCCGGACACACCGGGCCGTCAGCACCCGGCCCGGCTCCGGTGAGCGGCCCGGGGCCAGGGCCGTCGGCGTTCGGCCGTGGCGGCCTGCCCGTCGACGTCCGCTCCCCCGCGTGTCCGGGCGCCGCGGGGTTCGCGCTGCGCCGCCCCGGCCCGCGTCCGCATCATGGGATGACGACGCGAGGTCCGGCCCGCGGCCCCGGACCGGTGGCCGGTCACGAGGAGTGCGGATGAGAGCAGAGAACGGCTGGGCCGACGAGCTCGACCCGGCGGACGCGACAGTACTCGGCGAAGCCTTCGCCTTCGTCCGGCGGAACGGGGGCGAGGACGCCCTCGGTCGGCTGCTCCGCGCGCTCGACGCGGACCAGCGGGCGGCCGTGGCGGCCCACTGCGTGCCGGAGCACGTGGCCGCGCTGGTCTTCCCGCCCTCGCCCGAGCGGCTCACGGCCGCTCTGCGCGCGTCCGGCCTGCGGGTACGAGGACCGGTGCCCAGCACGGTGGTGCGGGACCGGCTGGCGCTGCGCCACCGGCTGCCCGCCGATGAGCTGGACGTGTCCATCCTGCACATCGGCCTCCCGGTGGGCGGGCCGGACCGGATGGAGGTCGAGCTGTTCGTGCTGCCGGTGCCGCCGGGCTCGCCACTGACCCGGATCGCGGAACGGGAGCGGGCCGAGCCCCATGAGCACCACCTGGCGCTGGGGGTCACCACAGGGGACGAGGCCATCCTCCTCGGTCTGCGCGCCCTCCTGCGCGAGCGGGGCGGTCTGGTCCCCGACGGCGGCGGGCACAACCCGGACGAGAACTGCACGGTCCTCTACTTCCGCGACCCCGGCGGCCCGACCCCCCTGGAGTACCGGCGGCTTGAGCTGCGGGTCCCCGGCTTCCACCCGGCGGCGCTCGCCGCGCATCCGGCCCACGCCCCCGACCGGTGTCTGCGGACCCTGCTGACCCTGCTCACAGGGGCCTGGACCACCCGGGCCATCGCGGTGGCCGTGGGGCTGGGGGTGCCCGACCTGCTGCCCGCCCGGGCGGACGAGCTGGCCGGGCGGCTCGCCGTCGACCCCGACGCGCTCGCCCGGCTGCTGCGCCACCTGGAGTCCAGCGGCGTGGTCGTCTCCCGTGCCGACGGGTACGCGCTGACCGCCGTCGGCGCGCCCCTGCGGCGTACTGCCCCGGTCTCGCTGGCCCCGGTGGCGCTGCTCTACGGCGGGCTGTTCCACCACTCCTACGAGGCCCTGGAGCACTCCGTGCGCACCGGGGAGGAAGGCTTCAGCACCCTCTTCGGCCAGGGGTTCTTCGGGTACCTCGCCGAACATCCCGACCAGGCCGAGCTGTTCGACGCGGCGATGGCCGCCAACGCGCCGATGTTCGCCCCCGTGCCGGACCTGGCCGGGCTGGACGGGGTCCGCGTGGTCGTGGACATCGCGGGCGGCAGCGGCGAACTCCTGTGCCGGTTCCTCGGTCACGCGCCCCTGCTCCGCGGTGTGCTCCTGGAGCAGGCCCCCGTACTGGAACGGGCCCGCGCCCGGCTGGCCGGGGCGGGCTGCGCCGACCGCTGCGAACTGATCGCCGGTGACTTCACCCGGGATGTGCCCCCGGGCGGTGACCTCTATGTCCTCTCCCGCGTGCTGCACGACTGGGACGACGAGCGGTGCCTCGTCATCCTGCGGCACTGCGCCTCCCGTATGCCGCCGGGCCGCAGACTGCTGATCGTGGAGCGGCTGCTCCCCGTCGACGGCCGCCCGTCCCTGGCGGTAACGTGGGATCTGCACATGTTGTGCAATCTGGGCGGCCGGGAGCGCACCGGGGAACACTACGCGCGACTGCTGGACGCCGCCGGATTCGACCTCGTCTCCGTGGACGAACTGCCGCTCGACGGCAGTCTGCTCCAGGCGGTGCTCCGCACGGACGGGCCGTCCGCCGACCCCCCGCGACCGGCCGGAGGGTGACGGCGACGGGCCCCGGCCGCACGGTGCCGCGGCCGGAGCGGAGGCCCCGACACCGGACAGGGCGGCGCGGCCCGGCCGATCGTGTGCGGCAGGGCGGCGGGACGGCCGGCGGCGCCGGACGTGTCCGCCGCGCCCTGCCGTCCCGGGCTCTGTCGTCCCGTGCTCTGCTGTCCCGGGCCGACGAGCCGCCAGGGCTCCGGCCGCCCGGGGCGCCGCCGGATCGCCGCGCACCCGGTTCCCCGGGCGTCCGGACCGGCACGGGCCAGGTCTTCCCGGTCTTCCCGGTCTTCCCGCGCCTCCGGTCCGCCCGGCCCGGCGCACGGCCGCTCACCGCGCGGGCGGGATCGGCCCACAACGTATGGAGTCCGTCATGTCCACGGCCCCTCTGGAATCCGGCGCACCGGCCCCCGGCATCCCCGGCACACCCCTGCACGAGCTGTTGCGCCCCGCTCCGGCCATCGCGTCCCGCACGGCGCTGATCGACGCCGCCACCGGACGGCGCTGGACCCACCAGGAGCTGTCCGACCTGGCCCTGGCCTCGGCCGCCGCCTTCCGGCGCGCCGGGGTCGCCCCCGGTGAGCGGGTTCTGCTCGACCCGCCGAACGGTGTCGGCTTCGTCACCGGGCTGTTGGGGCTGCTCACCGCGGGCACGGTGGTCAGTCCCGTCGTCCATGGCACGCCCGGCCCCGAACTGGCCCGCCGGAGCGAGGCGATCGGCGCCCGCCGCACGCTCACCGGTGACGGCGGACGGCTGTCCGCTCCCCGGCCCGCCCCCGCCTCCGGGCGGGGCGGCGGACCGGCCGCGAAGGACCCGCCCGCCGATCTGGCCCTGCTGCCCTGGTCCTCGGGGACCACCGGCAGCCCCAAACCGGTCGCCCTCACCCACCGCAACCTGGTGGCGGGCCTGCTCCAGCTCTCCGCCGCCCAGCCGCTGAGCCCGGACGACGTCCTGCTGGGAGTGCTCCCGTTCAGCCATGTCTTCGGTCTCCAGTACGTCCTCAACCACGCGCTGTTCACCGGTGCGAGCGTCGTTCTGCTGCCCCGCTGGGACGCCGCCGCGGCGCTGGACGCGGTCGACACCCATGGCGTCACCCTGCTGCACGCCGTGCCGACGATGGTGCACGACCTGGCCGAACGGGCGGCCTCGGACCACCGGCGGCCCCACAGCCTGCACCAGGTGCTCAGCGGCGGCGCGCCACTGCCCGCCGGGGCGGCGATCCGCTGTGAACAGGCGCTCGGCGTCCCCGTGGACGGGGCGTACGGGCTCACCGAGGCGAACACCTCCCACTTCGTCCGGCGGGGCGGGCCCCGCCGCGCCGGTTCCAGCGGATACCCGGTACCGGGAACCGAGTACCGGGTGGTGCCGCCCGGCGGAACGGCCGAGGAAGCGGTGGAGGACACGGTGAACGGCACCGGGGGCGGTCGGCGCCGGACGGGTGAGCTGCTGCTGCGCGGGCCCCAGGTCGCCGACGGCTTCCTCGGCCCGGACGGCCGCCTGGTGCGGATCGCGGACGCCGAGGGGTGGCTGGCCACGGGCGATCTGGTCGAGGTCGACGACGACGGCTGTCTCCGGGTGGTCGACCGGCTCAAGGACATCATCAAGTGCCGGGGGCACCAGGTGTCCCCCAGTGAGGTCGAGGCGGTGCTGCGCGACCACCCGGCGGTCCTGGACGCGGTCCTGGTGGCCGTGGACCACCCCCGGGACGGCGAACGCCCGGTGGCCCGCGTCGTGCTGACGCCCGGCACCCGGCTCACCCCCCGACTCGCCACCGCCCTCCAGGACTTCGTCACGGAGCGCCTGGCGCCCCACAACCGGCCCCACCGGATCACCGGGATCCCCGCCGTCGAACGGACCGCGTCCGGCAAGCCCCTGCGCAGGCTGCACCGGTCCCCCGGCCCCGCCCCCGAAGGCTCCGGCGGCGTCCCGGAGCCGCCCGACCTCACCGGACGCACCGTCCTGGTCACCGGCGGCTCGCGCGGCCTGGGCCGGGCCCTCGCCGAGGACTTCCTCCGGCACGGCGCCCGGGTGGCGATCACCGGCCGGGACCCCGCCACACTGGCTGAGGCCCGTACCGCCCTCGCCGCCCTCGGCGAGGTGCGCGCCGCCGCCGTGGACAGCGCCGACCACCGGGCCCTGTGCGAGCTGGCGGCCCGGCTGGAGACAGACGGGTTCGCGGTGGACACCCTCGTCTGCAACTCCGGGGTGGCCGGTCCCTCCGGTCCGGCCTGGGAGAACGACCCCGAGCAGTGGTGGGCCACCCAGGAGGCGAACCTCCGCGGCACCTTTCTGCCCTGTCATGTGTTCCTGCCGACGGTCATCGAGGGCCACGGCCGGATCATCGCCGTCGCCAGCCATGCCGGGCACCACCGCTGGCCGCACATGTCGGCCTACTCGGTCTCCAAGGCCGCCGTCATCAAGTTCACCGAGAACCTCGCCGCCGAACTGCGCCACCACGGCGTGGCGGTCTTCGCCTACCACCCCGGCCTGCTCACCATCGGCATGGCCGCCGCCCACTTCACCTCCCGTCCCGCCCCGGGCTCCTGGGACGCGCGGATACAGCGCTGGTACCTGGACGAACACGCGGCGGGCCGGACCGTCACCACCGGGCGGAGCACCCGGGGCGCGCTGCTCCTCGCGGCGGGCGCGTGCGACCACCTCTCGGGCTCCTACCTCACCCCCGACCACCCGGCCCTGTCGGAAGGGCCCCGGCCCACCGAGGAGAAGCGACATGACGAGTGACCGCGCGGCACGGCGCCGCGCACAGGGGACCATCCCGCGGGCCGGGGCCGCCGGGGACGGGCTGCCGAGTCCCCCCGGGCCCGGTCACGGTCGAGGGGTGGGAGGTGTTCCCCTGCCTCCGGAAACGGCACGTCTGGTCGGGGCGGACCTGGTGCTGCCGTACGAGGCGGTGCCCGAGCGCCTGACACCGGCCCGCCCGGGGGACGCGCCCGGCACGGTGCTGCTGACCGGAGCCACCGGCTACCTGGGGGGCTATCTGCTGACGGACCTGCTGCGGGCCACCCGGTGGCGGGTGCGCTGTCTGGTCCGGGGCGAGGACACGGCTGCGGCTCGCGGGCGGCTCGCGCAGGCCCTGGCCGGGCACCGCGTCCCGGCCGCGGACGCGGAGCGGCTGTCGGTGGTGCCCGGGTCGCTGGCCCGGCCCCGGTTCGGGCTCGGCGAGGCGGAGTACGGCGCGCTGGCGGCCGAGGTGGGGGCGGTGTACCACTGCGCGGCGTCGGTGAATCTGGCGTCCGGGTACAGCGTGGTACGCACGGCGAATGTGACCGGTACGGTCCGGGTCCTGGCGTTCGCGGTCCGCGCGGGCGGGGTGCCGGTGCACCATGTGTCCACGCTGGGGGTGGTACTGCGGCGGTTCGCGGAGGGCGCGGGCCCGATCGTGGAGGACGATCCGCTGCCGGAGCCCGTGGACATCGGCTACTGCCAGAGCAAGTTCGTCGCCGAGCTGCTGGTGGGTGAGGCGGGGCGGCGGGGGCTGCCGGTGTCCGTGTACCGGCCGGGTGTCGTCCTGCCGTCCACGCGCGGGAACGCGGCGCCGGGCGACTGGTTCATGCGGCTGACGGAGGCGAGCGTACGGGCCGGGTGCTTCCCGGTGCACCGGTTCCCGCTGGCGGTGGCTCCGGTGGACCGGACCAGCCGGGTGATCGCGGACCTGTCGCTGCACGACGCGGCCCGGGGCGGGGTCTTCCACACGGTGGAACGGGAGCCCCTCTGGTTCCAGGAGTACTTCGGCCGGGTGGCCGCGACGGGCTTCCCCATGGAGCCCGTGCCGTACGCCCGTTGGGTGGCCGAGGTCGAGAGGCTGCCCGGGGTGGCGCCGGGCACCGTGCGGCTGGCCGGGCTGCTGCCGAGAATCCTGCCGCCGGGCGCCCGGGGACGGGTGTGGGTGTCGAGCGAGCGGACGCACCGGCTGCTGCCCGCGCCGGGGGCGGCTCCCGCGTTCGACGACGGGTACTTCGGCCGGATGCTGGACGATCTGCGGAGCAAGGGGGCGCGGCTGGACCCACCGCCCGGCGGGCGGCTGTGAGTGACCGCGCGCACCCGGCACGGACGGGCCGAGGACACGGCGGACAGCCGCGCGTGCGGGCGGCTGTCCGCCGCGGGAGAATGGCGGGAACGAGCAGGTCCGGGCGAGCGCCGGGTCTGGTGCCGCCGGTGGCCGATCACGACCACACGGACGACGCGTGTCCGGTCGATGTCGTCGCCGGGCGGCCCCGGCGGGTCGGACGGGCTCCCGTGCTGTCGAACTCCTTCGGGTTCGGCAGCCTCAACGCCTGCCTGGTCATCGCGCCGGGCGACCTCGAAGGACTCGTTCCCCTGGCGGGGTGACCGGTCGCGCGGTGACCGGTCCCACGGGCTCCGGCGCGGCGCTCGTCAGCCGCCGTCCCGCGGTCCGAGCCCGTTCCGCACCAGGGCGGCCAGGTCCGCCACCGTGACCGCGGCCCGCACCGCGTCCTCGCTCAGGGCCACGCCCAGGCTCTCCGCCAGGGCTTCGCGCAGTTCGGCGAAGTCGATGCTGTCAGCGCCGAGGTCGTCGACGAGCCGCGCCCCGGCGACCACCTTGTCCGCTTCCGTGTTCAGCACGTCGGTGCACACATCGCGGACCTGCTCGAACACCTCGTCCATGGCCTCTCCTCACCGGGTGAACGGCGGTGGCCCGGGTGTCCCGGGACGACGGCCCGAACCCTGTGCTCCGTCCCCGTCGGCACGCGTCAGCCTCCTCCGGCGTCCCGCCCCCGGCATCCCGCCCCGTCCACCCGGGTGATGTCCGGCGTCTGTCGGGAGGTCTGCGGCCCACCGCGTGGTCACCGTGGGGTCCGCTGCCACGGCCCCACAACAGTCGGTCAGTCTCGATCTCAAATGAACTGAATACGACTCACAGAAAAGAATATTCATCCATCAAGTCGATCATTATCGTTCACACCTGGGGACTTTTCCGGAATGGATGATCAACCGCCCCTACCATCCCCCGCATGACGCTTCCCACCGAGCCCATCGGCAGCATCCCCCGTCCCGCCGAACTCCTCTCCGCCCTCGCCGACCAGGCGGCCGGACGGATCACCGACGAGGAACTCGCGACCGTCCAGGAGAAAGCGGTACGCGACACCATCGAACGTCTGGAGGCCGCGGGCTCCCCGGTGGTGACCGACGGCGAGCAGGCCAAGCCGAGTTTCGCCACCTACCCGGTGGCGGGTCTGGAACAACTCGCCCCGGACGGGGCCGTGGTGCCCTTCGCCGACGGCCACACCCGGCAGTTGCCGCGGCTGACCGGCGGCCCCTTCCACTACACCCGGCACGCGGCGGACTACCTCCGGACCGCCCGCCGGTTCGCCCGGCGGCCCGTCAAGCAGGCCGTGATCGCGCCCTCCGTGCTGAGTCTGCTCTACCCGGCGGACGGCATTGACGGCTACCCCCGTGAGCGCTTCGTCGACGATCTGCTCGCCGGGGCCGAGGCCGATATCCGCGGCTGTCTGGACGAGGGGGCCCACCGGGTCCAGATCGACTTCACCGAGGGGCGTCTCGCGCTCAAGCTGGACCCCTCCGGGGGGCTGCTCGACGCCTTCATCGACCTCAACAACACCCTGCTGGACCGTTTCTCCGCCGACGAGCGGTCCCGGATCGGTGTGCACACCTGCCCCGGCGGGGACCAGGACTCCACCCACAGCGCCGATGTGGACTACGCCGAGCTGCTGCCCCGGCTCTTCCGGCTGCGCGCGGGCTCCTTCTTCCTCCAGCTCGCCGGGGAGTCCGACCCCGAGCGGGTGCTCGCCTGCGTCGCCCACCACGCCGCGCCCGAGCACCAGATCTTCGTCGGGGTCACGGACCCGATCGACCCGGTGGTGGAGACCCCGGAGCAGGTCCGCGACCGGGTGCTCCAGGCCGCCCGGCACATCCCCGTGGACCGCCTCGGCACCTGCGACGACTGCGGCTTCGCACCCTTCGCCGACGACACCTCCACCTCCCGTGAGGTGGCCTTCGCCAAGATCGCCGCCCGGGTGGAGGGCACCGCCCTCGCCTCGGAACAGCTCGGCGTCTGACCAGGTCCGCCCCTTCGGCCCCGCCGCCGTCCGCACCCGCCACCACCGCGGGCGGCGGCCCCTCATGTCCTCTCTCCCCAGGCGGTGACCCATGACCGCGGATCGTCCACCGGCGAACGCCTCGGCCCTGCTCCACAACTCCCGAGGGGAGTATCTGCTGCATCTGCGGGACGACATCCCGGGAATCCGCGAACCGGGGGCGTGGTCCCTGCCCGGGGGCGGCCGGGAACCCGGTGACCGGGACCTGGAGGACACCGTCCGCCGGGAGCTGCGGGAGGAGGCCGCCCTGGAGCCCGGCCCGTTGGAGCCCTTCGCCGTCGTGCACACCACCGACGACGACGGGTCCGCCCTGCCGGTGCAGATCTTCACCGGGCAGTGGGACGGGGACCCCGGGGCCCTGCCCCTGACGGAGGGCGTCATGCTGCGGTGGTTCGCGCCGGAGATCCTGCCCCGGCTGCGCATGAGCCCCGTCACCCGCGATGTGATCCGGCGCCACACCGCTCCCACCGCTCCCGCGCCGGACGGTGCGGCACGGCCGGACACCCCGCGGACCATCACCTCCGCCCCCCGCACCGGCCGTCCGCCCGTGCCGCACGCCACGCTCGGGGTCGGCATCATCCTGCACGGCCCGGACGGGGTGCTCCTCGGCCGCCATCGGCGCGGCACCGTCGAGCTGCCCGGCGGAGCGGTGGAGCCGGGCGAGCCGCTGACGCGGACGGTGGTGCGGAAACTCGCCGAGGAGACCGGGCTCACCGCCCATGAGGACGGCGTCCAGCTCCTCGGGCTGCTCCTCGACACCGCCGCCGGGACCACTCGCGCGACCGTGGCCGCTCTCGTCACCTCCTGGGACGGGGAACCCGCCGACCAGCCGGGCGAGACGGTGGGCGACTGGCGCTGGCACCGGCCGGACGCGCTGCCGGACGGTCTGTTCGTGCCCAGCGCCCAGTGTCTGACCCTGTGGCGGCCGGGCCTGCCGATCGGCCACCCCCCGGCCCACCGGTATCCGCTGCGGCCCGGCCGGGGCCGCTGATCTCACGGTGAGCGGCGCCCGGGGCCCCGGTCCTCAGCCCAGACCCGGCAGCACGGAGAGCGCCAGGTCGATCAGTTTGATCCCGAGGAAGGGCAGGACCAGGCCGCCGATCCCGTACAGGGCGAGATTGCGGCGCAGCAGGTCATGGGCGGACGCGGGGGTGTAGCGCACTCCGCGCAGGGCGAGCGGGATCAGCGCCACGATGATCAGGGCGTTGAAGATGATGGCGGAGGCGATGGCGGTGGTCGGGCTGTGCAGCCCCATGATGTTCACCGCCTCCAGTTGCGGGTACGCGCCCGTGAACATCGCGGGGATGATGGCGAAGTACTTGGCCACGTCGTTGGTGATGGAGAAGGTGGTGAGGGCGCCGCGGGTGATGAGGAGTTGTTTGCCGATCTCGACGATCTCGATGAGTTTGGTGGGGTCGGAGTCGAGGTCGACCATGTTCCCGGCCTCCTTGGCGGCGGAGGTGCCGGTGTTCATCGCCACGCCGACGTCGGCCTGGGCCAGGGCGGGGGCGTCGTTGGTGCCGTCGCCGGTCATCGCGACGAGTTTCCCGCCCGCCTGCTCCCGTTTGATCAGCGCCATCTTGTCCTCCGGGGTCGCCTCCGCCAGGAAGTCGTCCACCCCCGCCTCCCGCGCGATCGCCCGCGCCGTCAGCGGATTGTCCCCCGTGATCATCACCGTCCGGATACCCATCCGGCGCAGCTCCTCGAACCGCTCCCGCATGCCGTCCTTGACCACGTCCTTGAGGTGGACCAGGCCGAGGACCCGGGGCCCGTCCTCGTCGTGGAGGGCGACCAGCAGCGGAGTGCCCCCGCTCACGGCGATCCCGTCGGCCCAGTCGCGGGCCTGGCGGGGCACCGTTCCGCCGCGCAGCGTCACCCATTCGACGACTTCGGCGGCGGCGCCCTTGCGGATGGCGCAGCCTCCTCCGTTCTCCCAGCGCAGTTCGACCCCGCTCATCCTGGTCCGGGCGCTGAAGTCGATGAAGTGGGGGTTCGGCAGCTCCTCGGGGGTCGGCGGGCGCAGGCCGAACTGCCGCTCGGCGAGCGCGAGCACGGAACGGCCCTCGGGGGTCCGGTCGGCGAGTGAGGAGAGCTGGGCGGCGTCGGCGAGCGCGGTGGCCGGTACCCCGGGCAGCGGGACGAAGCCGACCGCCAGACGGTTGCCGTGGGTGATGGTGCCGGTCTTGTCGAGCAGCAGGGTGTCGACGTCTCCGGCGGCTTCGACGGCGCGCCCGGAGAGGGCGACGACATTGCGCTGGACGAGCCGGTCCATGCCCGCGATGCCGATCGCGGAGAGCAGCGCGCCGATGGTGGTCGGGATGAGGGTGACGAGGAGGGCGACGACGACGGTGGTGGACTGGGCGGCGCCCGCGTAGGCGGCCATCGGCTGGAGGGTGAGGACCACCAGGACGAATCCGAGGGTCAGCGCCGCCAGCAGGATGTTCAGGGCCACTTCGTTCGGTGTCTTCTGCCTGCGGGCGCCTTCGACGAGGGAGATCATGCGGTCGAGGAAGGAGTGTCCCGGGCGGGCGGTGATACGGACGACGATCCCGTCGGAGAGGACCGTCGTCCCGCCGGTGACTCCGGAGCGGTCGCCGCCCGCTTCGCGGATGACGGGGGCGGACTCGCCGGTGATGGCGGACTCGTCGACGGCCGCGACGCCGTCGACGACCTCGCCGTCGGCGGGGACGACCTCGCCGCTCTCGACGAGGACGAAGTCGAGGAGGCGCAGTTCGGCCGCGGGGACGGTGTCGGCCTCGGCCCGGCGGGGGTTGATCCCGTACCGCCAGTGCCGCAGCCGTCGGGCGGTGATGTCCGCGCGGGAGCGGCGCAGCGAGGCGGCGTGGGCCCGGCCCCGGCTTTCGGCGACGGATTCGGCCAGGTTGGCGAAGAGGACGGTGAGCCAGAGCCAGACGGTGATCAGCCAGGTGAAGACCGTGGGGTGGAACACCGCCGAGACGGTGGTGAGGAGGGAGCCGACGGCGACGACGAAGAGTACGGGGTTCCGTACCAGGGTGCGGGGGTCGAGCTTGTGCAGGGCCTCCGGGAGGGCTCTGCGTATCTGCGCGGCGTCGAGCAGTCCTCTCCGCGGGGCGGTGTGCCGCCGTCGCGCGGGCCGGAGCGGGCCGGTCGGCGGGGGCGGCGGCTGCGGGAGGAACCCGTCGGCCGTGGGGGGCGCCTGCGGGGACGCGGAGGGGTGCATCGGGAGACCTTCAGCGAGAGGCCGTCGCCGGACGGGCGGGCGGCGGGGGTACCGGTGGGGTGTCGGCCGCGGGGTCCACAGCCGCCGTCCGTGCGGGTGGTGCCTGCGGGCCGTCGGAGGGGGTGGATGAACGGCTGCCCCGGAATCTAGGCCCGGCCGGGGGCCCGGGGCGGCGCCTTCCCGCGCCCTTGACGGCGTTCTGACGACTCCTTGGCACCGTCGTCCTCCCCGGTCCGGTGTGACCGGGCACGGCACCGGGAGCGGCCCGGGCGCGGGCGGCCACCGGGCCCGGGGGCGGAGGCACCCGCGGTGGGGAGACTCGGACACTCCGCCTCGCTCCGTATCGCTCCAGCTCGCTCCACCGGGAACACCGCCGCCCCTGCCCCCGCGCGCAGAGCGCTCCGCCGCGCGATGCCGTTCCGGTGCCCGGCGTGGCGGGTCCGGGCTCAGCGGTCGTGGGCCGAGGCCGCGACGGCGCTGATGACGGCGGCGTTGGTGTGCCAGCTCTCACGGCCGGGCCGGGTCAGGGCGTAGCTGCGCCGGGTCCCGGCCAGGCCGTTCAGGGGGAGGCGGCGGACACCGGGGTGGCGGGGGCCGTCGGCCGCGACGAGGGCGGTGCCGAGCCCGGCGGCGATGAGATGGACGACGAGGTCGAGACTGTCGACGTGGTGGAGGAGCCGGGCGCTGAAGCCATGACCGGCGGTCACATGCTGGACCAGCCGGTCGTCCTCGCTGGAACGGGAGTTGGCGATCCACTCCGTCGCCGGGTCGGCGATGATCTCCTCGGCCGGGCGGCGGTCCGCGGCGGCGACGGCGAGTTCGATCGGCACCTGGTGGTAGGCGGTGGCCGGAGCGCCCCGGGAGACCAGGCTGAGGTCGTACACGACGCCGATGTCGATCTCGTCGCGGTCGAGCAGGCCCCGGACCTCGGAGGGCTCGCGTTCCTGCATCGTGACGGTCAGCCCGGGGTGCCGCTCCCGCAGGGCAGTGACCGCCGGTATCACATGGTGGGCGAGGCTGGTGGCGTACCCGGCGAGCCGGACCCGGCCGATGAGCGGCCCGTCCGGCGCGAGGGCGCCGCGGGCCGTGTCGAGTGCGGCGAGGACGGTCCGCGCGTGGGGCAGCAGGGCGCGGCCCGCGGGGGTGAGCGCGAGCGTCCTGCCGACGGGCTCGACGAGGGCGACGCCGAGGGAGCGCTGGAGGGCCGCGAGTTGCTGGGAGACGGCGGAGGTGCTGTAGCCGGTCATATCGGCCGCGGCCCGTAGCGTGCCGTGGTCGGCCAGCTCGACGAGCACACGTATCCATCGCAGATCCATGGCCGACAGCGTAGGACCACCGTCCGTGTATCGCGGACGCTGTGTCCACGAATGCGCGATGGACGGGGACGTGCGGCCGTGCGGAAATGGCTGTTGTGCCCATGACGACCAGCTTCCGGCCGGTCGTCCGCCCCGGGGCCGGGTGCCTCGCCGCGCCCGGCCCGCAGCGGTACCCGCCGGGCCGGCGGCGCCTCCCCGGCGCGGGCGGCACCCCGCCCGCGCGCCCGGGCGCGGGAAACCCGTCGATCGCACTCCTAGAGGACGTCCTGTGCATGAATTCACCCCCGCCGTCGAGCAGACGGTCCGGGAACTGGCCCGTCTGAGCGTGGCACGGCTCGCCTCGGACGTGCCGCTGGGCGGCGCGGCCACCCAGGAACGGCTGGAGTCCGCCGCCGGAGAGACGATCACCGCCGCCGGTCTCGGCGGCGCCCGGGCGATCGAGCTGTGGACCGAGGTACTGGCTCCGGCGTGCCTCACCGTCGACCACCCGCGCTATCTCTCGTTCATCCCGGGGGCCCCGGCGAAGCTGGCGTCCGCGTTCGACATGCTCGTCGGGGTGTCCAACGTGTACGGCGGCTCCTGGCTCGAAGGCGCGGGCGCGGCGTTCGCGGAGAACCAGGCGCTGCGCTGGATCGCCGATCTGGCCGGTCTGCCCGAGGGGGCGGGCGGCACCTTCGTCCAGGGCGGCACCCTGGGCAATCTCTCCGCCCTGGTCGCGGCCCGCGAGACGGCCCGGCGACAGCGCTCCGGCGCACCGGGCCGCTGGGCGGTGTGTGTGTCGGACGAGGCGCACTCCTCCGTCACGCACGCCCTGCGCGTGGTCATGGACGCGGACGTCGTTCTCGTGCCGGGCGACGAGCGCGGCCGGATGACGGGCGGTGCGCTGCGGGCCGTCGTCGACGGGCTCCCGCCCGAGCGGCGGGCGGGAGTCTTCGCGGTCGTCGCCACGGCCGGGTCGACCAACCTCGGTACCGTCGACGACCTCGCCGGGATCGCTGAGGTCGCCCGGGAGAACGGCTGGTGGCTGCATGTGGACGGGGCCTACGGCGGCGCCGGTCTGGCCGCCGGTACCGTCCGCCACCTCTACGACGGCGTCCAGTGGGCCGATTCGTTCATCGTCGACCCCCACAAGTGGCTCTTCGGCCCGTTCGACTCGTGTGCCCTGCTCTACCGCGACCCGGCCCTGGCCCGCGCGGCCCACACCCAGCACGCCGCCTACCTCGAACCCGTCGCGGCCTGCGGCGGGCAGAACCCCTCGGACCACGCGCTCCAACTCACCCGGCGCTCCCGCGGCCTGCCGTTCTGGTTCTCCCTCGCCGTCCACGGGAGCGACGCCTACCGCGACGCCGTCGAGCGGACGCTCGCCACGGCCCGGGCCGGTGCCGAGCTGATCCGGCGCTCGGACCATCTCGATCTCCTCGTCGAACCCGATCTGACCGTGCTCACCTTCGCCCGCCGCGGCTGGGGGGCCGACGACTACGCGCGCTGGAGCGACGGCCTCCTCGCCTCGCGGCAGGCGTTCGTGACCCCGACCGGCCACCGCGGGCGCGCCTGCACCCGGCTCGCGGTCGTCAATCCGGCGACGACCCCGGACGATCTCCGGCTGGTCCTCGACTCGATGCGCTGAGCCGCCGCCTCCCGGGCGGGCCGCCAGGGCTACGACCGGGTCCAGACCGTGCCCCGGGCCTCGTACTCCATCATGGCCTCCACGCCGAGGGCCGCCTCCGGGCCGAGTTCGCGGCGGACGAGCCAGAGGCCCAGCTCCAGTCCGGAGGTGATGCCGCCCGCCGTCACCAGGTCCCCGTCGTCCACGACCCGGGCGTTCTTGAGCACACCGCCCTGGCGTTCCAGGTCGGCGCGGGCCCGGTGGTGCGTGGTGCAGGGGCGGTTCCGGGTGAGGCCGGCGGCCGAGCAGAGCAGCGCACCGGTGCAGACGGCCCCGATCGTCAGCCCCGGCCGCGCGGCGGCGGCGAGGGCCCGGGGCAGGGTGCCCCGCTCGATCTCCGCCCGGACGCCGGGGCTGTCCGGACGGCCGTAGCCGCCGCCGGGCACCACCAGGATGTCGGCCTCGCCGGGCGCCCAGCGGCCGATCCCGCCGACGGCCGTCCCGTAGGCGCCGGTGATCCCCGGGGTCCGGGTGGCGGAGACGTACCGCACCTCCACCGGCCGCGCGGTGAAGAACCGCGCCGCCGCGAACACCTCGTACGGGGCCGCGAAGTCCAGTTCCTCCACCCCGTCGAACATGACCACCTGCACCCGCAGCGGCCCGCCGCGCTCCCCCGGGTCCGCGCGCTCCGCCGCCCCGGCCGGTGCCGCCGCGGCGGTGCCCGCGAAAGCGCCGACCGCGCCGGTCACGCCGAGTGCGGTGGAGGTACGGAGCAGTTCCCTGCGCTTCATCTCGTTCTCCTGTCACGGGTGCGTGCGTGCATGGATGCAGCGGGCGTACGGGTGGAGCGGGCGTACGGGCGTACGGGTGGAGCAGGTGTACGGGTGGAGCGGGCGTACGGGGGAGAAGTCGGCCGTGCCCCGCGCGGGGTTCCCGGGCCGGACAGAAAAACGGGCCGGGTGTCCGCCGGATCATCACACCGTGATGTGCCCCCGGCCCCACGGGTGAGTGATCATGACGCATGCACTCAGACACCTGGCGTCTCACCGGGAACGCCGACGACTTCCTCGCCCGCGCCTCCGACTTCCTCCACGCCCATCTCGCCGTCCACACCTCGTTGCTGACGGTGACCGACAAGCTGCGGACCCAGGGCCCGGACGCGTACGGCGCCGGGGTCGCCCCCGTCTTCGGCCGGCTGGAGCGGACGGCGGGCGAGGTGCTGGCCACCTTCCACCATCTGCCGGGGCGCCGGGTGAGTCTGGGTGCGCTCCCCCTTGAGCACGCCCGGAGTCTCGCCGACCTGCTGGCGGACCGTGTCCCGGACCTGCTCGGTGTCACCGGGGACCGGCGCGCCGCGACCGCCTTCGCCAAGGCGTGGCAGCGGCGGACAGGCGCGGCGGTGGCTCCCCATGCCCGGCTCCGGCTGTACCGGCTGGGGACGCTCACCCCGCCGGAACCGGTTCCGGCGGGGCGGGGGCGGGCCGTGGGCGAGCGGGACCGTGAGCACCTCATGCGCTGGCTCCGCGCATTCGCCCAGGACGTCGGGGAGGACGTCACCATCACCGCCGAGTCCTGGGCCGGGACGCGCTTCGCCGACAAGCACTACACCTTCTGGGAGACACCGGACGGCACTCCGGTCTCCCTGGCGGGCTCGACCCCGGTGGTCGAGGGTCAGGTACGGGTGGACCCCGTCTTCACTCCGGCCGCTCTGCGCGGACGCGGCTACGCGGGCGCCGTGACGGTCGCGGTGACCCGGGCGGCGCTGGACGCGGGGGCCACGGAGGTCGTCCTGTTCACCGATCCGGAGAACCCCACCAGCAACGCCCTCTATCAGCGGATCGGATACCGTCCGGTCACCGACTTCGCCGTGTACGACTTCGCGTACACCGCGCCGGACGGCGGCTGAGCCTTCGGCGCTGTGTGCGACGGCCGGGGCCCTCGGTGGTCGCGGCCGTGCCGCCGGGGTTCACACCCGGTCGCGGGCGGGCTGCCGTTCGAGACCGCTGGCGCCCATGGCGTCCCGGTCGTTCTCCGCGAGGGAGCCCTGGACGACGACGAGCGCGCAGATCCGGTCGTAGAGGTCCAGGACCTGGCGCAGGGCCGCCGCGTACTCCTGGGCGGCGTCGCGGATGTCGGTGACGGTGGTGGCGGATTCCGCCCGTTGGCGCGGAACCCGGCACAGGTCGAGGGCTTGTCCGTACTCGACCAGCAGATGGGCCGCCATCTCCTTGTGCTGCCTCCGGGCGGTCCGTCCGGGGCGGATGAGGCCGAAGCCCGTGTTGAAGCGTTTGATCGCCTCGGCCAGGCGGTCGTACTGCTCCAGGAATCTCTCGTCGGCCTTCTTCATCCGTTCTCTCATGATCTGCGGATATCTCGCCGAACCGGCCTGCGGCATCTTCGCGTTGTACGCCACGCCGAAGTTGGCCGCGATGTCCAGGACCTCGTGCAGGGTGTGGGCGGCGAAGGTGCTGGTGTGGTCGTACTCGATGCGCCAGAAACTGAAGATCCCCAGGGAGACGGCGTTCAGCTCGTCGGTCGTGGCACCGGCCTCGCGCGCGAGGTGCAGCATCCGTGCCGTCGTGTGCGAGGCCCCCGCCCAGACGGGGATGCGGTGGGCCCTGGCCGTCCGGGTGGAGTCCGCCCGCTCGTTGCGCACGGCCTTGCTGGAGCCGCGATCGGTGCCGACCTTCGCCGTGCCGTCGTCCAACAGGTCCTGTGTGGCGAGGATATTGCGGCCCGACGGGCCCTTCGGCGTCATCTCCAGAACGCCTTCGCCCGCCCGTTCGGGCTCGGGCAGCGCGCGGGTGGTGTCGTCCTTGAAGTACTCGTACAGATCGTGCAGCACGATGATCTTGTCCCTGACGTCGTACCGCGCCGGGTCGTCGAGGACCGCGAGGAAGTCGCCGCGGAACCCGGTGGGGTGCGCGGAGCCCGGGGCGTCGAAGTGGCGCTGGTAGGGGCCGAACTCCGCCGGGCCCTGCTCCGAGTGGGTCCGGGGCGTTCCCTTGCCGGTCTTCAGCTCGTTCAGGGCACGTTCCAGCTCGAAGGCGGTCTTCTTCGTGGAGAACTGCGCGGGGTCCGCTCCCCCGAGCCCGTCGATCCACCCCCGGACCTTCGTCAGCACCGCGTCGAGGTCCGCGGCGACGGTGTCGTCGTTCGCGACCCACCGGGCGTACTCCTTCTCCTCGTGCCTCCCCGGCTTCTGGAGCACCCAGCCGACCAGGGCACGGGCGAGTTCGAGCACGGTGCTGTAGTCGACGTCGTGCTTCTTCCGGCCGAATTTCGGGCTGTGCTTTCCGCCCTTCTCCCCCACCGCCGAGTCGGAGACCCATTTGCGCGTCTGCTCCATGACCGACGGCTGGTTCTTCTTGAACTCCGCCATCAAGGTCCTGTCCCCCGAGCCCCGGACGGCGTCCTGGACCTGCGACCACAGATCGTCGAACGTACGGAGGGGGAGCTCCTGGCGCCCCTCGTCGGGATCGTCGGTGTACCGCGTCCCCCTGAGGGGGTGCCAGGAGGTGACGATCTGCACCAGGCGCTGCACCGGGGGCGACGCGCCGTCCTGCTGCCGCGGTGCGGCGGGGCCCTCGGGCGGCGAGGCGTCCCGAACGGGGGCCCGCCGCACCGGGGCGGCCTGCGCGGTCGGCTGCTCGGGCCGGTGGCCGCAGCCGGGGCCGTGCCGGTCCTGGGCATAGGGGTATCCGGTGAGCTGAAGCAGGCGGACCATCGCCGCGTTCCCGGCGGTCCGCTGGAGGTTCGGGGTGTCCTGCCGGATCAGGGGTTCTCGCGCGGGGGCCTCCCCGTGCCGCCTTTCGGTGGTGGAGGCCGGGCGGTGCTCGTGCGTCATGTGCGGTGCCGCCTTTCGGTCGCAGCGTAAACACCTCACCACACCTGAGCGGCGGTGACGGAGGAAGGCACCGAAGGGCACACGTCGGGGCAGTACGCCCTGCCCTCACACGGATCGGTCCGTGCCGGGCGCCGGGGCGCTCAGCGGCGAACACGGTATCCGAGGGGGCGCGGTCGCGGTACACGGCGTGGCGGCTCCGGGTACATGGCCCATCCACGTATGCGGTTTTCCACGATGCCCCGCGGCGGGCGCGGCAGGAAGGCTTGCCTCTGCAACCACCGGGGTCCGGTCACAGGGGCAGGACCCGTCTCGGAGGGATGACCATGCGACGTACTGGCAGAACGAGGGCGCTCGCCCTCTCCGCTCTTCTCGCCGCGGTTCTCGGCGCCGGCTCCACCGTCACCGCGCACGCCGCGGAGGGCCGTGCCGCGACGGTCACGGCCCGCACGGCGGACACGGCGGACACGGCGGGTGGTGATGCCGGCGCGCTGAGCCGGACCTTCCCCGGCTACTTCACCACCGAGGGGGACGCCCTGCTGATGGGTTTCACGCTGGTCGCCACCTCGAAGGCGGTGGACTACCTCGTCTCGTATGTCATCGACAGGGGATGGCAGCTCATCTACTGGTGACCGGCCGCCGGGGCCCGGCCCCGGGCAGCCGCACGGACACGCGCAGTTCCCCCTTCTTCCCCGAAAGGCGACACCCATGAACCACATCGCCATGAACCACATCGCCATGAACCACCGGGCCGCCCGTCCCTCCCGTACCGGCCCGCTCCGGCACGCGGCCAGGGCGCTGATCGCCACCGCGCTGGTGACGGGAGCGGCAGCCGCGTTCGCCCCCACCGCTCAGGCCGCGCCCACCGCCACAACGCCGGACCGCGCCTCCTCGTCCGCCTCGTCGGCCTCGGCCGCCGCCTCCGGTCCGGTGTCCGCCCGGGCCGCCCGCAGTACGGCCGTGTCCCTGAAGAACTCCACCGGCACGATGCTCTTCCGCTCCTGGACCAACCTGGATCACGGGTGCTGGACCAACGGGCAACTGCCGCCCGAGTCCGTCTCCCGCTGGACCACCCGGTCGTGGCAGAGCGAGTCCTGCGGCATGATGACCGGCACGGAGGGGGAGGCGAAGTACTCCCTCGGTGGCGGCGAGCTGGTCGTCCGCTGGAACAACCCCTACATCGGGAGCAACAGTTACAGCTGTTCCGCCCCCGGCGGCTACCACTGCGGCTGGACCGGCGGCAGCGGCAACAACGCCCAGGTGGCCTTCGAGGTCTGGGCCGCGGGGAAGAGCGCGGGGAAGACAGCCGGGAAGCCCGTCGCGGACGGGCCGGTGAGCGCTCAGGCCGCCCGCAGCACCCGGGTGACCTTCAACAACCACAGCGGCAAGGGACTGCTCAGGAAGAACGCGGCACTCCAGTGGGGCATCTGGAGCGGCAACCAGTTCCCCGGGGAGGACCTCGGTCCCGGGACGTCCACCTCCTGGCAGAGCGAGTCCGACGGCTTCATGACCGGCACCGAGGGGACCGTCACCTATGACATGGTCGGCGTCGGTCCGGTGCGGGTCCACTGGAACAACCCCTACTGGGGGAGCAACAGCTACAGCTGCTCCGCGCCCGGCGGCTACCAGTGCTCCTGGACCGGCGGCAGCGGCAACAACACCGAGGTGAACTTCACCCTGCGCTAGGAAGTGCCGGACCGCTCCCACCGCCCGTGCGTGCGGTCGGGGGCGGTCATCGGCCGGACCGGGGCGGACCGGTCCCGGTGGAGGTCAGCGCCGGGGGGGGTGTCGTCCGCTCCGGCCGGGCTTGTGGGCATCCGGTCGCACAAGTCACTCCAGAGCCAACCAGCAGCCGCCTCATGACCAAAAGTGGTCGTATTGTTATTCCACCGTGATGGCCCTGCCGTCGGTATGTTCGATCTTCATGAGGGCCGCGACTGTCGTGGCCTCGGACTTCTGGAGTTCTTATGCGAATGTCCAAGAAGGTCGTCGCGGTGACCGCCCTGGCCGTCGGCAGTCTGCTCGCGGGCACCGCCTCGGCCTCGGCCGCTGGCGGGAGCGCCGAGGCGGCGCCGTCGTCGTTGACCTGGGTGGGAGAGGCTGTCCCCAGCGACGCCGCGCCCGCCGGGAAGGTCGCCCGCTACCAGGCCGACCCCGAGGCCGGCACGATCACGTTCCTCGGCTTCGGGGAGCCCGAGCCCGAGCCCGAGTTCACCCCGTTCATCGTCGTGAACAACCCGCCCCGGGCCGGGGACTGTGTCCTCGCCCCGACGAGTGTCCCGTACGCCTCCTACGGGTTCCGCGGCGCGGGCACGATCAACGGGACCTGGGCGAACCGGCAGCGGATCACCGCGGGTGTGGAGCGCTGCGCCGGTACCTACCGCGCGCAGAGCGGGGGGCCCGCCTTCAACACGCCCGTCCTCGCGCCGGGCGCCACCATCGTCTTCACCTCTCCCGCCGTCTTCTCGCAGGTGCGCATCTGACGGCTGGTCGAACCCGCTGCGGGACGGGGCGGGCCCGGCCGGGGAGCCGTACCGGCCGGGCCCGCCCCCGGCGTCCGGCGTTCCGGGCACGGTGCGCGGGGCGGCGCGCGGTCCCACCGGGCGGGCCGGGCGCGGGCCGGGAGTTCCCGTGCCGGTGCGGGTGTCAGTCCTCGATGGCCTGGTAGACCGTGGTCCAGAAGTCCTGGGCGAGCCGCGCCGGGTCCGGAACGGACAGGCAGACCTGGGTGAGCAGAATGCCGATGACCCCTTCACGCGGGTCGGCGTAGGCCGTGGTGCCCGTGCCGCCGTCCCAGCCGAACTGGCCGACGGGCGCGTAGTCACCGCGGTAGGTGCGGACCGCCATTCCGAGGCCCCAGCCGCCCTGCTGGCCCTGGCCGAACGATATCTGGACACTGTCGCGGGCCTGGGCGGACCGGACGGCCTCCTGCTCGGCGGTGAGGCAGTTGGTGGTCATGAGCTGGACGGCGGGCCGGGACAGGACCCGTTCCCGTCCGTGCGTCCCCTCGTTGAGCAGCATCCGGAAGTAGGCGTGGTAGTCGTCGACGGTGGAGACCAGCCCACCGCCGCCGCTCTGGAACTCCGGAGGCCGGCTGTACCTGCCGCCCGCCGCCTCGTCCCAGACGATGAACTCCCCGGTCCGCGGGTCGGGGACATAACTGGGCGGCAGCCGGTGGATCTTGTCCTCGGGGACATGGAAAGCGGTGTCCTCCATCCCCAGCGGCTCGAAGACGCGTTCCCGGAGGAACGTCCCGTACGACTGGCCCGTGACCCGCGCGACCAGCACACCCAGCAGGTCGGAGCCGATGTGGTAGGCCCACTGCTGCCCGGGGTGGTACATCAGCGGGAGGGTGCCCAGGCGGCGCATCCACTCGTCCGGCGCGGGCTGCGGCCCGCCCTGGCCCGTGAGTCCCAGCTCCTGGATCGCTCCCTGGATCGGGGTGCCCATCGAGGCCAGATCCATCCCGAGCCCGAAGGTGCAGTTCAGCACGTCCCGTACGGTGATCGGCCGGCGCGCGGGCACCGTGTCGTCCAGCGGGCTGCCGATCTTTCTCAGCACCTGCCGATCGGCGAGTTCGGGCAGCCACGGGGCCACCGGGTCGTCCAGCCGCAGCCTGCACTCGTCGAGGAGGACCATCCCCGCCGCGATCCCGACGGGTTTGGATGTCGAGGCCATCCGGAAGACGGCGTCCCGGCGCATCGGCGCACCGCCGTCGACGCCCATGGTCCCGATCGCCTCGACATGTGTCTCGTCGCCCCGGGCGACCAGGGCGACAAGCCCGGGAATCCGCCCGGAGTCGACGTATCCCGCCAGTACGTCGCGCATCCTGCGCAGCCCCGACGCCGAGAAGCCGCTGTTGCCTTTACCCATCACGCATCTCCGTCATGACCGGCCCACGAGGGGCGGGAGGGGGTTCGCGGAATGCCCGACCGGCATCCCGTCTTCGTTCAGTGATCTCTGAACAACCACGACGCTACATTGCGTTCACCGAATCAGCAAAAGAGTAATCATCTCCGCTGACCAGCAGAAGGACGAACAAGTGGAGTGCATTGCAATGGAATTGGCACTAAACACAAAGGGAAGGCCCGAGGGAGAGTTGCAATGGGTAAGGGTGAACGCATAGGCGCCGACCGGCGCTCCGTTGTCCCGGTGCCCCTCCTGACCGGGTTCCGCTGCCGTCCGGCCGCACGCCTTCGCCCCATAGAGGTCAGGATCTGACCTCTATGGGGCCTAGCGTGGTTCTCGGCCGATGCGGCAGAGGAACGACCGAAGGACGGGACCGAACCATGACGAACAACGAGCCGACCACCGCCCCCGACCCGGCCGAGGGCCCGGGCACCGCCGTCACCGGTGAGCGTGCCGAGTGGCTGGAGAGCCTGGCGGGCGCGCGGCACTTCCTGCGCTTCACCACCCGCGACCTCACCGACGAGCAGGCGCGCGCCCGGACCACCGACAGCGAACTGTGCCTGGGCGGCCTGATCAAGCACGTCACCTCGGTCGAGCGGAACTGGGTGGACTTCATCCGGAACGGTCCCTCGGCGACGAAGGACTTCATGAATCTGACCGAGGCCGACTGGGCCGAGCGGGCGGACGAGTTCCGGCTGCTGCCCGACGAGACGCTGGCAGGTGTGCTGGACGCGTACGCGGACGCGGCCCGCGCGACCGACGAGCTGGTGGCCGCCCTGCCCGACCTGGACCTCGCGTGGCCGCTGCCCAGAGCGCCCTGGTTCGAGCCGGGCGCGCGGTGGTCGGCCCGCCGGGTCCTGATGCACATCGCCACCGAGACCGCTCAGCACGCGGGCCACGCCGACATCATCCGCGAGTCGATCGACGGGGCCAAGAGCATGGGTTAGGCGGCGCCCGGACGGCCTCCGCCCTGCCCTGGCGCGGGGCGGAGGGCACCGGTCAGGAGGGTCAGCAGCTCCGGCGGGGCCTCGATGAACCGGTAGTGGCCGCCGTCCAGCAGGACGAAGTCCGTCGCCCCGCAGGCCGGCCAGCCGGTCATGAGCGACGGCGGGATACCGGTGTCCTCCGTCCAGCCGATCGCGGTGAGGGGGGAGGACAGCCGGACCGGTTCGGCCACGTGGTACCGCTTGTTCATCTCGACATCGTTGCGCAGGACGCCCAGGTAGAGCGCGAGCAGCCCCGGTTCCAGGGTGCCGCCCAGCTCCGCGACGAGTCGGCGCAGCTCGTCGGCCAGCTCCTCGTCGTCCAGTTCGAGGAAGCGCCCGTAGGGGCCGTCCTGGGGCGCCACCTCGGACGAGACGAAGACCCGCGCCGGGGCGGGCGCGCCGAGGGCGGCGAGCCGGACGGCCGTCTCGTACGCCGCCAGCGCGGAGCCGCAGTGCCCGAACAGTCCGTAGGGGCGGTCCAGATGGGGCAGCAGCGCCTCGGCGAGACCGTCGGCCAGCGCCTCGTACGTGGAGTACGCGGGTTCCCGCATCCGGTTCTCCCGGCCGGGAGGCTGAACGGGGCAGATCTCGACGCCGTCGGCCGACTGCGGCCAGTGGCGGTACATGCTGGCGCCGCACCCCGAGTAGGGCAGGCAGAACAGCCGGGCCGCCGCCACCGGGGACGGCTCGCGCAGAAACCATGGGGAACGGGTGGGGGTGCGGGTCGCTGGTGCGTCCACGGAGGGCCTTCCGGAGTGGTTCTCGACGGGTCGGGTGGTGGTGCCGGGGGTGCAGGGTGGGGGCGCCTATCGGGGCTTCGCGGTGAGCGGCAGCCGGGTGAAGCCCGCGATGATGTTCGACCGCATCCGCCGCGGGGGCCCGGCGAGTTCGAAGCCGGTGAACCGGCCGAGCAGCTCCGCGAACAGGGCCCGCAGGGTCGCCCGGGCGACGGTGTGTCCGACGCAGTAGTGGGCGCCGGCGCCGAACGCGATGTGCTTGTTGGGCCTGCGCCGGATGTCGAACGTGTCCGGGTCGGCGAAGACGGACTCGTCCCGGTTGGCCGAGCCCAGCC
Source organism: Streptomyces clavuligerus (assembly GCF_005519465.1). NCBI lineage: Bacteria > Bacillati > Actinomycetota > Actinomycetes > Kitasatosporales > Streptomycetaceae > Streptomyces > Streptomyces clavuligerus. The sequence goes on along the minus strand of NZ_CP027859.1, from coordinate 1,471,879 downwards.
AGACGACGACCGCCTCCCCCGCCGGGATCAGGGCCCCGCCGATCTCGACCTCGCGGGTGGTGTGGCGCATGAAGTGCTGGGTGGGCGAGGACCAGCGCAGGGCTTCCTCGACACCGCTCGACAGCGCCTCCGGGTGGGCCGCCCAGTCGTCGAGGGCGGCGGTTCCGGCCAGCTCGGCCATCGCCGCGTTCGGGGGCTGCGCGGTGGTGACGGTCGCGCCGAGCAGCAGGCTGTAGCAGTTGGACACGATCTCGCCCGGGGACAGCGGGCGTCCGTCCAGCTCCATCGCGAGCAGTACGCCGATGAGGTCGTCGCCCGGGGAGCGCCGCCGCTGGGTGACGGTGTCCTGGAAGTAGGCGAAGAGTTCGCGGTGGGCGGCCACGAGGGTGGCCTGCGGCCCGGCGGCGAGCTGGTACTCGGGGTCGTCCGCCGCGATGCACGCGTGGGTGAGGCGGGTCAGCCGGGGCCAGTCCTCCTCCGGCAGCGCCATCATCGTTCCGATCACGGCCGTCGGCAGGGCGGCCATGGCGGCGGCGAAGTCGAACACCCCGCCGTCGGCGAGGGGGTCGAGCAGCCGGGTGACCGCGCCGCGGACGGCCTCCCGGTCGTGTGCCACCTCCTTGACGGACAAGGCCTGCTGGAGGGGTGCGCGCAGTCGGCCGTGCCGGGGCGGGTCGGTGACCGCCATCTGGCGCCCGCCCGCGGGGTCGCCCTTGCCGAGGAGGTTGAGCAGGGTGCCGCGTTCGGAGGTGAACGTGTCGTGGTCGCGCAGCACCCGGCAGGCGTCGGCGTGGCGGACGACCGACCAGTACCCGGTGCCGTCCGCCGCCTCCTGCCTGCTCACGGGGGTGTGGCGGCGCAGCCGTCGCCACACCTCGTGGGCCCCGTCGGCCTGGAAGAGGCCGGGGTCGGTCAGGGCGCCCGGCGGGGACGCGGAGACCGGGCATTGCCCGGCCGCGGGGACCGGGGTCACCGGGTGCTCCCCTCTGCCGCCGCCTCCGCCGCCGCGTGCAGCCGGGTGTCGAGGGCCGTGGCCAACTCGGCGACGGTCGGCGACAGGTACAGCGTCTGGGCGGGGACGGCCGTGCCGAACTCGCGCTCGACGGCGGCCAGCAGTTCGGTGGCGAGCAGCGAGTGTCCGCCGAGGTCGAAGAAGTCGTCGTCGGTCCCGACCGGTTCGACGCCGAGCAGTTCGCCCCAGAGTTCGGCCAGCCGCAGCTCGGTCGGGGTACGGGGGGCGGTGAACGCGTTGGGCACGTTCCGCGGCACCCGGGTGGCACCGGGCAGGGCCCGGCGGTCGACCTTGCCGTTGCGGTTCAGCGGCAGTTCGGAGCGGACGAGGATGGCCCAGGGGATCAGATACGCGGGCAGCTCGGCACGCAACTCCCGCCGGAGCCGTCCGCCGAGCCCGAGCACGTCGGACGACATGACGTCGGTGCCCCCTCGCGGACCGCCGCCGGGCAGGTCGGTACCAGTACCGGTGGCACCGCCCGGGGCGGCGGTCCGCTCCTGCGCTGCGACGGACCCGGTACCGGCAAGCAGGACGCCAGCAGCGGCCGTTCCCCCTGCGTCGGCGGACAGGTCCCTGCCGACCGTCCTTTCCCGGGCACCGTCGGGCAGATCCGTACCGGTGCCCCCTCCCCGTGCGTCGCCGGACACATCACCGCCGGTGGCCCTGCCTCTGACGTCGCCGGGCACACCAGCACCGGCAGCCCCTCCCCGAGCGCCGCCGGGGACACCGCCACCGCCGGCCCGGCCCAGGGCACCATCAGGCAGGACCGTGCCGACGGCCCCTCCCGGGGCACTGGCGCCGGGCACACCAGCACCGGCAGCCCCTCCCTCGGCGGCGGGCACACCACCGCCGGTGGCCTCGCCCGGGGCGCCGTCGGGCACGTCGCCGTCGGCGGCTCCTCCCCCAGCACCATCAGGCAGGACCGTGCCGCTGGCCCCACCCGGGGCACTGACTCCGGGCACACCAGCACCGGCAGCCCCTCCTCGGGCACCGACGGACACGCCACCGCCGGTGCCCCCGCCCGGGGCGCCGTCGCGCACGTCGACGTCGGCGGCTCCTCCCCCGGCGTCGGCAGACAGGTCCGTGCCGACGGCCCCTCCCCCGGCACCGGCGGGCACACCACCGCCGGTGGCCCCTCCCGCGGCGGCGAGCTCCACGCCGTCGGGCACGACATACGCGAGGAGTCGGGTGCCACCCGCCGGGTCGGGCTGGGGGAGGACGGCCGCGTGGCGTACCCCGGGCAGTCGTTCCAGCGCGGCCTCGACGGCCTGGGGTTCGGCGCGGTAGCCCTGGACCTTGACCTGTTGGTCGGCGCGTCCGACGAACTCCAGCGTGCCGTCCGGTGTCCACCGGACCAGATCGCCGGTCCGGTACATCCTGGCGCCCGGCTCCGTGCCGGACGGGTCGGGGAGAAACCTTTCGGCGGTGGCGCCGGGGCGGTTCAGATAGCCGCGCGCGAGACCGGCCCCGGCCGCGTACAGCTCGCCGCACTCCCCGGCGGGCACGGGCCTCAGCTCGCTGTCGAGCACGGCGATCCTGGTGCCGCTGATCGGGCCGCCGATCGGCACGCGCTCCCGGTTCGTGAGGGTGTCGCTGGTCCAGCAGGTGGTGTACGTGGTGTTCTCGGTGGGTCCGTAGCCGTTGGTGTACACCAGCCCGGGGTGGAGCGTCAGCAGCCGTTCGACATGGCTCGGCGAGGCCACGTCCCCGCCGGTGAGGACATGGCGCACCCCGGCGAACGCCTCGGGGTGGGAGCCCGCCATCCGGTGGAAGAGCCCGGTGGTCAGCAGCAGCACGGTGACGCCCTCGGCGCGGACCGTCCGCGCCACCTCCGCCAGGGCGATCGTGCCCGGCGGGAAGACGGCCAGTCGGCAGCCGTTGACGAGCGGGGCCCAGATCTCCAGCGTGGACGCGTCGAACGCGACCGGCGCGATGTGGAAGAAGACGTCCCCGGGGCGGACCTCCATCCAGTCCGCGCCCCGCACCAGGCGGTCGACGGCCCGGTGCGGCACGGCGACGCCCTTGGGTTCGCCGGTGGAGCCCGAGGTGTAGCTGACATAGGCGAGCCGGTCGGGGCCGGGCCCGGGCGCCGGGGAGGCGCGGACGGGCCGCACGACGGGTACGGGGCCCTCCTCCCCCACGGCGGCGACGCCGTCCGGCACCCGTTCCCGCAGCGCCTCCTCGGTGATCACCATGCCGACGCCCGCGTCCCCGAGCAGCAGTTCGTGCCGGGCGGGCGGGTCCTCGGGGTCGAGCCCGAGGTAGGCGCCGCCCGCGGTGAGGACGGCGAGGAGGGCCACGACCAGCTCCGGCGAGCGCCGGACGAGAACGCCGACGACCTCCTCCGGGCGCAGCCCGGCGTCCCGCAGCCGCCGGGCGAGCCGGTCCGCGCGGTCGACGAGCTGCCGGTAGCTGAGGGTCTGCCCGCCGCAGCTCACGGCGGGCGCGTCCGGGGCCCGTTCCGCCTGCTCGGCGACCAGCTCATGGATGCTCCGCGCGTCGAACGGCGGCAGGCCGCTGCCGCTGAAGCCAGGGACGCCCCGGAAGCCCGGAATGCCGGTGGGGCCCGGGGTACCGGTCGGGCCCTGGCTTTCGTCGCTGGTGAGGACCGTGCTGGTCAACTGCTTCCCACTTTCCTGTGCTGAAGAGGTGTCGCTGTCGTCAAACGCACCCAGGTCGCGGTGGCGCGGCCGAGTTCCGTCCCGTCGGCGCGGAAGAGCGCGGTGACGCAGGTGAGGGTCCGTCCGTCGCCGGGTGTCCCGCGGCCGGTCAGGACGACGGTCTCGCCGATCCGGGGGCGCTCCGTGATCCGGGCGGCCATCCGGCCGAGGACCAGCGGGCTCCGCGACGGGTCGAGCGTCCAGCCGCCGGGGCAGTCCAGTGCGGCCCACACCAGCTCGGCGGCGGCGGTTCCGGTGCCGTCGTCGCAGTCGGCGCCCGGGGTCCACAGGCACGCGACCCGGCTGTCCGGGCCGCCGGGGACCGGCCCCGGGGCGAGCCGCAGACCGTCGGGGCGGGCGGGGCCGCACACGAAGCAGCCGGGGAACGGGTGGTGGCGGTGTCCGCCGTACGCGGACATGGCGCGCTCGGCGAGGGACGGCGGAACGAAGTCCACCGTGTCCGCGACCGGCGGCTGCGGGGAGGCGGTCGCGACGAGGTGTTCCCCGTGCCAGACGTGGACCCGGCGACCGGCCCCGGTCAGCGTGAGGTCGGTCGCCAGCGGCGGCGGGGCGTGGAGCTGGACCGCGAGGTCGCCCTCCGGCTCCCGGGCCGTTTCCCGGAGCGTTTCCAGGGCCCGGCGGGCCCGTTCCGCGACGAGTCCCGAGACATAGCCGCCGTTGGCGCTGTCCGGCGGGCCGTTGTGGCGGCGGGCGACCCGGATCGTTCCGAGGGCGGGACGGTCGGCAAAGGCGTGCACGGGCTCAGACGGCGGGGACATGGAAGAAGGTGTCCCGGGCCGCGATGCTGCCGTGCGGCGTCATCCGGAAGAAGTCCGCGAACCGCAGCTCGACCTCGTCGCCGTCGTGCAGGACCCCCCGGAACACCCCGTGGACGGCGATCTCGTCCCCGGAGGCGACCACGGTGGTCAGGGTGTGGACCCCGCTGCGGATCACGCGCCGGTCGAGGTAGAAGCGTTCCAGTTCGGCGTGTCCGACGATCGGCCGGTAGCCGGGCCGGTGGTAGCGGGCGTCCGGGGCGAAGAGGGCGACCAGCGCGGACACCTCTCCGGCGTCGACGAGTTGGTAGTAGCGGCGGACCCGGGAGACGCCCGGTTCCGCCGTCGCCGGGGAGTCCCCGTCCCCGGGGCGGGGAACGGTGTGGATCATGGCGAGACACTCCCTGTGTTCGATGTCGGTGCTGTGGTGCGGCGGGGGATGCCCGGTTCCGCGGGGGCGGCCGGGGCGGCGTCGAGCGCCGCGGCGAGACCGGCCGGGGTGGGGGTCTGGAAGAGCGCGCCCAGGGTGAGTTCACGGCCGAGCCGCACCCGTACCCGGTTGATCAGCCGGGTGGCGAGGAGGGATGTGCCGCCGAGCGCGAAGAAACCGTCGTCGGTGCCCACGGACGGCAGGCCGAGCACCTCGGCGAAGAGCGCGCACACGGCCCGCTCCGCCGGGGTGGCGCGGCCCGGATCGGACGGTGCCGCCCCGGGGGCGGTGTCGGGGACGGGCAGCGCAGCCCGGTCGATCTTCCCCCGGCCGGTCAGGGGAAAGCGGTCGAGGACGACGAACGCCGAGGGCACCATGTAGTCGGGGAGCGCCGCCGCGACATGCTCACGCAGCGGGGCCGGGCCGGGTTCCGTGCCCGTCACGGGCACGACATGGGCGATCAGCCGGGCGGTCCCGGCGGGGTCCCGGACGACGGTCACGGTCGCCTGGGCGACCTCGGGGTGCGCGGCGAGCACTGTTTCGATCTCGCCAGGTTCGATGCGGAAGCCGTGCAGTTTGACCTGGTCGTCGACCCGGCCGACGAACTCCAGTTCGCCGTCGGGGTTCCGGCGCACGACATCGCCGGTGCGGTACATCCGTTCCCCCGGGCCGCCGAACGGGCACGGCACGAACCGCCGGGCGGTGCGCACCGGGTCGCCGAGATAGCCCCGGGCCACCCCGGCGCCCGCGATGTACAGTTCGCCCGCTGTCCCCGGCGGCACCGGTGACAGCGTCCGGTCCAGGATGTACACCCGCCGGTTGTCCATGGGGCGGCCGATGGGCACGGTGCCGGGGACGGCCCGGTCCGGGCGCAGCACATGGCGGGTGGTGAACGTGGCGCTCTCGGTCGGTCCGTACCCGGCGATCACCGCGGTGTCGGGGCAGTGGTCGAGCACCCGGCGCACGGCGGCGGGCGGGACGACGTCGCCGCCGGTCCACACCTGCGCGAGGCCGGTCAGGGCGCCGGGGTCCTCCTCGGCGACGACGCGGAAGAGTCCGGCGGTCAGCCATACGGTGTCGACCCGGTGTCCGGTGAGGAGACGGCGGTAGGCCGCGAGGTCGAGATCGCCCGGCGGGGCGATGACCACCTGGCCCCCGTTGAGGAGCGGGACCCACCATTCGAGGGTGGAGGCGTCGAAGGCGTGCGGGGAGTGGGCGAGCATGCGCGGGCCGCCGCCGGTCGCCGTGGAGCCGCCCGGACCGGGGACGTCCGGACCGGGGGCATCCGCCCGGGGGCCGCTCCCGCTCTCCTGCCAGCACCGCTGCGCGGTCAGGCTCAGGACGTTGCGATGGCTCAGGGCCACGCCCTTGGGGGTGCCGGTGGACCCCGAGGTGTACAGGACACAGGCCAACTGGTCCGGGTGCACGGGTACGGCGGGGTCACCCGCTACCGGGTGCGCCTCCGCCTCCGCGTCCGCCTCCGGGTACGCGTCCGCGTCCGCGTCCGCGTCGACCATGAGGGTCGGGACGGCGGTCCCGGCGGCGAGTCCGTGGTCCCGGGTGGCCCGGTGGGTGAGCAGCGCCGCCGCCCCCGTCCGCTCCAGGACGAGGCGGAGCCGGGCCGCGGGGGACCGGGTGTCCAGCGGCACATAGGCGCCGCCCGCCTTGCTGATCGCCAGGACCGACACCACCACGTCGATCGAGCGTTCCATGAGGACGGCCACCGTGCTCTCGGCACGGACGCCGAGGGCGATCAGCCGATGGGCCAGCCGGTTGGCGCGGGCGTCGAGTTCGGCGTAGGTCAGCGCGGTGTCGCCGAGGACGACGGCGGTCGCGCCGGGGGTGCGGGCCGCGCGGGACGCGAAGACCCGGGGCAGGGTCGTCGGCGGCAGGGGGTGCTCGGTGCGGTTCTCCGCGACGAGGGTCCGGTGCCGCTCCTCCCGGGTGAGGATGTCGGTCGCGCCGAGCGGCCGGTCCGGTTCCGCTCCGGCGGTGTCCAGGAAGCGCAGGAAGCGCTCGTGGTGGGCGGCGAGTTCGGCGTCGGTGTAGAGCGCCGGGTTCGCGTCGAGGTCGAAGCGGACCGGGGTGCCGTCGGACCGGTCGTAGACGGAGAACGAGAGGTCCTCGACGGGCCCGTTGGACAGGTTGTGCGCGGTGGCGGGCACGCCCGCGAACTCCAGTCGGCAGTAGAACGACATGATGTTGGCGACGGGGCCCGGCAGCAGCCGTTCCGGCCGGTCCTCGCCCTGCCGTCGGCGCAGTTCCTCGGTGCGGTGGCGCTGGTGCGGGCGGAGGGCGTCGATCTCGGCGGCGGTCTGCCGGACGAGCGCGGACAGACCGAGGGCGGGGTCCACCCGCAGCCGCAGCGGCAGCACGTTCGCCACCATGCCGGGGACGGTCCGGCCCGAGGCCCCGGCCGGTCCGGCGGGCCCCGCGAGGCCGGTGGCCCGGCCGGTCACCGGCATGCCGAGGACGAGGTCCCGTTCGCCGCTGACGCGGTGCAGATATCCGGCGATCGTCGCGATCATGGCGGTGGGCCAGCCCGTTCCGGCCCCGTGCCCGGTACGGCGCAGCGCCGCCAGGGCGGGTGCCGTGAGGACGCCCGTCCGGCGCAGGAACTCCCCCGACGCCGGGGCCGACCGGGTGGCGAGGCTGACCGGGTCGGGCCGGTCGGCGAGGCGGGCCGCCCAGAACTCCCGGTCCCGTTCACGCTGCTCCGACGCGTGGTAGGCGGCGTCCTCCGCGAGCAGCAGGCCCAGCGGGCCGAAGGCGGGCCCGCCGGGGTCGCGGCCCTCGGCCAGCCGGGTGTAGACCTTGGCCACCCGGCGGGCGACGAGCGACATGCTGAATCCGTCGACGACGATGTGGTGCACCCGGTTGTACCAGAGGTGGTGGTCCGGTCCGATCCGGAACAGGGCCTGGCGCAGCAGCGGGCCACGGACGAGGTCGACCGGGGTGGACAGGTCGGCGCGCATCCACTCCAGGGCGGCTCCCCGGGGGTCGGGGGCGGAGCTGAGGTCGGCCCGGTGCAGTACCGGTGGAAGGGGCGTGACGACGGTCTGCCGGGGACCTGCGGGGCCCGTGGTGAGCCGGACGCGCAGCGATTCGGTCTCGTCCACGACCTGTCGCAGGGCCCGTTCGAACAGCTCCCCGTCGACCGGTCCGGGGATGTCCACGTATTCGGCGGTGTTGTAGGCGGGGCTGTCCGGGCGCAGTTGGTGGGCGAACCAGATGCCGGACTGCGCCGACGACAGCGGGAGTTCGGGTCCGGGGACCGGCGTCCCGTGTGCGGGGCCGCTCATGCCAGGTCCTCCAGGGCCGCCGACAGGGCGGCGGCGAAGGCCGTGACATGCGGCGGTGTCAGCATGTCGTGGTGGTTGCCGGGTACCTCGACCACGGTCAGGTCTCCCTCGGTGTGTTCCTGCCACCGCTCCGGGACCACCAGCGGGTTGGTGCGGGTGGGATGGGTCGCGGTGCTGGTGAACAGGTGGATCGGGGTGCGGATCGGGGCCGGGGGGCGGTAGCGGGTGACCGCTTCGCCGTTGGCGGCGAGGACGCGTGCCATGCGCCGTGTCTGTGCGGTGCGGACGCGTTCGGGAAGCGGCCGGTCGCCGTACACGTCCCGGAGCAGCAGTTCGACGAGTTCGCCGGGGTCTCCTTCGGCGGGTCCGGCCGTCGGAGCGGGCCCGGGTGTCGAAGCAGGGCCGGGTGTCGGACCGGGCCTGGCCGTCGGACCGGGCGCCGCCATGTCGATGATCCCGAGGAACGCCGGAGGGTGGCCCTCCTGCTCCAGGAGCCGGGCCAGCTCGAAGGCGACCAGGCCGCCGAAGGACCAGCCCGCCAGCAGATACGGGCCGTCGGGGAGGGTGTCCCGCAGCTCCCGCAGGGCGTGCCGGGCCTGCTCCTCGACGGTGGTCAGGGGCTGTTCGTCGGTGGAGTAGCCGACGGCCTCGACACCGTGGACGGGGCGTCCGCCGGTGCCGAGCGGTCCGGCCAGGTCGAGGTAGCAGGACACATCGCCGGTCTGCGGATGCACCAGGATCAGCGGTGCCCGGTCCGGTCCGCCCGCCGCCAGCGGAACGACGCGGCGGCGCAGGACGGCCGGTGCGGTGGGCAGCTCCTCGCACAGGCCCTCGACGGTGGGATGGCGGAAGAGGAGGTGGAGCGGCGCGGTGACGCCCAGCTCCCGGCGGACCGCCTCCATCAGCTCGACCGCCCGGAGCGAATGCCCGCCCAGGTCGAAGAAGTTGTCCTGGGCACCGACCCGGGGGAGGTCCAGGACCCGCTGCCAGATCGCGGCCATCCGCAGCTCCAGCGGCTCCCGGGCGGGCCGTGCGTCCGCGCCGGGGACGGGGCGGACGGGCTCGGGCAGGGCCGCGCGGTCCACCTTTCCGTTCGGGGTCAACGGAATGCGTCCGAGGGCGGTCAGGGTCACGGGGACCATGTGGTCGGGCAGGGTGTCGTGCAGGGAGCGCCGCAGCTCCGCCAGGGCGGCGGGGCGGTCCGGGCCGCCCGGCCGGTCCGGGCCGCCGAGCGCGTCCGGGCCGCCGGGAGGGTCCTGCCACACCACATAGCCGGCGAGTTCGGCACCGGTGCCGCTGCCCCGTACCGTCACCGCCGCCCGGTCGACACCGGGCCGCGCGGCGAGCGCCGCCTCGATCTCGCCGAGTTCGACGCGGTAGCCCCGTATCTTCACCTGCTCGTCGGTCCGGCCGAGGAAGACGAGTGTGCCGTCGGGCAGATACCGCGCCAGGTCACCGGTCCGGTAGAGCCGGTCGCCGTGGCCGAACGGGTCGGGGACGAACCGCTCGGCGGTCAGCCCGGGGCGGCCCGCGTAGCCACGGGTGACCCCGGCTCCCCCGATGTGGATCTCTCCGGGGACGCCCGCCGGGACGGGGGCCCCGTGCCGGTCCAGCAGATGGATCCGCAGATGGCCGAGGGGGCGGCCGATGGGTACCGACCCGCCCGGCCGGTCCAGGTCACGTTCGGGGTCCACCCGGTGGGTGACACAGCCGACGGACGCCTCCGTGGGGCCGTACCCGTTCCACAGTGTGGAGACCACACCGAGCAGCCGCTCCGCGAGCTGCGGCTGAAGCGCCTCCCCCACGCAGATCGCCTGGAACCGGCCGCCCCGCCAGCCGCTGTCCAGCAGCAGATGCCAGGTGGCGGGGGTGGCCATGAGGGTGGTGACGCCGAACGCGCGCATCATCTCCGCGAGCCGGGGCCCGTCGACGGCGACCTCCGAGGGGGCGATCACCACGCTCGCGCCCCAGGCCAGGGGCATGAACACCTGGGGGACGAGGACATCGAAGGAGATCGAGGCCACCGAGGCGACGACATCGGACCCGTCGAGGCCGAGCTGTCTGCCACGGACGACCAGATAGTTGACGACGCCCGCGTGCGGGACCAAGACAGCCTTGGGGCGCCCGGTGGAGCCGGAGGTGTAGATCGCGTACGCGAGCCCGGCGGGGTGCGCGAGGGCGGGAAGGGGCTCGTCCGACCGGGTGGCGACGAGGTCCGCCTCACGGTCCAGCCAGACGGTGGTGACACCGGTCGCCGGGGCCGTCGTGGCCTCGTGCGCGGCCGTGTCGTCCGGGATCGTCCCAGTCACCACGTCCGTCACTGTGTCCGCCGCCGGGTCCGCCGCCGTCCCGGTCGCCGTGGGCAGCCGGTCGGCCAAGGAGCGCAGGGTGAGCAGCAGCGGTGCCCGCGCGTCGGAGAGCATGAACGACAGCCGCCGAACGGGCAGGTCCGGGTCGAGCGGCAGATACGCGGCGCCGGACTTGAGGACCGCCAGCAGGGCGACGACCAGCTCCGTCGAGCGCGGCAGACAGACGCCGACCAGGCGTTCGGGGCCCGCTCCGCGCTCCCGCAGATACCGGGCCAGCCGGTTGGCCCTCCGGTCCAGCTCCCGATAGGTGAGGTGCTGCCCGTCGCAGTGGACCGCCGTCGCGTCGGGGGTCAGCCGGGCCTGCCGCTCGATCAGTTCGTGCAGACACAGGTCGGAGGGGACGGGCCCGTCGGTGGTCCCGGCCGCCGCCAGCAGCAGTTCGGCCCGCTCGGCCTCGGTGAGCAGGTCCAGACGGGAGACGGGGCGGTCCGGGTCGTCCGCCGCGCTCCGCAGCAGACGCAGATAGTGCCCGGCCAGCCGCCGCGCGGTCGCGCGGTCGAACAGGTCGGTGTCGAAGGCCAGCGTGCCGGTGGTGCCGGTGGGCCGCTCGGCCGTGACCAGGCTGAGGCTCACCTTGGAGGTGCCGTTGTCGACGTCGACCTGCTCGGCCGCCACCCCCGGCAGCCTCGGCACGGCGCCGCCGCCGGACATATGCGCGAACAGCACCTGGAACAGCGGATTGCGGTCGAGTCCGCGTTCCGGCCGCACCTGGCGCACCACCCGTTCGAACGGCACCTCCTGGTGCGCGTAGGCGTCCACGGCGGTGTGGCGGACCCGGCCGAGCAGTTCGCCGAAGCCGGGGTCGCCCGTCAGGTCGGTCCGGATGACGACGGTGTTGATGAACGCGCCCACCAGCGGGTCCAGCTCCGGGCGGGTCCGTCCGGCGACGGGGGTGCCGACCGCGATGTCGCTCTGTCCGCTCCAGCGGGCGAGCAGGGTCTGGAACGCGGCGAGATAGGTCATGAACGGGGTGGCGCCGTGCCGATGCCCGAGCTGTCGCAACCGTTCGGCCAGGTCGTCGGGGATCGTGAAGGTGATCCGCGCGCCCCGGCCCGAGTGCGCCGGGCCACGGGGGCGGTCGGTCGGCAGGTCCACGGGGGTCAGACCGGAGAGACGTTCGCTCCAGTGGTCCAGCTCGCGCCGCAGCCGGTCGCCGGTGAGCCGGTCGCGCTGCCAGTGGGCGAAGTCGGCGTACTGGAGCGCGGGCGCGGGCAGTCCGTGGTCCCGGCCCTCCAGCCTGCTCCGGTAGACCGTCGACAGCTCGTCCCACAGCAGGGGCAGCGACCAGCCGTCGACCGCGATGTGGTGGGCGACCACCACCAGGAAGCAGTCGTCGGCGCCGACGCGGATCAGCGAGGCGCGCAGCAGCGGGGCGCGGCTCAGGTCGAACGGGCGCCGGATCTCGGTCCTGATCAGGTCAAGGGCGCGTGCCGTTCTCCGTTCGGCCGGTTCGGCGCGAAGGTCCGTCACGGCGGGTTCGAGCGGGCGGGCGGGGGCGACCTCGGGGCAGGGCCGTCCGTCCCGTTCGGGGAAGACGGTGCGCAGCACCTCGTGCCGTCGGATCAGCTCGGAGAGGCCGTGGCCGAGGGCGGGCAGGTCCAGCGGGCCGCGCAGCCGGAAGACCTCGTGGACGTTGTAGAGCGCGGGCTCGTCCGCGAGACGCCCGGCCAGCCACATGCGTTCCTGGGTGAACGAGGCCAGGGGCGCGCCCCCGGGGCGGGGCGGGATCGCGGGGTCCGGGGTGGCGCCCGCCGTGTTTCTGCGGGCGGCGCGGACGCGTTCGGCGAGGAGGGCCCGCGCGGCGTCGGGGACGGAGCCGGGGGCGGAGCCGGAGCCGGGGGCGAGGGCGGAGTCGGGGGCGGTGTCGCCCGCTGTGTCCGGCCGGGGCCGGCCGGTGTGTGCCGTCATGACAGCCGGTCCTTTCCGGCGGGAGACGGTCCCGTCGCGGGGGTGGTGTGGCCGAGGTCCTTCAGCAGTTCCACCTCGACGGCCTGGGCGAGTTCCGCGACGGTGGGGTGGTAGAAGAGCAGGGCCACCGGGAGTTCCAGGCCGAGTGCGCGGCTGAGGCGGGACATGGCCTTCGAGGCGAGCAGGGAGTGGCCGCCGAGTTGGAAGAAGTCGCTGTGGACGCCGTCGGGGGCGAAGCCGTCCGCACGGCCCGGGACTGCGGCCTCCGATCCGGTGTCCGATCCGGCGGCCTCCGGGGCCGCGGCGCCCGGTCCGGCGGCCTCCGACGCGGCGGTGAACACCTCGTTCCAGATCTCCAGGACGAGCAGTTCGGTCTCGGTGGCGGGGCGGGCGGCGCACTCGCCGCTCCGTACGGACGGCCCCCCGGTGACGGGCCGCCGGTCGGAGGCGATGGACGGGGCGGAGGCGGCGGACGGGGCCGTCCGGGGCCCGAGGGCCGGCCGCCAGGCCGAGATCGGCCGCTCGGGGCTGCCGACGAGCCGGCCCAGAAGCGTCCGGTACTCCTCGGCGAGCCGCCGTACCGTCTCGTGCTCAAAGAGGTCGGTGGCATAGCGGACGACGCCGGTGAAGCGGTCGCCGTGGTCCGTCAGGGAGACCTCGATGTCGAACTTGACGACGGTGTGCGGAACCGGATGGGCCCGCGCGTCGAGCCCCGGCAGCCCGGTCGGGACGGCGGGCTCCTCGTCGAGCTGGAACATGACGGTGAACAGCGGGTGCCGGCCGAGGTCGCGCTCCGGCCGCACCTCCTCCACCAGCCGCTCGAAGGGGATGTCCTGGTGGGCGTAGGCGTCCACGGCGCATTGGCGCACCCGGGCCAGCACCTCGGTGAAGGCGGGGTCGCCCGACAGGTCGGGGTGGAGCACGAGCGTGTTGACGAAGAAGCCGATGAGCGGCTCGACCTCGATCCGGGTCCGCCCGGAGATCGGTGTGCCCACCGGTGTCCCGGGGCTGCCGGAGACGTGCGCGAGCAGCACCTGGAAGGCCGCGAGCAGGGTGATGAACGGGGTCACCTCATGGGTGCGCCCCAGCGCCCGGACCCCGTCCGCCACCTCCCCGGGCAGCTCGAACGTGGTCCGGTCGCCCCGGCCCGACCACACGGCGGGGCGGGGCCGGTCCGGGGGGAACTCCGCCTCGCCGCGCCCGGTGAGCCGTTCCCGCCAGTGGGCGAGCTGGGCTTCGAGCAGCGGCCCGGTCCCGGAGCTGTGCTGCCAGGAGGCGAAATCCGCGTACTGGACCGGCAGTTCCGGCAGTGCGGCGGCCCGGCCCGCGAGGGCGGCACGGTAACCGGCGGCGAACTCCTCCCACAGCACCGGCAGCGACCAGCCGTCGGCGGCGATGTGATGGATCACCAGCAGAAGGAGATGGTCGTCCGGGCCGATCGCGATCAGCCGGGCGCGCAGCATGGGCGCGGTGCCGAGGTCGAACGGGGCCGCCATGTCGGCGGCCACGAGTTCCTCGGCCCGTTCCAGGGCCCGTCCGGCCGGGAGGTGCGTGAGATCGGTGGTGACCGGGACGAAGCAGGTGACGGGCTCCAGGACCTGGCACGGGGTGTCGTCGACGACGACGATCCTGCTGCGCAGGACCTCGTGCCGCCGGACCACGCCGGTCAGTGCCGCCCGCAGGGCCCGAGGGTCCAGGGGACCCCGCAGCCGGATCGCGGCCGGGACGTTGTGGTCGGGCCGGCCCGGGCGCAAACGGTCGAGGAACCAGAGCCGTTGCTGGGCGAAGGACAGCATTGCCGGGGTGTCCACGGGCCGGTCAGGGCCAGACATGATGGATTTCACCTTTCACGGCGGTGAGAAAAGTCGGAGCGGTGGCAAAAGCACTCACCGATTCAACTTCCCCGTTGAACAGTACGGCGGATGCTAGATCAATCCGATCCCGCTCGGCAAGATCGAGTTCCGGGATCGGTGCATTGGGAAATCAGCTATGGCACTGCGACTGGTTCCATGGTTAGCATCACCCGGCGGACGGCCGGAGTGCCTGGCCGTACATCATGCTGTCGGTGTGTGATCCGCCCTGGTAGAGGGCCGGATGTCAGGATTCCGACAGGATTCCCCCGGGGGTCTTGGAGACCGGGGAGCCCGATATGCGACAGTACGGAAAAGGTGGAACTCGGACACTTCCCGACATGACTGCACGGCCATTGCCTATTACTGCGAGGGGGGCGGAGTGGTTTTCTTTCGTTTTGGTTCCACGCAGAACCGTAAAATTATTCAAGGAGATCTGCCGCGTGCGCCCGTCGCATGAACTCGAAGAAGCCATGGCCCTGCGACAGGGCAGCGGGAACGCGCTGGACTTGGCGAGTTCGATTGTCTCCCGTGCCGTTGAGCACCCGGATGATCCGGCGCTGGTCCACAGCGGGGAGGAGACGAGCTACGGCGAACTCCTCGCACGGGCGCAGCGGGAGCGCGCCCGGGTCGCCCGCGCGGCACCGGACGTCGACGACCCGATCGGCATTCCGGCCGAGAAGTCGCCCGCGACGATCGCCCTGGTGCTCGCCTGTCTGCTGGAGGGACGGCGTTTTCTGCTGCCCTCACCGGCGCTGCCGTCCGGGGCGCTGCGTGAGCTGTTCGAGCGGGCGGGCCGCACCCGGGTGCTGTCACCGGCGCCCGCCCCCGCGGCCGGGTCCGTGCCCACGGCCGAGTCCGCCCCCGTACCCGTGGCCGCAGCCGCGCCCGTACCCACAGCCACAGCCACAGCCACAGCCACAGCCACAGCCGCGCCCGTGCCCGAACCGCCGACCGGGCCGCGGCGGCGCACCGGGCCGGACGACGTCTCGTTCATGCTCACCACCTCCGGCTCCACCGGACGGCCGAAGATCGTGTCGCTGGGCAGGGGGGCGGTGGACCGTTTCACCGACTGGGCGGGGGAACGGTTCGGCATCCGCCGGGGCACGACGGTGCTCAACTACGCCCCGCTCAACTTCGACCTGTGTCTGCTGGACGTCTGGACCACGCTCAAGCACGGCGGCCGGGTCGTCCTCGTCGACCCGGCCGAGGCCACCCGCGCCGAACGGCTGCTCGACCTCCTGGACCGCCACGAGGTGCGCGTCGTCCAGGCGGTGCCGATGCTCTTCCGGCTGCTCACCGACGCGGCCGTGCCGAGCGGCCGACGGCTCGACGGCGTCGAGCACGTCATCTTCACCGGGGACACCCTGCCCACCCGCTGTCTCGCCGACCTCCCCCGTCTCTTCGGCGGGGCACGGCTCTACAACCTCTACGGCTGCACCGAGACCAACGACAGCTTCCTGTACGAGGTCGACGGCACCGAACCCCCGGACGCCCCGATCCCGATCGGCCGTCCGCTGCCCGGGGTGGACGCCGTGATCGTCGGCGCCGACGGCCGGCTCCTGACCGGGCCGGGGGTCGGCGAACTCGAAGTCAGCACCCCGTTCCAGACCTCCGGCTATCCGGACCCGGAGCAGAACGCGGAGAGGTTCGTCACCCGGCTCCGGGACGGGCAGCCGCGCCGGTTCTTCCGCAGCGGCGACCTCGTCCGGCGCCACGAGGACGGCCGGATCACCCTGGAGGGCCGGAACGACCACCAGGTGAAGGTCCGCGGGACGCGGGTCAACCTCCACGAGGTCGAACAGGTGCTGCTGGCCCACCCGGACGTCACCGAGGCGGCGGTGGTGACGGTGCCCGACCCGGTGGCCGGGCGGCTGCTGCGCGCCGTGGTCCGCAGGGCCCCGGCTGCGGCCCCGGCCGCCCGGCTGAACACCCTGGTGCTGCGGCGGCACTGCGCCGGCCTGCTCCCCCTCACCTCCGTCCCCTCGGAGCTGCTGATCGTGGACACCCCGCTGCCGAGGACGTCCACCGGAAAGATCGACCGCGCGGGGGTCGAACGCGACCACCCCACTCGGGCCACGGCCCGGCCGAACGAAGGAAACGAAGGAACAGCATCGTGAAACACACCCTGGCCGTGAAGCGGTTCGTCCTGGAGGAGTTCCTGCCGGACGTCGCCCCGGAGGAGCTGGCGTCCGACTACGACCTGGTGGCGGGCGGGGTCATCGACAGCCTGGGGCTGCTCAAGACGATGGCCTGGCTGGAGGACCGGTTCGAGCTGCGGGCCGATCGGATCGAGCCCGACCCGGAGATCTTCCGTTCCGTCGACGCGATCAGCCGCTTCATCGAGCAGTGCGAACAGGCCGAGCGGGCCGAGCCGCGTGAACAGGCCGAGCAGGGCGAGCAGAACGAGTGGTCCGAACGGCGCGAGCAGGCCGGGCGGTCCGGCCGGAACTCCGGCTGACGACCGTGCACGAGGTGCTCACGGCGCTGCTCGCCCGGGACCGGCCGCCCGTCGACCGGCCGATGTGGCACTCCTTCTGGGACGGCCTCCGGGACGGCGGCCTCCAGCGCGGCGAGACGGTGGCCCTGTTGGCGTCGCTGTCCACCCGTACCCCTGATCAGGACACCCTGAGCGCGCTGCTCCGCTCGCTCGACGAACGCCGTCCGGAGTGCGGTGTACGGCTGGAGGACACCGCGAACATCGTCGGTACCGGAGGCGGGCCGAGGACGTTCAACGTCTCCACCGCCGCCGCGTTCGTCGCCGCCGCGATGGGGGTCCGGGTGGTCAAGACGGGCTCCCGCGCCCATTCCGGCGTCTGCGGCTCGATCGATCTGCTCGAACGGCTCGGCATCGCGCTGACCACGTCGTACGAACAGACCGCCGAGATGGTGGACCGGTTCGGCATCGCCTTCCCCGGGGGCTTCGTCTATCCGCGGGAGCTGACCCTGCTGGCGCGGAGCATTCTGCCGCTGGAGATGCGGCAGCTCGGCGGTCTCGTCAACGCGATCGGGCCGTTCCTGGCGACGATGCCGGTCTCGGCGCAGCTCGTGGGCGTCGGCGACCCCTCCGTGCTGCCGGGCCTGCGGCGGTACGCCGCCTCGGTCGGGGACCGGAGGATCTGGCTGTGCGTCAATGAGCTGGGCGTGGACGAGCTGGTGGGCTCCGTCGACAATGTCGTCCACCCGAACGACGGCGGGACGTTCCGCGTTCCGGCGGAGCACCCGGGCAGGACGGCGGGCCCGGGACCGGAGACGGCGGGCCCTGGGACGGTGACGGCGGGCCCCGAGACAGCAACGGCAGGCCCGGGGACGGTGACGGCGGGCCCCGAGACAGCAACGGCAGGCCCGGGGACGGTGACGGCGGGCCCGGAGGCGGGGGCCGATGCCCTCGCCGGGCTGCGGCTGGCCGCCACCGACACCGGGGAGAGGGCCGCCGAGCGCTTCCTCGCGGTGCTGTCGGGGCAGGGCACGGACCAGGCGGCCCGGACCGTCCGGCTGAACGCCGCCGCGCTCGCGGTCGCGAGCGGGACCTTCGCCACCTGGCCGGACGCGCTCGCCTCGGCCGGTGACGCCCTGCACGGCGGCGGCGCGCTCCGCCTCGTCGAGCGGCTGCGGGCGGGGGGCGCGCGATGAGCGGGTTCTTCGCCCACCGGCCGCCGGACCGGCCCGGTCTCGCGCTGTTCCTCAACGCCGGGGACCCGCCGCTGCCCGTACTGGCCGATCTGGTGCGGATGCTCGACGACCGCCGGGTGGACTGTCTGGAGCTGGCGGTGCCCTTCCCCGACTCGGTCACCGACGGACCGGTGGTCCGCCGCTCGGCCGGGCGGGCGCTGGCGGAGGGCACCGGGCTCGACGAGGTGCTCCGCTTCGTCGGCTCGGTCCGACCCCGGCTGAGGCATCTCCGGATCGCGCTGCTGGCCGACTGGAGCCACACCGTCAAACCCCTGCCGTCGCTGGGCGACTTCGTCCAGCGGGTCGCCGGGTCGGGCGCCGACGGACTCCTGCTGCACGGGCTGCCGCCCCGGCTGCGGACGGAGTACGGGGAGGCCGTGCGGCGGGCCGGGCTGCCCAGGGTGGCCACCTGCTACACCGCCTCGACCGCCGCGGTACGGGCCGGGGCCGCCGCGGACGCCTCCGCGTATGTCTACCTCGTGGCCCACTACGGCCGCAGCGGCTCCGCCCTCGGAACCGACCTGCGGGGGCTGGCGGCGGCCGTGGCCGAGCTGCGGCGGACGGCCGCGGTGCCGGTCGCCGTGGGGTTCGGGGTCCGGTCCCGGGCCGACATCGCGCGGCTGCACCGGCTCGGCGCCGACGCCGCCGTGGTGGGCAGTGCCGGGGTCGCCCGGATCGAACGGGCCCTCACCGAGGGGGCCGACGTGGTCGAAGCGTTCCACACCTTCGTCCAGGCGCTCTCCCCGGACTCCCCCTGATCCACCCCGCTGGATTCCCGTCGATCCGGTCGATCCGGTCGACTTCTCAGTTCGATTTTCCGTCGATTTCTCATGCATTCCTCATCGACGGATTCCGTTGATTTCTTCCTTCACGCCAGGAGGTTCACCTCATGATTGTCCGACGCCTCGACGAGGTGCAGACCGTGGACTGGGGCAATGGGCTCAGCCGCAGATTCCTTCTCGAATCCGACGGCATGGGCTACTCCGTGACGGACACCACGGTACGCGCCGGCACGAAGTCCCGGCTGGAGTACCGGCGCCATCTGGAAGCCTGTTACTGCATCGCGGGCACCGGAGAGGTGGTGGACTCGTCCGGGATTTCGCACCCGATCGAACCCGGCACGTTCTACGCGCTCGATCAGCACGACGCCCATTTCCTGATAGCGAGCCAGGACGAAGACCTCCGGCTGGTGTGCGTGTTCTCGCCCGCGCTGCGCGGAGGCGAACGGCACAGCCTGGACCCGGCCGCATTCTCCCAGTACTGACAGGACCGCGCACGTGATCAGTTGGAACGCCGATCAGAACGCCCTGCGCGAGGGGGTCGCGCAGTGGTGCGACGCCCTCAGCGAGGGCCATGCGGAACGGGACGCCGCCGCCGTCTTCCCCCGGGAGCAGTGGAAGCTCGTCCAGCGGTCCGGAATCCTCGGCCTGCCGTTCGACGAGCGCTGGGGCGGGCTCGGTCAGTCCCTGCTCACCACCATGTACGTGCTCGAAGAACTCGGCGCGGGCTGCCGGGACGGCGGGCTCGCCTTCTCCGTCGCCACGCATCTGACCGGCGTCGGGGTACCGCTGGAACGGTTCGGCTCACACACGCTCAAACAGCGCTTCCTGCCGGGCGTCTGCTCGGGCGGGACCATCGGGGCGCACGCGATCACCGAGTCCGGGAGCGGCTCCGACGCGCTGGCCATGCGCACCACGGCGACCCGCGACGCCGACGGCGGTTTTGTGCTGCGGGGCAGCAAGTCCTTCGTCAGCAACGGGCCCGTCGCCGATGTCTTCGTCGTGTACGCCCGGACCCACCCGGACGGCGGCCCCTTCGGCATCTCCGCCTTCGTCGTGGAGCGGAACACACCCGGCCTCACCGTCGGGGCGCCCGTCGGGAAGATGGGGCTGCGCACCTCGCCGCTGAGCGAACTCCACTTCGACGACTGCCGGATTCCGGCGTCCGCCGTGCTCGGCCGGGTCGGCTCCGGCTTTCTCATCCTGGACCATGTGATGAAGTGGGAGATCCTGCTCGCCTTCATCATCAGCACCGGGCAGATGCGGTACCGGCTCGACCGCTGTGTCGAATACGCCAAGGAACGCACCCAGTTCGGCCAGGCCATCGGCTCTTACCAGGCGATTTCCCACCGGATCGTGGACATGAAAATCGGCCTGGAGACCTCGCGGAAATGGCTGTACGACACGGCGGTCCGTATGACGGCGGGCGAGAACGTCACCACGGACATCTCCATCAGCAAGGTGATCGCCAGTGAGAGCGCGCTCGCTTCCGCGCAGGCGGCCGTCCAGATCTTCGGCGGCAGCGGATATCTGACCGAATGCGGTCTGGAGAAGGATCTGCGCGACGCGGTCGCGGGCCCGATCTACTCGGGCACGTCGGAGATCCAGCGCAATCGCGTCGCGTCCATGCTGGGGCTGTGACGTCCGGTGCTGCTCAAGATATGCGGAGCCGGGTCGGCCGGGGACGTGGAACTGCTCGGCGCGGCCGGAGCCGATCTGGTCGGCCTGTGGCACGGCGTTCCGGGAGGCCGCGCCGATCTGTCGCCGTCGAAGCTCTCGGCGCTGGCCTCGGCCGCCCGCCGCGCGGCCCGGCCGCGGCCCGTCCTCGTCACCTTCCGCCGGGACGCCGACGGTCTGCGCGAGGCCCTGGCCGCCGCGCGGATCCACTGGATACAGCTCCACGGCTACCAGCCGCCGGGCACGGTCCGCGCGCTGAAGGACGGCGGCGACGGCGACGGCGGTGATCTCACCGTGGTCAAGGTGGTCCACCTCGACGGGGAGAGCTGCCCCGAGCGCTCGCTGATCCCCGCGTACGAACGGGCCGGAACGGATGTCTTCCTGGTGGACGCGGTCGCCGCCGACGGCCGGATCGGCAGCACCGGGCAGCCGGTGGACCCCGGCGCCGTGCTGGGGCTCGTGGACCGGATGTCCCGGCCGTTCCTGCTCGCCGGGGGCGTCCGCGCCGACAACCGGGAGGAGTACCGGGCCGTGCTGGAGCACCCCCTCTTCCTGGGGATCGATGTCGACACCGCGGCCAGGGACGCCGACGGACGGCTGCGGGCCGACCGGGTCCGCGCTGTGTCCCGGGGCTGGCGCCCGGTCCCGGGACCGGAGGCCGGGCGGTGACGGCCCCGTTCATCGAGGCGCTGCTGACCGCCCGCCGACCGGTGATCATGGAGCTGAAGCCCCGGGACGCCGACGGCCGGGACCTGTTCGCGGGCCGGTCGGCCGCCCGGCTGGCCACCGCGTACCGGGACGCCGGGGCGCCCTGTCTCTCCGTGGTGACCGGGCACTGGTTCGGCGGCACCCCGGAGCTGCTGCGGGAGGTCGCGGACCACACGGATCTCCCGCTGCTCCACAAGGACTTCCTCACCCGCCGGAGCCAGCTCGACGAGTCCCGCGCGGCCGGGGCGTCCGCCGTCCTGCTCACCGCCGCGCTGCTGCCCCGGTCCACCCTGGGCGGCCTGGTCGAACACGCGCTGGGACTCGGTCTGACACCGTTCGTCGAGGTGACGCGCGAGGCGGAGATCAGCCGGGTGCCGCACGCCGAGGAGTGCGCGATCGCCGTCAACAACAAGGACATCACCGCCCGCGAGCGCGGCGCGGGCGACCTCGGGCGGAGCTACGCGCTCCTGCCCGCCGTACAGGACAGCGGCACCCGCTGCCCGGTGAGCGCCAGTGGAATCCACCGCCCGGAAGCCGCCGCCCGGCTGCTCCGGGAGGGCTTCGCCGGTGTGCTCGTCGGAACGGGGCTGCTGAGTACCGAGAGCCTGCCCGAGTGGCTGGCCGCATTCGATCGACAACTGGAGGGCATGACATGAGCGGCGATGTGCGGGAGCGGTGGAAGGTCGTCGTCAACGACGAGGAGCAGTACTCGATCTGGTCGGCACAGCGGGAGACACCGGCCGGCTGGCGCGAGGACGGTGTGCACGGCACGAAGGACGAGTGTCTCGCGCACATCGAACGGGTGTGGACCGATATGCGTCCGCGCAGTCTGCGCGAGCGGACCGCCCCGGAGGCGGAGGCCCGGTGAGCCGGGCCCTTTCCCCGGAGCGGACGGACCCGGGTACGGCTACGGGTGCGGGGGGCGTGGGGGGCGCGCCCCGGCCCGTGCTCTCCACCACCCTGGATCTGCCGGGCTGCGAAGCGCGGGCGTGGGTGGTCGTGGACTCCCTGGTCGACGGTCTGGCCATGGGGGGCACCCGGATGACCCCGACGGTGACCGAGGCGGAGCTGGCGCACCTGGCCCGGGCCATGACCCGCAAGCTGGCACTGGTCGGCCTGCCCATCGGCGGCGCCAAGGCGGGCATCGCGCCCGGCCCCGGCGCCCCGGGGACCGGCGCCGAGCGGCAGGCGGTCATGCGGGAGTTCGGCCGGTCCGCCGGTCCGCTGCTGCACGGCGGGGTCTATCTCGGCTGCGACCAGGGCACCACCTACGCGGACCGGCGGCTGGCCTTCGAGGCCGCCGGGTACGACGTCGCCGAACGGCCCGGGGCCACCCGGCTCACCGTCGGCTGGGCCGAACTGTGGGACCACATGGCCGACATCACCGGCTACGGGGTGGCGGTCGCGGTGCTCGGCGCCCTGCGCGCCGCCGGTGCCCGTACCCCCCGGCGGATCGCGATCCAGGGGTTCGGGACCGTCGGCCGCGCGGTGGCCGGTCATCTGGCCGACCGGGGCCACCGGGTGGTGGCGGTGGCCGACGTCCATGGCACGATCGAGGACCCGCGCGGTCTGCCGGTCGCCGAACTCACCGCGCTCACCAGCGGTGACGGCACGATCGACCGCACCCGGCTGCCCGCGTCGGCCACCGTCCGCGGCCCCGGCCGGGCCTGGCTCCACAGCGACGCCGATGTCCTGGTGCTGGCGGCGTCCGCGGCTGCGATCGACACCGACGCCGTGCCCTCCGTCCGCGCCCCGATGGTGGTCGAGGGCGGAAACATGAGCTGCACCGAACCGGCCCGCCGACTGCTGCGCGAACGGGGCCACACCGTCCTCCCGGATGTCGTCGTCAACGTCGGCGGCGCGGCGGCGACCGGCTGCGTCCTCACCGGTCTCGCGCCCTCCGACCTCCCCCTGCCGCGGCTCTCCGCGTGGCTGCGCGCCTGGGTGGCCGAACGGGTCGCCCGGAACTGCGAGCTGGTGCAGGAGCTGAGCACGGCGGGCAGCCCGGACCCGGTCGCGGAACTGCTCACCGCGCCGCCCCTCCGGCGGCACGGCCCCGGGGGCCGGTGAGACGGTCCTCGCGCCGCCCGCGGCCGGGGGCCCACCATCAGGGACCCCGGCCACGGGCCCGCGCCCGTCCGACGGGCCGCGACCTGGCCACGACCGGGATGTCTTCGGGCCGCCGCAGGGTCCGCACCGGCACCTGACCGACGCTTCCCCTTCCCCTCTTCCCTGATCGGCGGCCATGCGCACGAGCCACCGCCCCTCCGCGTCCCGGCCCGCGTACCGATGGTCGCCCGCCACGGTGACGTCCTTGGGCGGACCGCTCTTCGTGTGCGGGGTCGACGCCTTCGCGCACTGGGGCGGCGCGGCCCACGGTCCCACCGGCGAACAGCAGCCGGGCCGCGACTTCGCGCGGGCCATGGCGGCGGTCGACGACCTGGAAGCCGCGTTCGTGCGGTTCGGGGACGGCGAGGAGCACACGGGCTTCCTCTGGGAGACGGAGGGTGAGGGAACGGCGGAGGTCGCACTCGCCGACGACGGTCTTCTCCTCCTGCGCTCCCCGGTCCCCCCGGGCCGCGCGGAGCTGCCGCGTCGGCACGCGGCCGGGGCGTCCGCCGCCGAGGAGCGGGAGTGGGGGGGGAGTTCACCGTCCACGGCGGCCATGTCGTGGTCGCCTGGGCGGCGGTGGGCACGCACGAGAACGACATGGCTCGTTCGCGACTCCCCGGGAGCGAGCCGCGGCGCTGCACGCCCTCACCCGGCTGAACCCGCCGGTCCGGCTCCATCCGGACCATGTCTCGGCGTGGGTACGGTGCTCCCGCTCGGGCCGGGCACCTACCGTGTCACCGGTGGTTGGCACCGGGCGCCCCGGGTCCCGTCGGCGTCCGGGGAGGGGGCGCGCGGATCGTCGTCGTCGGACGGCGGCTGGAACTGCTCGTGGGTCCGCTTCACCCGGTCCGGCGGCACGGGAACGCGACCCGGCGCGGGGACGGTCATCACCGGGTGAACCGGCGCGCGGGCGCCGCCACCGGCCGCACCGGATCGGCCGCCCTCAGGTCAGCCGGACCGGTTCCAGCTCGAAGTCGACGTCATTGGCGGGGGCGATGAGCAGCGGCAGCAGTTCCTCCCGGGTGCGGGCGGCCCTGCGGCGCCGCTCCTGCGCGTGCATCGCCTCCGTGTAGGCGCGGCGCCGCGGCGAGCCGAAACCGGTGTCGGGCGCCTGGGTCAGGGAGTCCGGCCAGATCCGGTAGCGGTAGAGCGTGCGCCGTACGCTGCGCAGCCGGTAGAGCCGGGCCAGCCGCAGATGGAAGTCGGTGTCCGCGCCGAACCGCACGGTGCCGTCGAAGCCGCCGAGCCGTACCAGGGCCTGTCGCCGCACCACCGTCGAGGGGTGCAGCACCACGGTGGTGCGGCCCAGGCGCAGCCACAGATTGCCGTGCCGGGGCATCCGGCGGCGGCCGGTGGCCCGGCCCTCGGCGTCGATGTACTCGTAGGCGCAGCCCACCAGATCGGCCCGGTTCCGCTCCAGCACCGCGAGCTGCCGCCGGAGCCGGTCGGGCAGGCTGATGTCGTCGGCGTCCTGGAAGGCGACGTACGGGGTGGTGATCCGTTCCAGGAGCTGGTTCTTGATCCGCAGATGTCCCACGTTCCGCGAGGTGCGCAGGACGGTCAGCCGGGGGTCGTCGGCGTACGGGCGGAGCGCGGTGGTCCAGCTCTCGTCCGGGGAGCGGTCGTCCACCACGTACAGTCTCAGGTCCGGCCGGTCCTGGGCGAGCACCGAGCCCACGGCGTCCCCCACATAGCGGGCACAGTCGTAATGGGGCAGGACGACGCTGACCGCCGCCGTGTCCCCGGTCCGCTTCGGCCGCACCGTGTCTCCCGTCCCGTACTGTCCGTCCCGTACTGTCCGTCGTGGCCCGTTCCCCGGCCGGGCCTCTCCCCCGCCGTCCCGCGCCGGGCGGCGCGCCGCCCCGGATCCCGCTCACCCCGGGGCGGTGCCGCCCACGGGGCTGCGGAAGTCCCCCTCGTCGCCCCAGGTCACCGTGTGCAGCGGGCGTCCGGCCGCGCCCCGGAGCGCGAGTCCCGCCGCGACCCGGCAGAACCAGCCGAAGTGGACCGCCTTCACCGCCCAGCGCACCAGTCCCCGGCGGGTGCCCCGGCTGTGGTCGAAGGGCGCGAGCGGCCACAGCCCGTGGAAGAGGATGCGGGAGAAGTAGTGCGCCGCCACCGGGCGTGGATAGTCCGCCATGCAGGTCGCGTGGGAGTAGAGAGAGCGGCGCAGCCTGCGGACGGTGTCCCGGGACCGGCCCGGCCGGTGCACCAGTCCCTGGGCGTCCGGCAGCACCTCCAGGGCGTGCAGCGGGTCCGGGGCGGCAGGGTCGAGCAGTTCGAAGAGGACATGGCCGTCGTCGGCGAGCCGGCGCGCGGGGATGCCGGGGGCGATCACCTCGGTCGCGACGACCATGCACGCGGCCACCGGGCAGGCCCCGGGCGGCAGGGTCACCGAGGAGACCTTCGCCATGGTCCGCGCGGCGGGCGTGTCCCGTGCCAGGGCGACGACGGCGGCGCCGACCGCCCCGGTGCAGCCGCGGGCGCGGAAACGGGTCACCAGCCGCTCCAGACATCCTTCGGTGAACCGTACGTCGTCGTCGGTCCAGAGCCAGCCGGTGTAGCCGAGGGTGGCGGAGAGCCGCAGGGCCGCGTTGATGGTCCGGGGCTTGCCGGGCCCCGGCAGCGCGATCCCCACCAGCGCGAACGGCGCGGACACCGCGCGCGGGTCGCCCGCACCGTCCGCCGGGAGCCTCACCGCGCCGTCCGCCGGGGGCCCGGCCGCGCCGTCCGCCCGGTGCCCGGCCGCACCGGAAGCCATGCCGGAAGCGGCACCAGAATCAGCGCCGGGGGCAGTGCCACACGCCACGTCGGACGCGGAGGCCGGACCGCGAACCGCACCGGAGGTCGTGTCGGAGGCCGGGCCGGAGACGGTGCCGGAGGCCGGGTCGGAAGCCGCGTCGGAGTCGGAGGCCGCACCCCAAGCCACACCGGAGGCGGTGTCGGAAGCAGCGCCGGGGGCCCGGCCGCCAGCCGCACCGGAGGTGGTGTCGGAGGCCGGGCGGGAGACGGTGCCGGAGGCCGGACCGGAAGCGGAAGCCGGACCAGAGGCCGCGCCGAAGGCGGTGTCAGAAGCCTTGCCGGAAGCGGCACCGGAATCAGCACCGGGGGCAGTGCCGCACGCCACGCCGGACGCGAAGGCCGGACCGCGAACCGCACCGGAAGCCGCGTCGGAGTCGGAAGCGGAGGCCGCACCCCAAGCCGCACCGGAGGCAGTGTCAGAAGACGCACCGGGCACGGAAGCCGGACCGGAAGCGGAAGCCGGACCAGAGGCGGTATCGGAAGCCGGACCAAGGACCCCGCCGGAGGCCGGGCCGCACGCCACGCCGGACGCGGAGGCCGGACCGCGAGCCGCACCGGAGGCGGTGTCGGAGGCAGTGCCGCAAGCCGCACCGGGGGCGAACGGGAGCGCCGTGAGCCTTCGTAGCCTGCGGACGGCCTCTTCCCGCTCCCCGGCCCCGTACTGCATGCCCACCCAGACGGTAAGCGGCAGATCCGGATGAGCCCGCCGCACCGGCCCGAGTGCCTCCAGGAGGTGCCGGACGGCCGTCTCCTGCGCCTCGGCCGGGCAGCGCCCCACATAGGTGGGCAGCAGCACGCCGAGACCGCCGTGCGGCAGCCGGCCCCCCGGCACCTGCCGCGCGGTCGGGGGCAGGGTGGTCTCCGGCCCGGCGGCGACCACGGTGACCGGCAGTTCCGGCTCGGGCGGTGGCGCGTAGCCGCGTGCCACCGCGCGCTGTATCCAGGAGCGTTCCGCCCCGCGCATTCCGCCTCCCCCCGGCCCGTGCCGTCCGCGCCGTCCGTACCGCGTCCCTGTCGGCCACGGCGGCGTCACGCTAACCACCGCCGTTCGTAGATCACAAGACCCGTGCCGCCACGGCGAATTCCCGGGTACCCGGAGCGGTGGGCGGTGGGCGCCGCCGGAGCACCCGGGGTCGTACGGGAGTATCCGCGTCCCAACCACCCGGATTTCGTATGAAAGCAGGGGCGTCCGGGCCGGGCGGATTTACCGCACCCCTTCCGCGGAGCCTAAAATCCCTGACGGACGGGGGCCGTCGGCCGTGTCGCACACGGCGTCATACGCAGTGTCATCCGCGGTGTCATCCGCGGTCCGGGAACAGAAAGGTGTCCTGCACATGAATTATCCGGTGAGCGCCAATGAGCGCTGGGAAGGCGGCTTACCAGGGGATTCCCCGGGACGTGTGCTGCTGCACGCCCAGGGGATCGGCAAGGGATTCGGCCGCCGCCGGGTCCTCGACGGTGTCGAACTCACCGTCCGCGCCGGAGAGGTGGCCGCCATCGTCGGCGGCAATGGCGCGGGCAAGTCCACGCTGCTCAAGATATGCGCGGGCATGATCGCCCCGGACCGGGGCCGGGTCACCGTGGCCGGACGGCTCGGCTACTGCCCCCAGCAGGCGGGGGTGTTCGGGTATCTCACCCCCCGGGAGCACTTCAGCCTCTTCGGCACCGGCCGGGGCATGCGCGGCCGGGCGGCCGACCGGCGGGGCCGTGAGCTGGCCGCCAAGCTCGACTGGACGGTCGACCGCGCCACCCTCACCAAGGACCTCTCCGGCGGCACCCGCCAGAAGCTCAATGTGGTGCTCTCCGCCCTCGGCGAGCCCGACGTCCTCCTCCTCGACGAGCCGTACCAGGGCTTCGACCGGGGCTCCTACCTCGACTTCTGGAAGAACGTCTGGGAGTGGCGGGCGGAGGGCCGTGCGGTGGTCGTGGTCACCCATATGCTCCATCAGCTCGACCAGGTGGACCATGTGCTGGACCTCGGGCCCCACCGCGGCGCGGGCGACGGCCCCGGCGCCCGGGGCATCGACGACCGTCCGGCCCGCTCCCCGGAGGCGCTGCGATGAACCGGACCCTGTGTCTCGCCGGGATGACCCTGCGGGAGCTGTCGCGCCGCCGGGGTGTGCTCGGGCTGCTGCTGCTGGTGCCGCTCGTCTTCTATCTGGGGCGGCTCGACCAGACCGGGCAGGCCATCCGGTTCGCCGCCCTCGGCGTCGGCTTCGCGGTCTCCACCGCCGCGCTCTTCTCCGTCGTCGGCGCCCGTGAGGCCGACGCCCGGCTCGTCCTCTCCGGGTTCCGCCCCCACCATCTGTATCTGGGCCGGTTCCTGGCGCTCCTGACGGCCGGACTGGTGATCGCCGGGGCGTACGCGACGCTGACCGTGGTGGGGCAGGAGGTCCGCAGCACGGCCGCGGTGGTGGCGCAGTTCGCCCTGACCGCGCTGATCGCGGTGCCGCTCGGGATGCTGCTCGGTCTCGCCGTCCCCCGGGACCTGGAGGGCAGTCTGCTGCTCATCTCGGTGATCGGCGCCCAGATGGTCATGGACCCGGAGAAGGACGCGGCGCGCGCCCTGCCCTTCTGGTCGACCCGCGAGATCATCACCTATGCCGTCGACGGCTCCGCGGCGGCCTCGTTCGGGACCGGCGCCGTCCATGCCGTCGTGGCGGCCGGGGCGCTGGTGCTCGTGAGCGGGGCCGTGCTGACCGCCCGGCTGCGCCGCCGCCCCCATCTGCGGTTCGTGTGAAACGGACGCGCAGGAAGGGCAGGAGGAGAAAGAAGATCAAGAGGGGGGAAGAGGCGAAGGGCGGGAACGGCGAGAACGGTGGGAACGGCGGGGACACAGACGGCGCACGGACTCGTTTCCCGTGCGCCCTTTACCGCCGTCCAGGCGGGCGGACTTTCCTCGGTCAAGCGCCGGAAAAGCAGAGACGGATGCCCCTACCTCGCCGAAACGAACACGTGTAAGGTGTGGTTTTCGTGAGCCCGGGGCATGTTATTCGCCCCTGAAAGACATCGCGCGGTGCCGCCTTCTCTCCTGCGCGGGAGAGTAAGTGGACGATGCACGGTGATGATCCTCCGGCCGTATGGCCGGGCCATTGTCCAGCTCAGTGCCGTGGAATTCCGCCGTCGGGGTCCGGGACGCGTCCGGGGACACGCCGGGACACATCCGGGGACACGTTCGGTGACCGGGCGGACTTCCACAGCGGCGAGGGAATTCCCGGGTCGCCCCGTGCGGGGCGGGAATTCCCCGGGGACTGTCATGGCACCGTTCATCCACCAGGCCGTTCCCCGCCGTTCCCGGACGCCCCGCGGTGACCGGACGGGCGGGGCCCGCGCCGCAGCGGTGTGTCAGCGCAAGGCAGCAGCACCGACCCCGAGGGGACACGCTGGTGAACGCCGTACCCGAACTGACCCACCGGACACCGAGGAAGACCACCCCGCCCCCGGCCGTGTTCCACCCGGGGAAGACCCTGGCCCGGCTGCGCGAGCATCCGCCCGGCCCGGTGCACATCATCGACCCCTTCAAGATCCCGCAGCACGAGGCGGTGGAGAAAGCGGCGGCGCTGGACGCCCTCGGCTTTCCCGCGATCCTGCTCGCCAGCACCGACTACACCGCCTTCGAGGACCGGATGGAGCCGTATCTCGCGGCCATCAAACAGGTCACCTCGCTGCCGCTGCTGCTCCACTTCCCGCCCCGCAAGGGGATCGGCTTCCCGCTGGTGGCCGGGGCCGACGCGGTGGTCCTGCCCGCCCTGCTCGGGTCCACGGACGACTACTACGTGTGGAAGAGCTATCTGGAGACCCTGCTCGCCCTGCCCGTGCGGCTGGACCGCGAGGACTGGCCCGAACTGCTCCTGACGGTGGCCCTGACCTTCGGCGAGGACCACAAGACCGGCGATCTGCTCGGCACCGTCCCCGTGAACACCGAGAACATAGAGGACACCGAGAACACCGAGGACAGTCGGGGTGCGCGGGGCCCGGCGGGCGGCAACCGGCTCGACACCCATATCGCCGTCGCCCGCGACTTCGGCTTCCATCTGGTCTATCTCTACTCCCGCTACGACCGGGTGCCCCTCGATGTGATCCGCCGCTTCCGGGCCGGGCTGCGCCCCGGGCAGATCCTCTTCGTCAGCGGCAATGTCCACCGCCGTGAACAGGTCGACGACTATCTGGCGGCGGGCGCCGACTGCGTGGGCTTCGCCGGGGCGCTCGAACACCCCGACTGGCGCACCACCCTGAAGGAGCTGGCCGACCCGGGCCGCCGCCGGGAGGAGAGCCGATGAGTTCACCGTTCTCCCCCGAGTACGAGGCGGGCATGCTGCGCACCGAGTCCGCCAACCGGGACCGGATCACCGCCTTCGTGGCCGCCAACGGCGGCTCGCCCGAACTGGTCGCGCATGTCGCCGCCATCCGTCTCTATCTGCGGGTGCCCCACTTCCTCACCGAGTGGATAGGGGAGCCGGAGCTGCGCGCCGAGGTGGCCTCCGCCCTCGTCATGGACATCGTCGCCATGAAACTGCTCGACGACCTGATGGACGACGACAGCGGACTCGACCGCATCCAGCTCGCCTGCCTCTGCCTCCATCTCCATCTGACCGCGCTGCGGGAGATGTGCGCGCTGTCCCGGGACCCGCAGGCCGTGGTCGACCTGCTGGAACACGACTTCACCCAGGTCTGCACCGGACAGATACGCACCAAGCGGGAACGGGCCAGGAACCTGGACGAGTGGTGCGCCAACGCCAGTACGTACGGCGCCGCCTTCCTCGGCGTCTACGGGGCGCTCGCGGCGCTCTGCGGGCGAAGACCCGGCTCCATCGGCCCGGCCCGGGAGTTCGCCGAGGCGTACGGCACCCTCATCACCCTGGCGGACGACCTCACCGACTACGACCGCGACGGCGAACGGGCCGGGAACATCGGCCATCTGCTGCTCACCGGCGCGGTCACGCTGGACGAGCTGACCGGGCTGGTGGACCGGCTGACCACGCGCGCCGAGCGGGCGGCGTACGAGCAGCCGGTGGCGCGTGGGCTCGTCCCCGTTCCCGGGATCTACCGCGACGACGTGCTCCACCGGCTGCTGCCCCGTTTCCGCGCGGAGCTGGGGCTCTGAACGGGGTGATGGCCTACCGGGCCCGTTCCGCGCCCGCCCGGTAGGCCATCACCTCGTCGAAGACATACAGGTCGACCCCGGTACGGGCGAAGTCGTCCAGCACGTCCCGCGCGGTGTGCGCGATGGCCCGGCCGGGCCCGTTGAGCGAGGTGTTGATCAGCGCCGGGACCCCGGTGAGCGCTTCGAACGCGGTCAGCAGGGCGTGCAGCCGGGGCTCCTCGGGGCCGAGGGTCTGGATGCGGCAGGTGCCGTTCACATGGCGGGCCTCGGGCGCCGTGCCCTCCGGCAGCGGGTACTCGAAGAGCATGTGCGGCGAGGGGTGTTCGCCCGGGTACAGCTCCGCGAACCGCTCGGCCCGCATCATCGCCCCCAGCGGCCGGTACCACTCCCGCTGCTTCAGCTCCTCGCTCATGCGCTTGCGCATCCCGGGCACCGCCGGGTTGCCGAGCAGCGAGCGGTGGCCGAGCGCCCTCGGACCCAGTTCCGCCCGGCCTTCCAGATGGGCGACGACGCCGCCGTCGGCGAGTGTGCGGGCGACCGCGTCCCCGTCGTAGGGCAGGGGGGTCAGCCCCGCGTCGGCGAGCGCCTCCAGGGCCGCGGCCCGGCTGTCGCCGCCGCCGTTGGCGCAGACGTCGAACGGGGCGGTGTCCACGCCGTGCAGATATTTCAGGGCGTAGATCCCGGCGCCCACCAGGTGTCCCGCGTCCCCGCAGGCGGGCGGGACGGCGATGTCGCGGCCGAAGCGCTGCCGCAGCACCGAGTTGGCGACGATGTTGAGGGCGCAGCCGCCGCCCAGGGCGATGGGGCCGACCCCGGAGCCGGTACGTACCGCGTGGCGGTCGAGGACCGTGTGCACGGCCTCGGTGAAGAGTTCCTGATGGGTGGCGACGACGGACGCCATCCGCTCGAAGTCGCGGGCGAACTCGGGCCGGACGGAGAGTTCCTCCTGCACCCGCCGGGCCAGTTCCAGATCGTGCATCACGCGGGGATCGACCGCGAGCAGGGTCTCGCGGATCCGCGGGTCGGGGCTGCCGTAGCCGCCGAGCGCCATCACCTTGCCCGCGACGCTGGGGCCGAGCCCGTGGCCGAAGAGATGGCCGATCGCGGTCCAGCCGAAGCCGTTGCCGTACCAGGGCAGGGGGTCCTTCTCGACCCACTCCAGCCGGCCGTCCCGCACCTGGAAGAGGGAGCTGCGGGTGATCTGTCCCCGTCCCTCGTTGACGAGGACGGTGGTGCCCTCGGCGTGGCCCGCGTAGTGGGCCGCCAGCGCGCCGTGCGACACCTCGTGGGTGACCACGACGCACGCCACCCGGCGGCCGAGCAGCTCGCAGACGGTGCGGTGGTGCGGTGCCCCCGCGCCGATCCGTTCCATCGCCCGGTCCAGGTCGGGAATGCGCAGCAGGGACCCGCGGACGGGGGTGCTGACCGCGACCAGCTCGATCCGGGCGGGGTCCACCTCGGGCCGGGCCAGGACATGGTGGAGCGCCAGGTCGGACCGGTGGTCGTGTTTCACCCGGGTCAGCCGCTCGGTCTCCACGGCGTACACCAGCCGTCCGTCCTCGAAGTACCCGACGCCGGTGTCATGGCCTGCGGAGTGGAGGGACAGGACGTTCATGGGGACTCCTGACGCGGTCGGGCGGTGGGACGCGGGGCGGGGACGGAGGAGTACGGGGCCCACTCGATCCGGCGCAGCGGACGGCGCAGCACTCCGCGCAGCCCCAGTTCGGCGGCGACCTTGGTGAACCAGCCCAGGTAGAGCCAGCCCAGCGCGGCTTTCTGGAGGCCGAGGCGGCGGCCCCGGGAGCCGTCCCAGTCGGTGAGCGGCCAGACTCCGGCGAAGAGGACGTGGCGGAAGTAGTGGCGGGCGACGGGCAGGGGCCAGTCCCCGAGGTCGACGAGGTGGTTGAGGAGCAGCCGCCGGATGCGGCGGCGGGTCTCCCCGGCGGGCCCGGCGACGTAGTAGTGGCAGATAGCGTCCGGGACGAGCCGCAGCCGGGCCAGGGGGTCGGGTTCCCCGGGGGCGAGCAGCCGGAAGCAGATGTAGCCGTCGTCGGAGAGGTAGCGGCCGGGCAGTCCGCCCGCGACGACGTCGGTGCCGACGAGGATGCAGCAGCCGTGGGGGTAGCCCGTCGCGGTGGCGGTGATCTCCTTGGCGCGGGCCAGGGTGCGGGAGGTGGCGAACTCCTTGGTGTGGGGGACCTTGGTGGCGCCGACCGCGCCCCGGCAGCCGCCCTCGCGGAAGGCGGTGACGAGGTGGGCCAGGGCGCCGGGGTCGAGGGTCACGTCGTCGTCGACCCAGCCCACGCCCGCCGCGCCGAGGGCCTCGGCGACGGCGACGGCGGCGTTCAGGGTGCGGGGTTTGCCCGGTCCGGGCAGCCACAGGCCGAGCGGGGCGACCTGGGGCAGCCGGGCGGCGGCCCGGTCCAGCAGGGAGCGCAGCCGGTCCCGGGCCCGGGGTTCGTCCTCGGGTGCGGTCCACTGCATTCCGACGGCGAGGACGACGGGGACGCCGGGGTGGACGGCGGTCGTCTCGGCGACCCGGTCGAACAGTGCGTCGAGCCGTTCGTGCTGTTCGGCGGCGGTGGCCCGGCCGACGGCTGTCGGCGCGACGAGGACCAGCGCCGGGCCCGGGGCGGCACCCCGCGTGGCGAGGTCCGCCGTCAGGGCGCGGGCGGCCCGGTGGGCGGTGTCGGTGACGGAGCCGTCCGGGAGGAGGTGGCGCACGGGTACCGACCACGAGGGCGCGGGGGCGAAGCCGCGGGCGACGGCCGCGCGCAGTGTGCGGGCCGCCCAGGGCTCGTGCCGGCGCTCGGGCGCGCCGGGGGCCAGGGGGGTGTTGAGGGGGACGGGAGGGCCGGGGCGCAGCGGCTCCGGCACGGCGGCGGTGGCGGTGCCCGTGCCTGGGCCCGTGCCTGGGCCCGTGCCTGTGCTCGTAGCCGTGCCCGTGCCCGTACTGGTTCCTGTGCCCGTACCTGTTCCTGTGCCTGTGCTTCTGGCCGTAGCCGTGTCCGTGCCGGACAGCGGGCCCGGGCCGCCGGGGGTCCGGGCCGAGCCGCCCGGGGTCTCCGGGCGGGCGGGGTCAGAAGTCACGGTCGGTGTTGGAGGTCGAGCGGGCGAGGCTGCGCAGCCCGTCCAGGGTGTTGCGCCACTGCCCGGTGGTCGCCATATGGCTCACCAGCGGTTTCACCATCTCCTTGCGCAGGAAGAAGCGGCGGTAGGCGATCTGGGCGCGGAGCTGGGCGTCCGGCACCAGATAGCCGATCCGGGCGTCGAACTCGCCCCGGACGAAGCGGTCCCAGTAGTCGGCGGGGATGCGTCCGGCGGCCACCGACTCGGTGTGCAGGGGGGTCCCCGGCAGCGGGGTCGCGGTGTAGAAGCTGGCGTAGTCGAGGGGGATGCGGCAGGCCAGGTCGAGGGTGCGGCGGAACTGTTCCCGGCTCTCGTCCAGCCAGCCGACGATGAAGTAGCCGAAGCCCTTGATCCCGGCCTCGTGGGCGGAGGTGACGGCCCGTTCGATCTTGCCGATGTCGCTCTCCTTGCGCATCCGGGCCAGGATCTCCGGGTCGCCGTGCTCGATCCCGAACCGCAGCCGGACACAGCCCGCGCCCGCCATCGCCTCCAGCAGTTTCTCGGGGACGAGGTCGACGCGGGTGGGGGCCTCCCAGCGGACCTTCAGCCCCCTCTCGTTGATCAGCGCGCAGATCTCCCGGACCCGGCCCCGGTGCAGGGTGAAGACGTCGTCGTAGAACATGATCTCCTTCACCCCCCACCGTTTCTGGAGCTCCGTCATCTCCCCGACGACGTCCTCGGGGGTGCGGTACATGGACTTCTTGTCCACGGCCTGTTTGAAGCAGAAGCTGCATTTGAAGGGGCAGCCCCGGCTGGAGATCATCGTCGCGAAGGGGCGGGGCGCCATGATGGAGTAGTAGCTGTTCATCGGCAGGCCGCCGCGTTCGGGCCAGCCGACCTCCTCCAGATTGACCATCGGGGCGGCCCCGCCGTCGTGGTCCCGGGTCACCAGGCCCCGGATGCCCTCCGGTTTCTCCCCCTGCTCCAGGGCCTCGGCCAGCTCCGGCATGATCGTGATGCCCTCGCCCACGCCCACGTAGTCGATGCAGTCGTGGTAGAGGTTCTCCCGGGCGTAGACCTCGGTGTGCGGGCCGCCGAGGATCACCTTGGCGCCGGTGCTCTTGGCGGCCCGGCACGCCTCCACCGCACCCGGCAGCCCGGGGGTCGTGGTGCTCACCCCGACCAGGTCGGGCCCGAAGTCGGCGAGGAGTTCGCGCAGCCCCTCGCTGTCCAGCCCGAGCGCGGGGGTGTCGACCTGGATGACATGGTGGAATCCGGCGGTCTTCAGCGCGGTGTGGATATAGCCGAGCCCCAGGTGCGGCAGGACGCCCGCGCGCCGCTGGATCTGGCTGATCTGCCGGGTGTTGAGGCAGAGGTCGTGGTGGCGGACGAGTGCGATCCGCAGCTTGCGCTGTTTCCAGCGGGGCAGTCCGGATGTGCGGGCCGGGGCGGCGACGGCGGTCCCGCAGCCTCCGGTGCCCGCCGGGGCGGTGCTGATGACGGGCAGTGACTTCCGCATGGTGTTCCCTCCTTCGGGGTGGTGCGACGGGGTACGCGGGCGGGGTCAGCGGCGGCTGCCGGGGCCCGTGCCCGCGGCCAGGGACTCCAGTTGGAGGAGATAGAGGGCGAGCGGCAGCAGCCTGCTCACCCGGGCCGGGGCGCCGGGGCCGCGCCCGGCGGCCAGCAGCCGGCCGAGCAGCCCGTCGCCCGCGCGCAGCCAGCGCGGTTCGGTGAGCAGGGCGTGGCCGAGCAGCCGGGTGAGGAACGCCAGCCGGTGGCGGGCCAGGGCGGCGCCCTGCCGACCGGGGACGGCGGCGGCGAAGCCGAGCCCGGCGTGCTCGGGGAAGGCCCGGTGCAGCGCCCGGTCGTGGAGGTCGCCGTCGAGGAGAAACCGGTGCGGAACGGTCGTGAGGTGGTCGAAGAGGGCGTGGTCGAGGTAGGGGGCGTGGACGGCGGTGCCGGAGGCGAGGGCGTAGGGGGCCATCGCGATGGACCGGCGGGTGCGGTTCCAGAAGAAGAACGAGCCGAGCGGGAAGGCCGCGTGTTCATGCCGGGCCAGCTCGGTGACGAGCCGGTCCCTGGCCCGTTCGGCGCTCCACAGCCGGCCGAGGCGGGGGCCGAGCAGCCGCTCGGCGTGGCGCCCGGTGCGCCCTGCCTCGCGCAGCAGCCGTGCGGCCAGCTCGGGCGGGGCGGGGCGGGCCGCGGAGAGTTCGCGGATCAGGCCGATGCTGGGGTTCTGGGCGAGTTCCCCGCCGCCGATGCCGTCGTAGGTGAGGGGGGTGTGGCGGCGCAGATGGGCCAGTACCGGGAGCGCCCAGGCGCCGTCGAGGGTGGTCATGCTCTGCGCGGTGTTCGCGGTCAGTTCGGCGCGGAACTGGGAGCGGCGCGGGGTGAGGGTGCGGTGCGGCAGGCCGAGCCGTCCGGCGAGTTCGGCGGCGACGCGCGCGTCGGCGCCCGGGTCGGGCGGGAACTTCGCCCCGCTCAGGCAGAGCCGGGGCGAGGCGCCCTGGCGGTGCAGCTCCAGCAGGATGTGCCGGGAGTCCCGGCCGCCGCTGAGCGGCAGGACGTACGGCTGCTCGGGCAGCCGCCGGGCCACCGCCTCCCGGAACAGCTCGACGAAGCCGTCCACGGCCCGCTCCCGGTCCATGGCGGCGGGGCCGGGCGGCGGACGCCATCCGCTGGTCAGGCGCGTTCCCCCGGCGGCGGTCCAGGTCAGGGTGGCGGCCGGGGGCAGGGCGCGGATCTGGGCGAAGCAGGTGTCCTCGGCGAGGAAGAAGCCGAGGCGGACGAAGACGGCGAGGGCGTCGTGGTCCAGCTCGGCGGGTTCGCCGGGGGCCAGCAGGGCGCGCAGGTCCGGGGAGAGGGCGAACCGGTCCGCCCCGGCGCGGTAGAAGAGCGGACACATCCCGTACCGGTCGGTGCGGACGTGGAGCCGGGCCCCGTCCCAGCGCCACCGGGCGAAGATCCCCTCGGGGATCTTCGCGCCCTCCGGGTCGCCGAGCGGATGCCCGAGGGTGGCCGCCACGGCCCCCTCGGCCCGTACCCCGCCGGACGTCCGCCACAGCCGCAACACGGGCGCCGGGCCCGCGCCTCCGTCCGTCCCGGGCCGCCCGGGGGCGGTGACCGGGGCGCTCACCATGCCTCCGACCGTGGAACGGTTCCGCTCGCGGCACGCAAACCCGGCGGGGCGGGTGCCGCGCCGGTCTCCCCGCCGGAAAGCCGACCTGCCGGAGGAACGCCCGCCCCCACCCGTCGGCCGCGCAGCCGCCCGGCCGCCGCACCGCCGCCGCCACCGGGGGGCCGCGTCGGCGCCGTGCCCCCGTAACCCCTGGCGGACGGACGCGCCACCACCCCTCCCCCACCGGGGAAACGGGACACCGTCACACCTCCGGCGGCCAGGCACACCGCCACCGCGTACCCAGCGGGGAAACGCGCTGTCCCCATTCCCCCGGCGGACCGACGTTCCGTCACCACGCCTCCCACGGAAGCCCGGCCCGACACCCCGACCCTGGCGGACGGACGGGCCGACACCGCGCCCCCGGCGGCGGGCGGACACACCGCCACCGCTCCCCGCCAGGCGCCCCGCGTCGTCATCGTTCCTCCAGCAGGGAGCCCACCGCCGCGCCGATGCGGGTCGCCACCGTGTCCTGGTCGAGTACGCGGCTCGCGAAGCCGATCGCGGACTTCTTGTGGCGGGCGATGGACTCGGGGCGGGAGAGCCAGTCGTCCGCGGTGCGCAGCAGCTCGTCCGGGGCGGAGCAGGCGCGGCCGAGGGCGTGTTCGTGGATCAGGCCGGGGACCCATTCCTCCATCGGCAGTCCGGACTCCAGCATCAGTACCGGGATGCCGAAGTAGGCCGCCTCCAGTGTGGTGTTGGGGCCGGCCTTGGAGACGAGGAGGCCATGGGCCGAGCGCGCGGCGCGGTCGATGTAGTCGAAGTACTCGGTCTGGGTGAGCCTGCTGTGGAAGCGCCAGTGCCGCTGCCGTCCCGCCGAGCCCGCCGCCCGGCGGGCCAGCCCGGGGTCGTCGTAGCCGACGAAGACCAGGTCCACCGAGGGGTGGTCGGCGGCGATGCGTTCCAGGAGGCGCAGATACACCTCGCCGCCCCGGTTGCAGAAGACGATCAGCCGGGGGCGGTCGGGGTCGTCGTCGTCCGCTCCCCAGGGCGCGGCCCCGGAGGCGGTACCGGGCGCGGTGTCCGCCGTGGCTGCCGGGCCGGTCATGAACTCGCGCAGGTCGTGCTGGGCGACCAGCGGCCCCACCACCCGGACGCGCGCGGGGTCGCCGCCCTCGTCGGCGAGGAGGCGGCGCGCGGCCCACTCGAAGCCCACCAGGGTGAGGTCGGGGAAGCGGCTGCGGTGCAGCGGGATCTGGAGCAGCCCCGGGTTGGTCACCTGGCTGACCACCTTGGTGGGGGTGCCCGCGAGCCGTACCGCCGCCACGCACAGCCGGGCCAGGAACCCCTTGGTGCCGACGACGACGTCCGGGGAGGTCTCCCGCAGATGCGCGGTCAGCCCGCTGAGCACGGCCGCCTGCGCCGGGGTGGGGTCCTCCTCGAACCCCTGCGGGAAACGCTCCTGGAGCCGTTCCATGAGTCCCCGGTAGCGGGCGTTGCGGGTGGCGAGGTCGGGGCTCTCCTCCGAGATCACCCGGATCTCCGCGCCCGCCTCGCCGAGCAGCGGCACCAGGGGTTCGGCCTCGCCCAGCGCGACCTCGGCGGCCACCCGCTCCCGCAGGACCCGGGAGAAGCTCGTCGCCGCGAGGTAGTTGCCGAACTTGCCCCAGGTGCGCGGGGAGAGGACCTGGATACGGGGTTCAGGGGGCACGGTGGATCTCCTCCGGGAGGGCGAGGGGCAGGGGCCGGGCCGGACGGGCGCCCCGGCCCGGCCCCTCGTACCAGAGCTGGTAGGTCAGCAGCGCCCACAGGGCGCGGGAGGTGTCGCGGCGCCCGGAGAGGTGGTCGTCGGTGAGAGCGCGCACGGCGGCCGGGTCGAGGAGGCCGCCGCGCTCCAGCGCCGGGGCGGCGAGGGTGTCCAGCAGCAGCGGGCGCAGCTCCTCCCGCAGCAGCCGGGCCAGCGGTGCGCGGAAGCCCAGTTTGGTGCGGCGGACCGTGCGGCGGGGCAGCCAGGGCGCGGCGATGCGGCGCAGCAGGTACTTCCCGGTGAGCCCGCGCAGTTTGAGCCCTTCCGGCAGGCTGTTGCCGTACTCCACCAGGTCCACGTCGAGGAAGGGGGAGCGCAGCTCCAGCGCGCTGCGCATGCCGCCCCGGTCGGCCTTGGTGAGGATGACGTCGCGCAGGAAGTGGGCGACGACGGCGAGCTGGGCCCGTTGGAGCCCGCTGAGCGGACCGGGCTGGGCGGTCAGCAGCCGGGCGATCTCCGCGAAGGGGCGGTGTCCGTCGAGTGCCCCGCGCGCGGCGGGCCCGAGCACCGTGGCCAGGGCGGCCGGGGCGAAGGGCGCGTTCGCCAGGTGGAAGCGGTGTTCGGGCGCGGCGCCGAGCCCTTGGGCGAGCCGCCGCAGCGCCTGTGCGGCGGGCAGGTTGCCGGAGCGGACGGGCAGGGCACGGGCGGTGAGCGTCGCGGCGGCGGCCAGGCGCGGCGCGGGGATGTGGCGCAGCAGGGCGTCGATGGTCCGTTCGGCCTGGAAGTAGCGGTAGCCGAGGAGGAGTTCGTCGGCCCCGTCACCGGTGAGCACCCCGCGGACCCGTTCCCGGGCGGCGCGGCAGACCAGCCGGGTCGGCAGCAGCGACGGGTCGGCGAGGGGTTCGTCGGCGTGGGCGTACTCCTGTTCCACGACGGCGGCCAGTTCGGCGCCGCCGATCCGCACCACGTGGTGTTCGGTGCCCAGGTGCCGGGCGACGGCGCGGGCGTGCGGGGTCTCGTCGAAGTCGGTGTCCTCGAATCCGGCGCTGAACGTGGGCACGGGGCGTCCCGGGGAGAGTTCCTGGGCGAGCGCGGCGACGACGCTGGAGTCGAGTCCGCCGCTGAGCAGGACCCCGAGCCGCCGCCCGGTGCTGGTGACGCGGCGGGCGACGGCGGCGCGCAGCAGTTCCTCGAAGCGTTCGGCGGCCTCCCCGGCCCGGGGTGTCCGTGCGCCGGGGGCGGGTCCGACGCGGGGCCGCCAGTGCTCGGTCTCGGTGAGCGACCCGTCCGCGTACCGGACGAACGCGCCGGGGCGTACCTTGCGGACCTGGGCGCAGGCCGACTTGGGCGCGGGGAAGGCGCGGAGCACCAGATAGTCGGCGAGGGCGTCGGTGTCGGGGGCCGGGGACACCTCGGGGTGGCACAGCAGGGCGGTGAGTTCCGAGGCGAAGGCGATGCCGCCGGGAATCCGCGCGTAGTAGAGCGGTTTCTTCCCGAGCGGGTCGCGGGCGAGCACGGTGGCGCCGGTGCGGGCGTCGTGCGCGGCGAACGCGTACATGCCGCGCACCCGTTCGAGGACGGCGGTGCCGTGCCGCTCGTACAGCTCCGTCAGGACTTCGGTGTCGCTTCCGGTACGGGGGACGAAGCCGGTGGCGGCGAGTTCGCGGCGGAGTTCGCCGTGGTTGTACAGCTCGCCGTTGAGGACGAGGGAGACGGCGCCGCTGGCGGAGCGGAAGGGCTGGCCCGCTCCTTCGGGGTCGACGAAGGTGAGGGCGCAGTGGGCGAGGGTCAGGCCCGCGTGGCGGCACCAGCCGGTGCCGTCGGGTCCCCGGTGGGCGAGGGCGGCGAGCATCCGGCCGGCCGTCGTCCGCGCGGGGCCGTCCGGCCCGCCGGGGTCGCTGAAGCCCACGAAGCCGCACATGCCGTCAGGCTCCGGCCGTCGTCCGCACGCCCGCGGCGGACGGGGCGGACGGTGCGGGCGGTGCGGGGGCGGGGGTGTGCCGGGCCCACTCGATCTGGCCCGCGAGCCCCGTGCGGATGTCCACGGCGGCGGTGAAGCCGAGCCGTTCGCGGGCGCGCCCGGTGTCGGCGGCGGTGGCCGCCGCGTCGCCCGCGCGGGCCGGGCCGTACCGGGCGTCCGGTGTGCGTCCGGTCAGCTCGGCGGTGAGGGCCAGCACCTCGTTGACGGAGACGGAGTTCCCGGTTCCGATGTTCAGCACCTCGCCGCTGCCGCCCCCGCTGCCGCCGCCGTACGGGCTGGCGGCGGCCGGGCCGTCGACGGCGCCCGCGAGGGTGAGGGCGCGGACCACGTCGGAGACATGGACGAAGTCCCGTATCTGGGTGCCGTCGCCGTGGATGGCGAGCGGGGCGCCCTCCAGTGCCGCCCGGATCATCCGGGTGATGAGCATGTCGGGCCGCTGGCCGGGGCCGTACACGGTGAAGAAGCGCAGGGCCCGGACGTCGAGGGAGATGTCGTCGCGGGCGGCGAAGGCGAGCGCCAGCCGCTCGGCCGCGAGTTTGGTCACCCCGTACGGGGAGAGCGGCGAGGGCACCTGGTCCTCGCTCATGGTGCCGGATTCGCCGGGACCTCCGTAGACGCTGGAGGAGGAGGCGACGACGACCCGTCGCACCCCCGTCCGGGCACAGGCGTCCATCAGCCGCTGGGTGGCGAGCACATTGCAGTGCAGATACTCGGGGAAGCGCGTCCAGGAGGGGCGGACCCCGGGCAGCGCGGCGAGGTGGAAGACGGTGCCGACGCCGCTGAGCAGCGGTTCCAGCTCCAGTGAGACCAGATCGCCGTGGACGGCGCGCAGGGAGCCCCGGTCCCCGGCCCGCTCGGTCTCCCCGTCCTCCCAGGTGTCCCGGCGATCAATTCCGACAACATCCGTTCCACCGTCGCGCAAAGCGGTGACGAGATGGCATCCGATGAATCCGGCCGCACCTGTGACCACGGCTTTTCCGCTTCCTCCCGGAGTATTTCCGCTCGGTGCGCTTCTTCCCGGGACATCGATGTGGCCCGACATGGGAATCCCCCTTGCTCGTTCCTGTTCGTTTCCGGGTGAGGCCGTTCACGTCGGGCCCTTCAGGTGCGGCCCGTTCATGTCCGGCCTTCGGGTGCGGCCCTTCCTGTACGTACGCCCCTTTCACCTGGGCATGGGGCCGTTCGCATGAAGCCGTTCGCTGAACCGTTCACATGACGCCGTTCGCTGCGGTGGACGCGCTGTGCGGAGTTGCGCTCCGGAATCGCCTCCGATCGGCGCCGGAGTGCGCCGGGCGGAACGGTCGGCCACCGCGCCGTTATTACGCGGGGAACACAGATACGGGGCCGGGCGAAACCTGGTAGGAGCGGCTGCGAGAGGTGTATCCGCCGGGTGGAATTCACCGTGACGGCAGGGGAAGGGCCCCCAAGACGCCGGGAGTCTAACAGCGCCGGGAATCCGCAGCAATGGTTCATCTGTCGACCGGCCGCCGACCGCTCGGCGCCTCCGAGAAATGATCTTCGGTGCCTTCGCCGGGGCCGCTCAGCCCCATTCCCAAAATCCCGCGGCCTCTTTATGCTGACGGCTTCCGCCGCGGATCACGAACGGGGAGGGGAGCCGTTGGCCTTCGGTCCCTTGTGGCAACTGGCCGGACTCACCCGTTATCTGAGGGGCGAGCGCCGTGCCGTGACCCTGCTCGCCCTGCTGATTCCCGCGGGTGTCGCCCTTCAGCTCGCCGCCCCCCAACTGCTGCGCCGCTTCGTGGACTCGACCCTGCACCACGGCTCGTCCGCCGCGCTGACCGGTATCGCCCTGTGGTATCTCGCCTCGGCGGCCGGACAGATGGCCGTGGTCGTCGGCGGCGACGCGGTCGCCGTACGGCTCGCCTGGCGCGGCACCGACCGCCTCCGCGCCGAGCTGGTCGACCGCTGTCTGCGCCGCCCCGCCCGCTTCTACCAGGAGCATCCCCCTGGAGAG
Organism: Streptomyces clavuligerus; assembly: GCF_005519465.1. Classification (NCBI taxonomy): domain Bacteria; kingdom Bacillati; phylum Actinomycetota; class Actinomycetes; order Kitasatosporales; family Streptomycetaceae; genus Streptomyces; species Streptomyces clavuligerus. The sequence continues at coordinate 1,428,831 of NZ_CP027859.1, read as the reverse complement.
CTGGTCGAACGGATCGACGGGGACGTGACCCGGCTCGCCGGGGTGATGTCCGCCCTCGTGCTGGAGGTACTGGCCCATCTCGCCCTCGTCCTCGGCGTCCTGGTCGCGCTCTTCCTCTTCGACTGGCGGATCGGGCTGGTCTTCGCCCCGTTCGCGCTGGCCACCGTCGTCCTGCTGCACCGGCTCGCCGGGCGCTCCCTGCCGCTGGTCACGGCGCGTCAGCGCAGCGCCGCCGATCTCCTCGGCTTCCTGGAGGAACGGCTCGCCGGAGCCGAGGAGCTGCGCGTGAACGGCGCGACCGCGCACACCCTCGGCGCCCTGGAGCTGCGGCTCGCGGACCTCGGCGGGCGGGCCCGCGCCGCCGCCCGGGTCTCCGTCCGCTGGCCCGCCACCGTCCAGGCGCTCTCCGCGCTCAGCGTCGTCCTCGCCCTCGCGGTCAGCGTCTGGCTGCACTCCGCCGGGCGGCTCTCCACCGGGACCGCGTTCGCCACCCTCTCGTACGCGCTGCTCCTGCGGCGCCCGCTGCTCACCCTCTCCACCCGGTTCCACGATCTGGAGCAGGCGGTGGTGAGCGCGGGGCGCGTCGCCGAGCTGCTCGGCGCCCCCGGCGACCCCGGCACCCCCGCGCGCGCCCGCTCCGCGCCCCTGCCGGACGGCCCCCTCGGGGTCGGTCTCACGGCCGTCTCCTTCCAGTACGAACCGGGCGAGCCGGTGCTGCGCGGGGTGAGTCTGCGGGTGGGGCCCGGTGAACGGGTGGGGGTGGTCGGCCGCACCGGCTGCGGCAAGTCCACGCTGGTCCGGCTGGTGTTCGGGCTCCAGCACCCGGGGCGCGGCTCGGTGACCGTCGGCGGCCGGGAGGTCGGGGAGCTGGACCCGGCGGACCTGCGCGCCCGGGTCGCCCTGGTCACCCAGGAGGTCCAGATCTTCCACGCCAGCCTCCGCGACAACCTCGCCTTCTTCGACCGTTCCGTCCCCGACCGGCGGCTGCTCGCCGCCCTGGAACAGGCGGGCCTGGACGACTGGCGCCGCGGGCTCCCCGACGGCCTGGACACCCCGCTCGGCACCGCCGACGGGGCCCGGGGCATGTCCGGCGGGCAGGAGCAGCTCCTCGCGCTGGCCCGGGTCTTCCTGCGCGACCCGGCCGTCGTCCTGCTGGACGAGCCGACCGCCCGGCTCGACCCGCACACCGAGGCCCTGCTGGAACCCGCGCTGGAACGGCTGCTGCGCGGCCGGACCGCCCTCGTGGTCCAGCACCGGCCGCACACCCTGCGCCAGGTCGACCGGATCGTGGTGCTGGACGCGGGGCGCGTCGTCGAGGACGGCCCGCGCGAACGGCTCGCGGCGGACCCGGGCTCCCGCTTCCACGCGCTGCTCGCACCCGGCGGAGGAACCCGGTGAGCGCCCCGGCGGGGGCCTCGTCAGGAGCCGACGGCGACGGAGGCGCGCGGACGGCGACGGAGGCCGACGGCGACGGCGACGGCGACAGCGACGGGAAGCACAGGGGCATGGATGGGGACGGCGGAGGAAAGCACGCGGACGGCGACGGGAGCACGCGTGCCGACGGCGACGAAAAGCGCGCCGACGGCGGGGAGAGGCACGCGGACGACGGCGGGAAGCGCGGTGCCAACGGCGGGGGAAAGCACGCCGACAACGGCGCGGAAACGGGCGCGGACGGCGGCGGGAAGCGCGCGGACGACGGCAGGGGCACGCGTGCGGACGGCGGGGGCGGTGCCGACGGCAGGGGAACGCACGCCGACGGCGGGGGCGGGGTGCGCGCCACCGTCGCCGCGCTCGGCGCCGTGCTGCACGGCCGCCGCGCCGCGTACTGGGGCCTCACCGCGCTGTGGGTCCTGGTCCGCGCCGGGACCCTCGCCCTCGGCCTGGTCTTCCAGCGCCTCTTCGACCAACTGGGCGGCGGCAGCGGCGGCGACCGGCTGCTGTGGTCGCTGATCGCCTGGGTCGCCGCCGTCGAGGCGGCCCGGCTCTGCCTTCAGTTCGGGCTGATGGCGGCCCGGCTGGAACCGGCCCTCCAGTACGACACCACCGGCCGGATGCGCCGCGCCCTGCTCGCCTCCGCGCTGCGGCGGCCCGGCGCGACCTCCCGCACCGCACCCGGCGAGGCACTGCGCACCGTGGGCGAGGACGTCGACGAGACGGGCTTCTTCGCCGCCTGGTCCCCGACCAACCTCGCCCACTGGATCTTCGTACTCGCCTCGGTCACCATCATGATCAGGATCGATCCGACGGTCACCCTGGCGCTGTTGGCACTGCTCATCGCGGTGACGGCGGCGACCGGGGCGCTGCACGGCCGCTTCCTCGCCCACCGCAGGGCCACCCGCACCGCCTCCGCCTCCGTCGCCGGGGCGCTGCGGGAGGCGATCGGCTCCGTGGCGGCGGTGCAGGCAGCCGCCGCCGAACGGCATGTGTCCGCGCATGTCGTCCGGTTGAACGAGGCCCGCGCGCGGGCCGCCGTCCGGGAGGAGCTGTACGCGAGCCTCCAGCGCACCGTGCTCGGCAACGCCGCCCCGATCGGGGTGGGTCTGGTGCTGCTGCTGACCGCGACCGGGTCCCGGGAGGGCTCCTTCACCGTCGGTGACCTCGCGCTGTTCACTCTCTATCTCCAGCTCCTCACCGAGGCGCTGGCCTCCATCGGCATTCTGTCGGTGCGGTTCCAGCGGGTGTCGGTGGCGCTCGAACGGGTCGGCGGCTTCTTCGGCGGCCGGCTCCGCCACCGCCTGGACCCACCCGCCGCACCCGCCGCACCCGCGAGGGCGGATGCGGCCGGTGCGCTGCGGGAACTGACCGTGCGCGGGCTGACAGCCCGGCACCCCGGCGGCGGCCACGGCGTCGAGGACATCGATCTCACCGTCGTCCGCCACTCCGTCACCGTCATCACCGGAGGGATCGGTTCCGGCAAGACCACGCTGCTGCGGGCGGTGCTGGGGCTGCTGCCCCGGGAACGGGGCGAGATCCTGTGGAATGGGGAGCCGGTCGCCGACCCCGCCGCCTTCCTGGTCGCCCCCCGCTGCGGCCACACCCCCCAGGCACCCCGGCTGTTCAGCGGCACCCTCCGGGAGAACATCCTGCTCGGGGCGGACGGGGCGGCCTTCGGACCGGCCGTCGACACGGCGGTGCTCGGGCCCGATCTGGCCACCCTGGAGGAGGGCGCGGACACCGTCGTCGGACCGCGCGGGCTACGGCTCTCCGGCGGGCAGCTCCAGCGCGCCGCCATCGCCCGGATGCTCGCCCGCGACCCGGAACTCCTCGTCCTCGACGATGTCTCCAGCGCGCTGGACCCGGACACCGAACGGCTGCTGTGGCAGCGGCTGCTGGCCCGCGGCCCCACCGTCCTCGCCGTCTCGCACCGGCCCGCGCTGCTGCGCGCCGCCGCCCGGGTGGTGGTCCTCAAGGACGGCAGGGTCGAGGCGGCGGGCACCCTGGAGGAGGTGCTGTCCGCCTCGCCCGAGATGCGCCGGATCTGGACCGGCTGACCCGGGACGGCCGAAACGGCCGGGCCCCGGGGGCACATCAGGACGGCCCGGGGCGCGTCAGGACGACGGGCCCGGGATCACGCGGCGACGGCCCGGGATCACACGGCGGCGGTCGTCCGGGGCCCGTCCAGCCCGGTCCAGACGGTGTCCAGCGCCGCGGCGAACTCCCGCACCTCCTCCGGCCGGTGCACCGCGGAGGGCGCGATCCGCAGGATCTCCTCGCCGACCCGCACACTCGGCGCGTCGACCGCCTGCACATAGATCCCGTACCGCTCCAGCAGCAGCCGGGACATCCCCTTCGCCCGCCGCTCGTCCCCGACCAGCGCCGAGACGATGTGCGACTGGTCCGAGAGGAACGGCAGCGAGCGCTCCCGCAACAGCCCGTGGAGGAGCGAGGCGTTCGCGGTCAGCCGACGGCGTTCCTCCTCCGAGCCGCGCAGATGCCGCACCGCCGCCAGCGCGCCCGCCGCGACGGACGGCGGCAGCGCCGTGGTGAAGACGAAGGAGCGGGCGTGCGCCCGGATCGCGTCGATCAGCACCGCGGGACCGGCGACATAGCCGCCCGTCATCCCGAACCCCTTGGCCAGCGTCCCCATGATCACCGTGAACGAGGAGGCCAACCCCTCGCGGGCGGCGATGCCCGCGCCCTGCGGACCGTACATCCCCACCGCGTGCACCTCGTCCAGGAAGGTCACCGCCCCGTACCGCTTGGCGAGGTCGGCGAGCTCGGCGAGTGGCGCGATATCGCCCCCCATGGAGTGGACCGACTCGGTGACGATCAGCTTGGGGACGTCCGGGTCGGCCGCCGCGAGCAACTCCTCCAGATGGGCGCGGTCATTGTGCCGGAAGATGTGCTTGCGGGCCCCGCTGTGCCGCAGGCCGTCGATGATGGAGGCGTGATTCCCCTGATCGGAGAAGACCTCGCAGCCGTCGATCCGGCCCGCGAGCACGGAAAGAGAGCCCTCATTGGCGGAGTATCCGGAGGTGAAGAGCAGTGCCTCCTCCTTTCCATGGAGATCGGCGAGTTCCCGCTCCAGAAGGACATGGTGGTGATGTGTTCCGCCGATGTTCCGTGAACCACCCGATCCGGCACCGTATTCGTCGACCGCCCGGTGCATCGCCTCCAGAACAGCGGGATGCTGCCCCATACCCAGATAGTCATTGCTGCACCAGACGGCGATCTCGCCGTTCTCCGCGGTAGTGGCCGCGGGAAAGCGGCCCGCGATCCGGCCCAGCTCCAGAAACTCTCTTTTCCGGTCCGCGGATTCATGCGCAAGTCGTGCGAAGAAGTCCATGTACTGGGACATGATCCAGGCTCGCTCTCTGGTCGCTTCCCGATCCGGCGCGGCTCATCGTAGAATGCCCGGCGGATTCTGCACAGAGCCGATCTCCCATTCCCTGGGCCCGTCACCGATCCCCCATGATCCCCAGTGATCTCGCACAAAACCTGGGGTTCCTTCGTTCTCACTGGTCACCCGTGGTTTCTTCCGCTCACCGAGCATGGTCGTTCCGATCCCGCCCGGTCCCGTGCCGACGGGACCCGATCGCCCCGGAGTGTGCGCATGGACCGTCACAGCCGTCCCGACTCCCCCGTTCCCACGCGGTGAACGCCACCCTGTCCGCCGCCACCGTCCTCGCGGACACCGCGGGCCGCCGCCCGGACCACCCCGCCCTCGTCGCCGGAGCCGAGCGGATCACCTACCACGAGCTGTGGCGTTCCGCCCGCCGCTACGCCGCCGTCCTGCGCGAGGAGGGCGTCGGCCCGGGGGACCGGGTGGCGCTGCTGCTCCCCAACACCCCCGACTTCCCCCGCGCCTACTACGGCGCGCTCGCCCTCGGCGCGACCGTCGTCCCGGTGAACGCGCTGCTGAAGGCGGACGAGATCAGCTTTGTGCTGAAGGACTCCGCCGCCTCCGTCCTGATCTGCGACACGGCGCTGACCGGCGAGGGCGCCCGCGCGGCAGCGGCGACGGGCACCACGCTCCTGACGGTCGGCCCACCGGTGGTCCCGGCGGCGGCCGGGACCACCAGGACCGCCGGGACCGCTGTGGCCGCCCCGGCCGTCGGGCGCGCCCTCGACGCGCGCGCCGCCGTGGCCGCCCCCGTCGCGGGGTGGGTGCCCCGGGCCCCCGACGACATCGCGCTGATCCTCTACACCTCCGGCACCACCGGCCGTCCCAAGGGCGCGATGATCACCCAGCTCAATCTGGCGATGAATGTGGGCACCACCGTGCTCGCCCCCTTCGCCATGCGCCCGGAGGACGTCCTCCTGGGCTGTCTGCCGCTGTTCCACACCTTCGGGCAGACCTGCGGCATGGGCACCTGTTTCCGCGCGGGGGCCACCCTGGTCCTGATGGAGCGCTTCGACGCGGACGCCGCCCTCGCCCTGATGAACGCCGAGCGGTGCACCGTCGCCATGGGGGTGCCCACGATGTTCATCGGACTGCTGGAGGCGGCGGCCCGCACCCCGGAGCGGCCCCCGCTGGAGCGCGTCTACTCCGGCGGCTCCGCCCTGCCGGTGCGGGTGCTGGAGGAGGTCACGCGGACGTTCGGCTGCCCGGTCTTCGAGGGGTACGGGCTCACCGAGACCTCACCGGTCGTCACCTTCAACCAGCACCCCTGGCCCTGTCTTCCCGGCACGGTCGGCAGGCCCATCCCCGGGGTGGAGGCGGAGATCGCCGACGCGCTGGTGCGGGACCGGATCGTCCTGCTGCCGCCGGAGGAGACCGGGGAGATCGTCGTCCGCGGCCACAATGTGATGGCCGGGTACCTCAACAACCCCGCCGCCACCGCCGAGGTCATCATGGACGGCTGGTTCCGCACCGGGGACCTCGGCACCAAGGACGCCGAGGGGGTGCTCACCGTCGTCGACCGCACCAAGGACATGGTGATCAGGGGCGGCTACAACGTCTACCCCCGGGAGATCGAGGAGATCCTCGCCCGGCACCCGGCCGTCGCCCAGGCCGCCGTCGTCGGCGTGCCCGACGAGCGGCTCGGCCAGGAGGTCTGCGCGGTGGTCGTGGTCCGCCCGGAGACGGTGACGGACGGCGCCCTCGCCGCCGACATCATCGCCTGGACCCGGGCGCGGATCGCCGCCTACAAGTACCCCCGCCGGGTGGAGTTCCTGACCGAACTGCCCCTCGGCCCGAGCGGCAAGGTCCTCAAACGGGAACTGGCCGCCCGCTTCGGCTCCTGACGCGGGGCCGGGGCCGGGGCCGTCACACGGTGGCAGGTGACGCCGGAGCCCCGTTCGCGCGGAAGCGGGAGGCCGGGACGGAGCGAGGGCGCGGAGCACGGGTCTTACGGGTCTTACGGGGCGGAGGACGGCTGCCGGGTCGTGGCCGGGCGGCCACGACCCGGGCGCCGTACGACAGAGCACGGCGCGGCGGGGCACCGCACCGTCCGGCTAACAGATCCGGTCGCGGGAGAACCTGAAGGACGACGTCTGGTCGTTGGCCTGGGCGGAGAGCACCGTCGCGCTCTCCTGGGGGGCGATGGAGCCCATGAGACAGCCGCCCTGGAAGTCGATGTCGCGGTAGAGGGTGACCCACTCGCCCGTACGGTTCCAGTACGAACTGCCCCTGTCGTTCATATAGGGGCCGATCCAGGAGATGCCGGCCACCGCGGTGGCCATGGCGCCGTCGTAGTTCGAGTCCTCCCAGAGGCAGAACTTCGACTGCGGGCAGAAGTACGGGTTCCCGGCGGCGGCCGGGGGCGCGGTCACCGCCCCCAGCGACAGGGCCGCGGTGAGCGCGGCCCCGAGCACCGCCGCCCGGGTCCGAAGGGCCTTCCGGCGGCCGGTGCGGCCCAGCGGCTCCCCCGGTGCGGCGGGGTGCGTCGGGTGGGGCGTGGTCACGGTGTACGGCATGGTCACGCGTGCTCTCTCGTCGGTCGTGCTCGGGAGGGCGGACAGTGGTACGGGCCTCGCGGCGGCCGGGTGCCACCCTTCCCCGGCACGTCGCGGCCAGCCAGGGGTCCACCCGTCCCGGGGGCCCTCAGAACCAGGGAGTTCAAGCCACCCCGGGAGCTTCAGCGCTTCCTGGAGGAGGGCCACGGCGGTGGACGGGCGGTGGACGGGCGGCGGCCGGTCAGGGGACGTTCCGGGCGGTCCGGCCGGGCCCGCGCCGCGTCGGTACGGCGGCAACGGACGGGCGCTGCACATCGTGCGACCGCTGCCGTCGCCCCCTCCCGTCGCCCCCTGCCGTCGCCGTCGCCGCAGGTCAGGCCGGGCGGGCCGGGAGGTCGTCGGCCCAGGCGCGGATCGCGTGGGCCGTGGTGGCGGCGTCGTGCTCCACAAGGGTCCAGTGGTCGCCCGGGACCTCCGTGGTGTCGTACCGGCCGGGCCAGCCGTCGGCGGGGGCCGCCGCCGGGGGGCGGTCGGCGGGGCGGAGCAGGAGAACGGGCAGCTCCAGGGGGTCGGGGTGCCAGCCCCTGAGCATTCGGGTGTAGGCGCCGAACGCGGTCAGGGCCATGTCGTCCACCGCCGTGTCGAACTCCGTTCCCATCACGAGGGCCGCGCGCGCGGGCATGGCGAGCAGCAGGGGGTCGTTCTCCCGTTCGGCGGCCACGTGGTGGGGGTCGAGAAGGACCAGACCGGCGGGCGGCGTGCCGGTGGCCGCGAGGCGTGCGGCGACCGCGTGGGCCGGGCAGCCGCCCATCGACCATCCGAGCAGGACGGGGCGGCGCCCGCCCAGCCGTTCGCGCACATCGGCCGCGTGGAGATCGACCAGGGTCCGCCAGTCACGCGGCGGCGCGTCGCCCGTCGCGACCCCGGGGTGCCGCATCTCCAGCACGTCCCGCTCCCCCGCGAAGTGGCGGGCGAGCGTGGCGTACCAGGGCCTGCCGGGGGCCGGGGAGAAGCCGGGGAAGCACACCAGCGGCGGCCGGTCGGCCTCGCCCCCGGCCAGGTGGAGCGGGTCCAGGGCGTGTGCGGCGGTGTCCTCGGGGGCGAAGCCGGGGACGGCCAGGGAGGCGGTCACGAGCAGGTGCATCGCGGAGACGACGTCCCCCGTCGCGCACACGCGGCGGTAGAGGGAGGCGAGGGTCTGGGGCGGACGGGCCTTCGCGGGGCGCGCGGGACCGGCGGCGGGCACCTCCCGTCGGGGTGGCTGTGCGTCAAGGACTCCGGCGAGCAGATGTTCCGTCAGCTGTTCGCAAGTGGGCAGGTCGAAGGTGAGGGTGGGGGGCAGCTCCAGGCCGGTGAGCAGGCTCAGCCGGTTGCGGAGCTGAACGGCGGCCAGGGAGTCGAGGCCGAGTTCACCGAGGGCGCGGTCGGCGGTGACGGCGTCGGCGCCGGTGTGCCCGAGTACGTCGGCCGCCGCCTCGCGGACCAGGACGAGCAGCGCGGGGGCGCGGTCGGGGGCGGGCAGCCGTGCCAGCCGTTCGCGCCACGCGCCCGGTGACTCGTCCGGTGTCCCGTCCGGCACCGGGCCGCCGGTGGCGGTCTCCGGGCCGGTGCCGGGGTCCGCGTCCCCGTTCGGCGGAGTGCCGGGCGGACCGAGCAGGTCACGCAGCGGCGGCGGGAGGGGCCGCCGGGGCCGGGCGGACGGCCGGTCCAGCGGCAGCGGGGCGAGGACGGGCCCGCCCGCCGTCAGCGCCGCGTCGAACAGCGCCAGGCCGTCGGCCGCGGTGACGGCGCGGAGCACGCCGTCCTGTGTCCGGCCGGTGCGGGCGGCCATCCCCTCGCCGCCCGCCCACGGTCCCCACACCAGCGAGAGCGCGGGCAGCCCCCGGGCCGTCCGGTGCAGCGCGAGGGCGTCGAGGAAGGCGTTGGCGGCGGCGTAACCGGCCTGGCCGGGGTTTCCGAGCAGGCCCGCCGCCGAGGAGAAGAGCACGAACCGCGACAGGGGCAGGCCCTCCGTCAGCTCGTGCAGATACCAGGCCGCGTCCGCCTTCGGCCGCAGGACGGCCGCGACCCGCCCTGCCGTCTGGCCCTCCAGCACCCCGTCGTCGAGGACCCCGGCCGTGTGCACGACGGCGGTCAGGTCGGCGGAGCATGTGTCGATCAGCCGGGCCAGCGCGGAGCGGTCACCGGCGTCGCAGGCGACCACGTCGACCCGGGCACCGGCCCGTTCGATCCGCTCCCGCAGCAGCCGCGCACCGGGCGCGCCGGGGCCGCTGCGGCTGGTGAGCAGCAGCCGCCGTACGCCGTGACGCTCCGCCAGGTGCCCGGCCAGCAGCGCGCCGAGCGCCCCCGTCCCGCCGGTGACCAGCACGGTGCCGCTCCCGAAGCCGTCGGCCGCCCGGGTGGGCCCGGCGTCCGTCGGCCCGGTCAGCCGGGGTACGTACACCCGGCCCGCGCGCACCGAGAGCTGGGGTTCACCGGTCGCGAGGGCGGCCGGCAGCCGATGAGCCGACTCCGGGTGTCCGTCGATGTCCACGAGGGTCAGCCGACCGGGGTACTCGGACTGGGCACTGCGCGCCAGCCCCCAGACGGCGGCACCGGCCGGATCGGGGTCGGCCCCGGTGGCCCCCTGGGTCACCAGCACCAGACGCCCTCCCCCGGGCCCCAGGGACGGAAGTCTGCCGCGCAGCAGCTCCAGGGCCCGCGTGACCAGATCGTGCGTACGGTCCACCATGTTCTCGGACGACGTGCCGGGCGGCGCCAGCGGGACGACGAGATCGGACGGCGCCCCGAGGCCCCGCCAACCGGGGACGGACACACCTCCGCCCGGGGGCGTGACCCCACCGTGCGCACCGGCCGCCGGGCCCACGGACACCGCTGATGAAGCCGATGAAGCCGATGAAGCCGATGAACGCGACGAAGGCGACGAAGGCGACGGGACGGCGGAAGCGGGACCGGGCGCCGCAGACGGCACTCCGGGGTCCGGCGCCCCGGAGGCAGGGACATCACCGGCCGGAGCCGTGGGCGGGGACGCCCCGGACCACCCGGCGGAACCGACCCCCGCCGACCGCCCCGCGGAGAACGCCTCAGGACCCGGCGAACCGGGGACGGACACCCCGCCGCCCGAAGCCACATCCGGGAACACCGCGGACACCGCCACCGGCACCCCACCGGGCCCCAACGCCCCGGGAACGGGTGCGCCGCCGACGGAAGTCGTGACCGGGGCCGCCGCGAGCCGCCCCATGGGACCGGGCTCCGCCGACCGCCCCGCAGAAGGCACGCCGGGACCCGGCGCAGGGTCACCCGAAGCCGGGTCCGGGAGCGTCGCGGACGGCGCCCCGGGAGCAGGCGGCACGAAGACAGGCGCGTCCGGGGGTGCCGTGCCGGGGGCCGTCGCGGGCAGTGCGGCGGGGAGCCAGTGAAGGCGGTAGAGCGGGTGGGGCCGGAGGGCGGTGTCGGAGGTGGGGGCCGCGCGGGTGGTCAGGGCGGTCACGTTCAGGACCGGGCGGCCCGCCGGGTCGGTGAGGGACACCGCGACAGTGTGGTCCCCGCTGGGGCGGAGCCGGACGCGCAGGGCGGTGACGCCATCGGCCTGTCGGCTGACGCCCCGCCAGGCGAACGGCAGCCGACCGGTCCCGCCGGGGCGTCCCGGGTCCCCGGGGAGCAGCAGCGGCGCGTGCACGGCGGCGTCGAACAGCGCGGGGTGGAGCCCGTACCGCTGCGCCTCGGACACGTTCTCGTCGGGGAGCCGTACGTCCGCCAGCAGGTCGTCGCCCTGCCGCCACAGCGCCCGCACACAGCGGAACGCCGGGCCGTACGCGTGTCCCGCCTCCGCCAGACGCTCGTACGCTCCGGTCAGGTCGACGGGCACCGCCTCCGGGGGCGGCCAGGTCTCCTCGTCGCGGCGGGCCGGGCGGGGGCCGTCGGCCGGCGGTCCCAGTCGGCCGGTGGCGTGGTGGGTCCACGCCCCGAGCGGGCCGCCGTCCCCGGGGCGCGCGTGCACGTCGACGGGCCTGCGGCCGGACGCGTCCGGCGCGCCGAGCGTCAGCTGCACCTCCGCCTGCCCGTCGGGGCCGGGCAGGTGCAGCGGGAGCAGCAGCGTCAGCTCCTCCAGTTCCGGCAGGCCGCAGGCCGCGCCGGTGTGGAGCGCGAGGTCGGCGAGGGCGGTGGCGGGAACCAGTACCCGGCCGTGCACGACGTGGTCGCGCAGCCAGGGCTGTCCGGCCGACGACAGCACGCCCGTGCTCAGCAGGCTGTCCGTGCCCGCGAGGCTCGTCGTCGCGGACAGCACCGGATGGCCCGTGCGGTCCTCGGTCCGCAGCGGACGGTCCGTGCGGTCCGTGCGGTCCGCAGTCCGCGCCGGACGGTCCGTGGCACGCTCGGCCCCCGCCGGACGGCCGGTGGTGTACGCGGCCGGGTGCGCCGGGCCCGTCGCCGTGGCGGAGGGCTCGTCCAGCCAGTGGCGTGCGCGCTGGAAGGGGTAGGTGGGCAGATCGACGCGCCGGGCGGGCGGACCCGTGCGGCCGCGCAGGACCGCCTCCCAGTCGACCGGGAGGCCGTGGGTGTGCAGCCGGGCGAGTGCCGCGAGGAGCGTGCGGGGCTCCGGGTGGCCGGATCTGTTCGTCGCGGTGAACACACGGTCCCCGGGCTCCCCGACGGTCCGCAGCGCGGCCGAGGTGAGCTGGGCGCCGGGGCCGACCTCGGCGAAGGCCGTCACTCCCGCTTCGTCCGCGAGATGGCGCACGGCGTCGGCGAAGCGCACCGTCTCCCGGGCGTGGCGCACCCAGTAGGCGACGGAGCGCAGGTCGTCCCCGGTGGCCGGGCGTCCCGTGAGGGTCGAGACGACGGGGATACGGGGCTCGTGGAAGGCGGCGCGCGAAACGGCGCGGGCGAACTCCGCGAGCGCCGGTTCGACCAGCGGGGAGTGGAACGCGTGCCGGGTCCGCAGGCGTTCGGCGCGGCGGCCCCGGGCCGCGAAGCGCGCCATCACGTCCGCCACCGCCCGTTCCGCTCCGGAGACGACGACCGACCGGGGGCCGTTCACCGCCGCGACCGCCACCGGCCCCGCCCCGGCCGGGGTTCTCGCGACTTCCGCGCCCGCCTCCTCCTCGGTGGCGTCCAGGACGGCCATGGCGCCCCCGGCCGCGAGCCGCTGCATCAGCCGGCCCCGGGCCGCGACCAGGGCGACGGCGTCGTCCTCGGTGAGGATTCCGGCGATGTGCGCCGCGGCGAGTTCCCCGGCGGAGTGCCCGGCCAGGACGTCGGGCCGCACTCCCCAGGAGGCGAGCAACCGGAAGAGGGCGACCTCGAACGCGAACAGGCCGGCCTGGGAGACGTCCGTCCGGTCGAGAGCATCAGCGTCGGCGTGCGTACCCGCTTCGGCGTCCGTGCCCGCTGGGGTGTCCGTGCCCGCGTCGGGGTCCGTGTCCGGCCCTGGCCACAGGCTCTCGCGCAGCGGCCGTTCCCCCGTTCCGACAGCGTCGAACCGGCGGCAGAGCGCATCGAAGGCGGCAGCGAAGACCGGGTAGGCGGCGTGGAGTTCCCGGCCGAGGCCGGGTCGTGCGGCGCCCTGTCCGGTGAGGAGCAGGGCCAGCCGTGGGCCGGTGCGGACGGGTGCGGGCACCGTCGTCCCGGCGGCGATCCGGTCGAGTCCGCTCAGCAGGGCCGCGTGGTCGTCGGCGGGGACCGCCGCCCGGTGGCGGAGCGCGGCGCGTGCGGTGGCGGCGGAGAACACCACGTCCACGAGGGGCAGTCCGGGGTACTCCCGGAGGAACGCGGCCGTGTTCCGCGCCTGGGCGCGCAGCGCGCCCGCGTCGGCACCGGACAGCAGGAGCGGCGGAAGCGCCAGAAGTGACGGATGTGGCAGGTGCGGCGGATGCGGCGGATGCGGCGGGTCGGGAACGGCCGGGACGACCGGGACGGCGGCGCCGGGGTCCCCCGTGTCCCGCTCGGACTCCTGGCCCTCCTCCAGGATCACATGCGCGTTGGTGCCGCCGATGCCGAAGGCCGACACCGCCGCGCGGCGCGGCTGCCCGGGGGCGGGCCGCCACGGCTGCTCCCGGGTCAGCGGTCGCAGCGCGCCCGAGGACCAGTCGACCCCGGGGGACGGCTCGTCGAGGTGCAGGGTGCGCGGCAGCACGCCGTGCCGCATCGCCAGCACGGTCTTGATGACCCCGGCGACACCGGCGGCGGCCTGGGTGTGTCCGAGGTTGGACTTCAGGGACCCGAGCCACAGCGGCCGGTCGGCGGGGCGGTCCGTCCCATAGGCGGCGAGGAGCGCGCGGGCCTCGATGGGGTCGCCGAGCGGGGTGCCGGTGCCGTGCGCCTCCACGGCGTCGATCTGGGCCGGAGCGAGCCCGGCGGCGGCCAGGGCGTCGCCGATCAGCCGCTCCTGGGCGGGGCCGCTGGGCGCGGTGAGCCCGTTGGACGCGCCGTCCGCGTTGACGGCGGAGCCCCGGAGGACGGCGAGCACCGGATGGTTGTTGCGGCGTGCGTCGGCGAGACGTTCCAGCAGGACCAGTCCGACGCCCTCGCCCCAGGCGGTTCCGTCGGCGGCGGCGGAGAACGGTTTGCAGCGGCCGTCCGGGGCGAGCGCGCGCAGCCTGCTGAACGCGACGAACGGCACCGGGCTGGCCATGACGGTGGCGCCGCCCGCCACGGCGAGCGAGCACTGTCCCGAGCGCAGCGCCCGCGCCGCCCAGTCGAGGGCCACCAGCGAGGAGGAGCAGGCGGTGTCCACGGTGACCGCGGGGCCTTCCAGGCCCAGGGTGTAGGCGATGCGTCCGGAGGCCACGCTGCCCGCCGATCCGAGCGCGAGGTGGGCCTCCTGCGGGTGGCCGCCCTTCCGGTGCAGCAGCCGGCCGCCGTAGTCGCCGTGCATCACTCCGACGAAGACGCCGGTGTCGCTGCCGCGCAGGGCGGTGGGGTCGAGGCCCGCCCGTTCCACGGCCTCCCAGGCGGTCTCCAGGAGCAGCCGCTGCTGGGGGTCCGTGGCCCGGGCCTCGCGGGGGGACATGCCGAAGAAGGCCGCGTCGAAGTCGGCGGCCCGGCGCAGGAATCCGCCGCGCCGGGTGACGGAGGTGCCCGTCCGGTCGGGGTCGGGGTCGTGGAGGGCGGCCAGGTCCCAGCCCCGGTCGGCGGGGAACGCGGAGGTGGCGTCCGCCCCGTCGGCGAGCAGCCGCCACAGCTCCTCCGGTGTGCGGACGTCGTCCACGGGCCCCGGGAAACGGCAGGCCATCGCGACGATCGCGATCGGCTCGGCGGGGGACGGGCCGCCACCGCGGGTGCCGGGCCCGGCGGGGCGGGCCGCCGGTGGCGGGGTGCCGAGCAGCGTGTCGTGCAGGAGGCCCGCCACCGCGTCGGGTGTCGGACGGTCGAAGACCAGGGTCGGGGGCAGGCCGAGGCCGGTGGCCGCCGCGAGCCGGTCGCGCAGCAGCACGCCCTGGAGGGAGCCGAGTCCGAGGTCGGTGAAGGTCCGCTCGGGGCGGGGCCCGGTCGGCCGCGTCCCGTCCGCCCTGTCCACCCCGTTCTCGTTCATGGCGTCGAGGACGAGGCCCAGCACGGCACGGCGGCGCTCCGGGGCGGGCAGGGCGAGCAGCCTGGCGCGCAGCGCGGCACGGGTCGCCGTGCCGTCGTGCGCGACGGCCTCGGCGAGCCGGGCGGCGAGGACGTTCCGCCGGATCTTGCCGGAGGAGGTACGGGGCAGGGGGGCGGCATCCGTCCGGATCTCGTCCGGCACCTTGAACGGGGACAGCCGCTCACGGCACGCGGCCCGCAGCGCCACGGGGTCGGCGCCGCCGTCCGGGCCGGGGACGACGAACGCCACCGGGACCTCGCCCAGGACGTCGTGGGCGCGGCCGACGACCGCCGCGTCCGCGACTCCGGGGCACGACAGCAGCGCCTCCTCCACTTCCACCGGGTTGACGTTCTGGCCACCGCGGATGATCAGGTCGCCCACGCGGCCGGTGACCCGCAGCCCGCCGTCGGGTGTGCGGTGGCCGAGGTCGCCGGTGCGGTACCAGCCGTCCCGCAGGACGCGTGCCGTGCTGTCGGGGAGGTTGTGGTAACCGGCCATCAGACCGGGGCTCCGCACCCAGATCTCGCCCTCGTCGCCGTCCGCGACGGCGGTGACGGCGGTGACGGCGGTGACGGCGGTGACGGCGTCCGCCGAGGCGGCCGGGGGGACGATCCGGATGTCGACGCCGGGCAGCGGCCGCGGCACCCGGTCCGGTCCCGGTGCGCCGGGCCGGGCGAGCGCGATCTTGCCGCCGGTCTCGGTGGCGCCGTAGCCGTCCAGCAGCGGTGCGCCGAGCGACTCCTCCGCGGCGGCGCGCAGTTCCGCGGGGCAGGGTGCTCCGGCGCTGACGCACACCCGCAGCCCGCCGGGGAGCGGCCCGGTCCGGCGCACGGTGTCCACCAGCAGGTGGTAGGTGGCCGGGACCCCGGCCAGCATCGTGAACGGTGCACCGGGCGGCTGCCGTCGCAGGGTCCCCACGGTGTCCACGCCCCGGTCCAGGAGGCAGGCGCTCGCGCCGGTGGCGACCACCGCGACGACGCACAGCGAGTGCGCGTAGGCGTGGTGCAGCGGCAGCGGCCACAGCAGCCGGTCCCGCTCGGACATCCCGAGGAGCGGCGCGTAGGCGGCGGCCGTGGACCACAGCATCGCCCGCTGGCTCTGGACCGCGCCCTTGCGGGTGCCGGTGGTGCCGGAGGTGTAGTGGATCCACGCCGGTTCGTCGAGGCCGAGGCCGTCGTAGGGGGGTTCCGGGGCGTCGGTGCGGGCGAGTTCCTCGTACGGCACGGCGTTCGCGCAGGGTCCGCGCGGCGGCGGCACCGGGCCGACGACGATACCGGTCCGCAGCGGGGTCTTTCCGGGCGCCGCCGCCCGCGTCAGCCGTTCGAGGAGCGGGGCCTCGGCGACGGCCGCGACCGCGCCGCTGTCACAGAGGACATACGCCAGTTCGCTGTCGTCCGCCCCCGGGTCCAGCGGCACTCCGACGGCACCGGCACGCAGGACCGCGAGGCAGGTCTCCACCGTCTCCACCCGGCTGGGCAGGCAGAGCAGCACCCGCTCCCCGCGACGGACACCGAGCCGGGCCAGATGCCCCGCGACCCGCCCCGTCCGGCGCTCCAACTCCGCCCAGCCCACCTCCCGCCGCGCGTCCCGGAAGGCGACCCTCTCCCCGCTCCGCGCGGCATGCGCCCGCAGCGCCTCGGCCAACGGGCGGACCAACTCCGCGCGAACGTCCGTCATGCGTCCCCCTCGTGTTGCTCCGGCGGCCCCTTCTCAACGGTCAACGACTCCAGGAGGGAGGGGGTTCCGCGCAATCGGACGTACCGGCGACGGCTCACCGCTCCGGTCCGGACGGCGTCCGCCGCGTCAGCACCTCACGGAGGAGGCGGTGTCGTTCTCCCACCAGGTGGCGTTGTGAACGGTGTGGACCGGTATCTGCCGGCTGGGGCCCTGCCAGTAGGCGTCCCCGTACCAGTAGCAGATGGTCCCGCTGCCGTTGGCCCAGGCGGACATCCGGTCGTTGAACTGGTAGTCGTCGAGGTTCTGCACGCCGTCGTGGAGCTGGAGGGCCATACCGCCGCCGCTGAAGTTGATGTCGTTGTACAGACAGAGGCTGTGGGCCGGACAGACCGTCCCCGAGAAGGTCTGGACCCGGTTGATCCCCACCGGGTCGGCGGCGGCACCCTGCGGGAACACGACAGGCAGCAGAGCCGCCGAGAGAGCGGCGAGCACGGACGGGACACGCATGGGAGAACGTCCTTCCTGTTGGGTGGTGGTGGACGCGGTACGGGCGGGGAGGCACACCCGGCGGCCGACCGGGCAGGGAGGCACCCGGCGGCCGACCGGGCGGGCCGGGGAAGCGGGGTGCCCGGTGCCCTGACCCACCGGGCACCCCGCGACCGGCCCTCGGTCAGGAACCGGCTTGGTAGTACAGGTCCCGCATCGAGTTGTTGAAGTACGGGCTGCGGGCCTTCCGGCAGCAGTAGACCGAGCTGAGGACACCCAGCGCGAACCCTCTGCCGTCGTTGTACTGGTAGATCCAGGGACCGCCGCTCGACCCGTGCTGCATGTCGCAGTCGAACTGGATACGGGTGTCGCCGGGCACCCACTGCGTGGTTCCGTCGCAGTAGTACGGAGTCTGTCCCCAGCCGTAGTTCCCCGCGTAGGAGACGGCGCGGACCCGCAAGCCGATGGGCCGGTTCCAGGTGAAGGCGAGACCGCCCACGACATCGGTGAGCCGCTGCCCGTGGAGCGGGATCATGGCCGCCATACCGACATCCCAGCGCAGCTCACTGTTGTCGGTGAACCCGGCGAGCGCGTGGAGTTGCCGGGCGACCCAGCTGCCGAAGGGCCGGCTGGTCTCGTAGTACGCGGGGATATAGAGCCAGCTGTCCACCCATCTGCCGGGCCGCCCGCCCTGCGGGCCCGTGTGCACACAGTGCCCCGCCGTCAGCACCAGCAGCCGCGACGGGCTGAGGAGGGAGGAGGCCGAGCAGGCGTGGGTCTGATTGTCGAGGGGGTTGCGGAAGAACACCTTGCCGACGGTGGGGATGCCGTTCAGCCGGGGCTTCCCCACCGGGGCGCCGGTCCTCAGCGCCTTGTCCGCCGCCGCCTTCGACGAGGTGTCGACCCTCGGCAGCTCGACCCTGGGCGGCTCGTTCTCCGGCAGCTTCGCGGGCCACTGACCGGGCGGTCCGTCCGGGCCGATCTCCTCGGCCCCCATGTCGACGGGCCCCTGGCCGCCGACCGCTCCGGCGTCGCCGGTCGCTCCCTCGGCGTCGCCGCTCGGTCCATCAGCGGCGTCGGCGGAGATGGCGGCTTCCATCCGCTCGGGGGTCCAGAACGCGCGGAGCTGCTGTTCCTCCTGCTCCGTGTCGATGATCTCACCGTTGGGCAGCCGGTTCGGCGCGCTGACCACAGGTGCCTTCGCCGAGCGGTCCGCCACGGCGGCGGGCTGGGCGGAGGTGGCGGGCTGCGCGGAGGACGCCCCGTTCATCCCCAGGATCAGGGAGACCGCGACCCCGATGGGCAGAGCCGCCCTTCTCGTGGCGGGCGACACCCGCCTCAGGGCGCGGGTCGTCCGCCGCACGGCGGGCAGGGCTGTCCGCCCCAGTCGGTACATGGGAACACCTTTCCGTACGAGGAGGGGAAGGTTCCTTGCGTACACCGGGCCGGACGGAACCGGCCGGGGTGCGGGTCAGCACATCACCGAGGAGGCGGTGTCGTTGTCGGACGCCACCAGGTTCTGGGCGTGGTGGTCCCACATGGTGCGGGTGGGCCCCGCCCAGAAGATGTCGCCGAACCAGGTGCATTCCTGCCCGGTGTGGTTGGACCAGGAGGACATCTGATCGTTGAAGTGGTAATCGCCCAGATACGCGACACTGTCACCGGGCCTGAGGGCGATCCCGCCACCGCTGAGGTTGCCGTTCCCGAACAGACACAGGCTGTTGGCCGGGCAGTTCTTCCCCAAGAACGTGGTGACCGTGAGCGTTTCCACCGGATCGGCGGACGCCGTCGGCGGGGAGACGAGGGGCAGCAGGACCACCGAGAGCGCGGCGAGCACGGACCGTACACGCATGGGGAACGTTCCTCCTGAGGGGGACGGGACGAGAGGCAGGGCCGAAGGCCCGCTTCCGGGCACGGCGAGATGTCTCTCCCGTACTCGGCGGCGACAGAATCCGGTTTCCGGTGGTGCCGTTCCCTCCGGCGGGGAGGGCGGGGCAGAACGGCCCGCGCGACCATGGTCGGGCAGGCGGAGCCGTCGGTAGATCGTTGCACCGGGGCTCCGCGACCGTAAAGAGCGACCTGGCTCCGGATACGCCGACGCGGCGGCTATGCGCCATCCCCCACGGACCCGGAAAGAAGAGGTAAGAACACGGCACTGAGCTGGGACGCCCCTGCACGGGGACGGCTAACCGGAGGCAGGCACCGGGATATGACCTTGGGGTACACCACCGTGTACGGCTGGTTCCGCATGGGTGCGGCGTCACGTTTCGGCTGGCTGTCCGGACTCCGCCCGGAGGTGTTTCGGCCCCGGTCCCGACAGGCTCTCGGCCACGGCCCCGGCGCGCGCCTGTCCGCTCGCTCCCGGCGCTCGGGTCCAGCGGTGCGACGCCCCGCGGCGGGTGGTCGGCCGCCCGGTCCCCCCACGGGCCGGACAGCCGACGCCTCCGTCCGGAGGCGGTGAGGTCGCCTCCGTCCGGACGCCCTCGCCACCATCCCGCCGCGGCGGCGTCACGTGATCATCCTGGGGCGGGGAGCCCGCCGGGTGGGGGTTCCTGACGTGTTCCTGCCGCTCGGGGCGCGGTCCCTGACACCTCTTTGACGGGTGCGGCCAGGTCACGGGCGCTGCGCAGGGTCTCGGCCGGGGGCCGCCCCGGGTGGAGGGCGGGGAGCGCCGGGAGCCGGGGGACGGTCTCCTCCGCCATCCTCGTGAGCATCGGCGTGGGGCCGCACTCGACGAAGGCGGTCGCGCCCCGGGCCGCCAGCGCGCGCAGGGCGTCACGGAAGTGGACAGGGCGGGCGACCGACGCGAAGAGGGCGTCGAGCAGGTCCTCGTCGTCGCCGTGGAAGGTGCCGGTCGTGGCGGAGTACAGGGGTGTGGTCAGCGGGCGTCGGCGGATGCCGTGGCAGCGCCGCCGCATCTCGGTCAGCGCCGGTTCCAGGCCGGGTCCGTGGTAGGCGTGGCGCACCGGGAGCCGCAGCGGGGACAGACCGAGCCCCCGCGCCCGTTCCTCGGCGTGGGCCAGGGCCCCGGCGGGGCCGCTGAGGACGGTCCGGACGGGGGAGTTGACACAGGCGACGGTGGTGCCCGGGACCGAGGCGGCGAGCGCTGCGGCGGTGTCCGCACCGGTGTCGAGATGGAGCATGCCGCCCGGGGGCGGGGGGTGTTCGGCCAGCACGCGGTGGCGTACGAGGACGAGTCGGCAGCCGTCCTCGACGCCGAACGCGCCCGCGCCGACGAGAGCGGGCAGGAAGCCGAGGCTGTGTCCGAGCAGGGCGACGGGCGGGGCGGTCGCGGCGAGGAGGGTGTGGAGGGTCAGCGACAGACCGTAGAGCAGCAGTTCGTGCTGGAGTTCCCGGCCCGGGGAGCGGGGCGGGGCGGCCCCGGTGAGCAGCCCGGAGGGCGGCGGGCAGCAGCCGGTGCGCCGGGCGAACCCGTCGACGGTCTCCATGATCTGTCCGGCGGGTGCGAGCAGACCGGGCAGCTCCGGCGCCGGGGCGGGCGGTCGGCCGCCCAGCCCGGGGAAGAGCGCCACGTACCCGGGCGGGAGACGGCGGGAGGGCGGCCGGGCGGGAACCGGGCTGCCGCTCCCGCCCCGGCTCCTGCCCCCGGCCCCGTTCCCGTTCCTGGCCCCGTTCCTGGCCCCGTTCCCGTTCATGGTCGTTCCGCCGGGCGGCGGCCGGGTGCCCGGTCTGCTCCGAGCAGCCGCAGAATCCGCGCCCCGGTGAGGATGTGGTGCACGGGCGGGTCGTCGGCTCCGGAGGCGACGACGAGCACCAGGCCCGGCAGGGGGATCTCCCAGGTACGCACGGCGGGCACGTTCTCCTTTCCGTGGACGAGGACGTGGTCCCCGTCCACCCGGTAGTGGCCGAGGGTCGGCGGTGTGCCGCGATGGGCCTTGAGCGCGGCTTCCTTGCGGGCCCAGTGGGCGGTGGCGGTGCGCGCGGACGGTGGTGGCGCCTCGCCGGGGGCGAAGACGCGGCGCAGCAGCGCCGGATCGCAGGCGTCCGCGCGTTCGATGTCGACGCCGACGAGGGCACCGGGCGGGCCGATGGCGCTCGCGGCCCAGGTCCCGGTGTGGGAGATGGACAGCGCGCGACCGGTCCAGGGGACGGGGTACGGGGCCCCGTTCCCGTCGGCGGGGATGTCGAGGGGCGGCGGGGCCGTGCCGTGGGCGAGCCCGAGCGCGGCGCGCGCGGTCAGGCGGCCCGCGGTGAACTGCCGCCGCCGCCGGGGCGGCAGGGCTTCGGCGTGCCGCCGTTCCCACGGGCCGAGGAGGGCCGTCGGCGGCTGTCGGCCCGTCCAGTCGGCGGCGACGAGGAGGGGGCCCGCGCCGCCCGTCGGGGGCGGCGCGGGGTGCGGGGCGGTGGCCACGGGGCGCGGGCGGCAGACGGCGGTTCAGGGCCGCTCGGGCGAGGCCCCGGCCCCGGTCCCGGCCGCCGCCCCGGTTTCGGCCCCGGTTTCGGTGGTCGGCTCCGCGACGGGTCCGGTGGTGGCGTGTTCCTGGAGGAGCGCGACGAGGTCGGCGACGGTCTCGGCGGCGTGGACGTCGTTGTCGTCGAGTTCGGTGCCGTAGAGGCGTTCCAGAGTGCTGACGGCCCGCATCAGCCGCACGGAGTCCGCCTCGGGGAGCAGGTCGAGGCGATCGCCGGGCTCGACGGGGTGGGCGTCGAAGCCGAGTTCGGAGCGGAGGACGCGGATGACGGTGGCGAGGACGGCGGGGTGGTCGAGGGCGGGGTTCCGGGACATGGTGGTCTCCCTAAGAATGTGAGGCGGTCCGGGAGGACCGGGTGTGGCTGATGGTGGTTTGCCATTGATGGCTCCAGGAGAATGGCCGCCCGGTCCTCCGGGATGCTCCGACTGCTGATTGAGAACTGCGGTCATCGCTGGTTAGGGACCTGTCGGCGGGGTGTTCTCCGGGCCACGGAAGTGCTGGTCACGGTGGTGGAACGGAGCGAGGCGGTTGAGCACGCGGCATGATCGGATATGGGTCGGCATCGACGCAGGCAAGGGGCATCACTGGGCGGTGGCGGTCGACGCCGACGGGGAGACGTTGTTCTCGACGAAGGTGATCAACGACGAGGCCCAGGTCCTCACCCTCATCGAGACGGCCCGCGAGCGGGCTGAAGAGGTCCGGTGGGCGGTGGACATCTCCGGGCGGGCCTCCACGCTGCTGCTGGCCCTGCTGGTCGCCCACGGGCAGAACGTCGTCTACGTGCCCGGCCGCACCGTGAACCGGATGTCCGGGGCTTACAAGGGCGAGGGAAAGACCGACGCGAAGGACGCGCGGGTCATCGCCGACCAGGCCCGGATGCGCCGGGACTTCGCCCCGCTGGACAGGCCCCCCGAGCTGGTCACTACGCTCCGCCTGCTGACGAACCACCGGGCCGACCTGATCGCCGACCGGGTCCGGCTGATCAACCGGCTGCGCGACCTGCTGACCGGCATCTGCCCGGCCCTGGAGCGGGCCTTCGACTACTCCGCGGCCAAGGGCCCGGTCGTCATGCTGACCGAGTATCAGACCCCCGCCGCCCTGCGGCGGACCGGCGTCAAACGGCTGACGACGTGGCTGGGACGCCGCAAGGTCCGCGACGCCGACACCGTCGCCGCCAAGGCGATCGAGGCCGCCCGGACCCAGCAGGTCGTGCTGCCCGGGGAGAAGCGGGCCACCAAGCTGGTCTGCGACCTTGCTCACCAGCTCCTTGCCCTGGACGAGCGGATCAAGGACAACGACCGCGAGATCCGCGAGACCTTCCGCACCGACGACCGCGCCGAGATCATCGAGTCCATGCCCGGCATGGGTCCCGTCCTGGGCGCCGAGTTCGTCGCCATCGTCGGTGACCTGTCCGGCTACAAGGACGCCGGCCGACTCGCCTCCCACGCCGGCCTGGCCCCGGTGCCCCGGGATTCCGGCCGCCGCACCGGCAACTATCACCGGCCCCAGCGTTACAACCGGCGCCTGCGCTGGCTGTTCTACATGTCCGCCCAGACCGCGATGATGCGGCCCGGCCCATCGCGGGACTACTACCTCAAGAAGCGAGGTGAAGGGCTGCTGCACACCCAGGCCCTGCTCTCCCTCGCCCGCCGACGGGTCGACGTGCTCTGGGCGATGCTGCGTGACAAGAGGCTCTTCACCCCCGCTCCGCCGGTCACACAGACGGCTTGACACGATCATTGAGATTCTCCTGGGGGTCGACGGGACGGGAGGGGTCGCGGCAGGCCCGCGCGGTCAGGGCAGGGCGCGCAGCGAGGTGACGAAGGTGGCCAGGTCGTCGACCCCGTCGCCGCCTCGGCTGTCGGTGTAGCGCCGGAGCAGGCGTTCCAGCGCCCCGTACGCCTCGGTGTGGTCGTAGCCGCAGTGGTCCGCGACGTCGAGGGACCAGCGCCGGTAGCGGGGCAGGGTCTCGGCGAGGGGCATGCGGAAGGTCCGCAGGACGTCCTTGAGGTGCGGCGCGGCGGCCTTCGGGTCGCGGCGGACGTACGCCTCGACGAGCTGGGAGTAGAGCCCGAAGTGGCGGGCCTCGTCGCGGGCGAGCAGGGTGAGCAGCCTGCGCAGCACGGGTTCCCGGGTGACGGCGCGGAAGCGCTGGTAGAAGAGTTGGGTGGCCTTCTCCTGGAGCATGGTGTAGGTGAAGGTCCCCAGCAGGTCGGGACAGGGCCGGTCGAAGTGGGCGCGTCCCGCTTCGGCGAGGGACAGGCGCAGGGCGTCGGGGGTGTCGACGGCCGCCGCCTCCTGGTACCGGGTGAGCGCGGCGGCGTGCCGCTCCTCGTCGTACGCCCAGGCGATGAAGAAGCGGACGTACTCGCGGTGGACGGCGACACGGGCGGTGGGCAGGTCGGAGCCGTCCACCGGGGCGGTGCGCAGCAGCCAGGTGAGATAGCCGGGGATGTGGTCCTCGATGAAGGTGACGAAGCGGACCGCCGAGCGGTCCTCGTCGGTGAGGAGTTCGGGGCGGACCTGCCGCCAGTCGAGGTCGGCGAGGCTCCAGGCGCGGTCGGCGCCGCGCTGGACGACGGGGGCGACGGCTTCGCGGACGACGGTGAGTCCCAGCGGGGGCAGCGGGGCGGGCGGGATACCGCCGGGGGCAGAGGCGCGCGGGGCGGAGGTGGTCACGCTGTCTCCTCGTGGTGTCCCCAGCGGGAGCGCACCGCGGTGAAGGCGTAGTGCTTGGTCGTGCGGCCCCAGCCCGCCTCGGTGGTCTCCAGATAGCGCAGCAGCTTGTCCGCGAGGCCGGGGACAAGGGCGTCGACGCGGGTGCGGGCGGCGCGGACGTTGTCGGCCCACGCCCGCACGGTCCGCCGGTAGTCACGGGTGAGGTCGGTGGTGGACACCAGGCTGAGTCCGGTGTCCTCGACGGCGGCGAGCAGGGCGGACAGCGGACGCAGGTCGGCGTGGCCGAAGATGTTCTCGGCGACGTCCCTGCTGGCGGGGCGGGGGGCGTAGACCGCGCGGTGCCACTGGCTGCGGTAGCAGCTCGCGGAGACGTACAGGTGTCCGCCGGGGCGCAGCGAGCGGGCGGCGGTGGCGAGGGCGGCGTGGTGGTCGGGCAGGTGCTCGATGACGCCGACGAGGGCGACGGCGTCGAAGGAGCCGTCCGGGTCGAGGTCGTACACGGAGCGCCGGTCGGTGGTGACGCGGTGGCCGAGGCCGAGGCGTGCGGCCCGCTCGGTGAGGTGGTCGATCTGGACCCGGGAGGGGGTGACGGCGACGACCTCGCAGCCGTACTCGGCGGCGAGATAGCAGGTGAGGGAGCCCCAGCCCGCGCCGATGTCGAGGACGCGCTCGCCGCCGCGCAGGCCCAGCCGGCGGGCGATGAAGCGCAGTTTGGCGGTCTGGGCCTCGTCGAGGGAGAGATCGGCGGTGCCGTACAGGCCGCAGGTGTACTTCATGCGTTCGCCGAGGAAGGTGGCGAAGACCTCGGGGGGCAGGTCGTAGTGGTGGTTGGTGGCGACGACGGCATCGGCCGCGGTGATGCCGGGGGTGCCGAGCGTGTCGGAGGGGGTGGAGGTGGTGTCGGGGGTCATGCCGCTCCCTTCTCGCCGCGCAGCCGCCGGGCGGCTGCCAGACGTTGCCATTTGCCGCTGGTGGTCCGGGTCAGCCACTGCGGCGGTACGAGGTGGACCCGGACGTGGGGCATGCCGAGGGCCGTGACCACGCTCTCCCGCAGAGCTTCCGCGAGGGCTCCGGCGGGCGGGCCGGTGAGCCGGGTCTCGGCGATCACACTGATGTGCTCGCCCCCGCCCGGGTCGGTCCCCGGCACGGCCACGCAGTGTCCTCGGTGGACCCCGGGGACGGCGCGGGCGGCGGACTCGGCGTCCTCGGGGAAGTAGTTCCTGCCGTGGACGACGGCCAGTTCCTTGCGCCGCCCGGCGATGAAGTACTGGCCGTCGAGGTGGAAGGCCAGGTCCCCGGTGGGCAGCCAGCCGTTCCTCAGCAGGGGTTCGGACTCGCCCAGATAGCCGCTGGTCACCATGGGGCCGCTGATGTGGAGTTCGCCGAGCAGACCGGAGCCGAGGCGCAGGCCGTACTCGTCCCTGATCTCGGTCGCGGCGCCTTCGACGGGGGTGCCGACGGCGACGAGGGGCTTGGCCCGCTGGTGGTCCTCCGGAACGAGGACGACGCGCCCGGCGCCGAGTTCCTCGCGGTCCACGGTGACCACCCGGGGCCGGGTGCCGGGTTCGGGGAAGGTGACGGCGAGGGTGGCCTCGGCGAGCCCGTAGACCGGGAACATCACGGCGGGCCCGACTCCGGCGGGTTCCAGGACCCGGTGGAAGGCGTCGCAGGTGGCGGCGGAGACGGGTTCGGCACCGTTGAAGGCGAGGCGCCAGGAGGACAGGTCGAGTTCCCGGACCAGTTCGGGGCGGGCGGCCCGGATCAGCAGGTCGTAGGAGAAGTTGGGGCCGGTGAGGACGGTGCCCCGGCAGCGGGCGAAGTGGCGCAGCAGCTCGCCGGGGTGGCGGATCAGGAAGCGCGGGTCGAAGACATGGGAGGTGCCGCCGTTGAGGAGCTGGGCGAGGCAGCCGAAGAGGCCCATGTCGTGGTGGAAGGGGGCCCACTGGACGACGGTGTCCTCGCGGGTGTAGCGGGCGGAGACGAGGATGGCCCGCAGGCCCGCGAGGACCGCGCGATGGCTCAGGACGACACCCCTCGGCCGGGTGGTGCTGCCCGAGGTGAACTGCACCACGGCGGTGTCGTCGGGGCGCGGCGCGGGCAGCGGACGCCGTCCCGGACCCGCCGGGCCGTCCCCGCCCCCGTCCAGGGGCGGGGAAAGGGGCAGGGGCAGGACGCGCAGGGACGGGAGGAGCGCGTGGATCGCGGCGGCGGCGCCGTTCTCCTCGCCGCCGGTGACGAGGTGCCGCATCCGGGCGGTGGTGGCGATAGCGGCGAGGCGCCGGGCGAGCCGTTCGGCGGTGCGCGGGCCGTCGGGCGGGGGCAGGACGCTCACCGACGCGCCCGCCAGGACGGTGCCGAAGACACAGGGCAGGACCTCATGGACGGCGGCGCCGAGGACGCCCACGGTGTCGCCGGGGCGGACCCCGGCGGCGATCAGGCCGCGGGCGTGGCGCTCGGCGGCCACCGCCAGGTCGCGTGCGGTGAGTTCTCTGTGCTGCTGCGGGAAGAGGGTGGGGGTGTCCGGGGTCTCCTGGACCACATGGGCCAGGGCCTCGGGCAGGGTGTCCCCGTGGAGGAAGAGGTGGTGGTCCGGCATGGCGGGGCGCCTTCCGAGAAGAGGGGGGAGGGGGATACGGGACGGGGAGGAACGGTCAGACGGCCGGAGGAGGGGTCGGGGTCGGGGGAACGGCCGGGGCGGGGTCGGGAGAACGGCCGGGCGAACGGCCGGAGGCAGGTACGGGGAGAGGAACGGTCAGACGGTCGAGGTTGGGGGAACGGCCGGGAGAACGGTCGGAGGCAGGTACGGGGAGAGGTACGGGCGGGACGTCCGAAGGTGCGGCGCTCACCACACGGCCCCGAAGGACCGGGCCGCGGCGGCGCCCGACCGGCAGCCGTCCTCGTGGAAGCCGATGCCTGCCCAGGCCCCGGCGTAGGCGGTGCGCGGTGTGGTGAGTTCGCCGACGCGGGCACGGGCCGCGGCGCTCCCGTGGGTCTGGAGCGGATGCTCGTACTCCATGCGCGCCAGGACCCGCGCGGGGTCCACCTGGTCGGTGTTGCCCAGGGTCACCAGATAGTCGGTGTCCCCGTCGAGGCCGTGCAGACGGTTGAGCCAGTAGGTCAGCCGGACGTCCCCGTCGGCGGCACGGCAGGCGGGCTGCCAGTGGTTCCAGGAGGAACGCTCGCCCGGGCGGGGCGGCAGGACCGAGCTGTCGGTGTGCAGCACGGCGGGGGTGGGCGTGTACGGGATCGCCGACAGGATCTCGTTCTCCGCCGGGGTGGGGTCCGTGAGCAGGGCCCGTGCCCGGCCGGGGTGGACGGCGATCACCACACGGTCGAAGCGGCGCACCCCGCCGTTCGCGTCCTCGACGCGTACGCCGTCCCGGTCGCGGCGGACCGCGCGGACGGGCGTCCCCGTCCGTATCTCGCCGATGCGCGCGGCCACCCGTCGCACATAGGTGGCGGAACCGCCGACGACGGTCCGCCAGCGGGTCGCCCGCCCGGCGGTGAGCATGCCGTGGTGGTCGAGGCAGGCGACGAGGAGCCGTACCGGGTAGCGCAGGGCCTGCTCGGGTCCGCAGGACCAGACCAGGCCCACCAGGGGCAGGACGACATGGCGGGTGAACACCGGGGAGAAGCCCTCCTGCGCGAGGAACTCGCCCAGGGTCGGGCCCGGCGGGGAGTGCCGGGCCGACAGCTCGCGGGCCCGGCGGTTGAACTCCGCCGTCTCCCCGGGCAGATCGGCGCCGAGCGGACGGCCCGCGTCGGCCAGTCCGCGCGGCAGGGCCCGCAGCGCGCTGCCCGTCGCGTAGGAGAGGCCGCAGCCCGCGCACCCCGCGCTCAGGGACATCTCGGTCGGGCGGGTGGGCACGCCGAGTTCCGCGAACAGCCGGGTCAGCAGGGGGTAGGCGTGCTCGTTGTAGACGGTGAAGCCGCTGTCCAGCCGCAGGGGGGAACGGCGGCCGGGCACCTCGACGGTGTGGGTGTGCGCATGGCCGCCCAGCCGGGTGTCGGCCTCGTACAGGGTCACGCGGGAGACACGTTCGAGCAGATAGCCGGCGGTGAGTCCCGCCACGCCGGATCCGATCACCGCTGTCGTGCTCAGCGTCATCACCTCCAGGGCTGTCGGTCCCGTACGCGGGGTACGCGAAAGGGACACGTCATAGGGCAGTACGGATAGGGATAGAGATAGGGAGAGGAATGCGGGTACGGGGATACGGCGGATACGGGGCCGCGCGTCGGTGTCGCGGTCGTCCGGGGCGGGCCGCGGTCGTCCGGCGCGGGCCTCGGGGGCCGGTCACCCGGCGGAACGGCCCCGTGGCCCGGACCGGCCGTCCAGCCATCGGGCGCGGGGCCCGTGCCGTGCGGTCGCCCAGGCGTCGGGATTCGGGGGCGGTGTCGTCCGGCTGCCGCGTCCCTACCGTCCCGGGGGGCGGGCACGCCGGTGTCGATCAGCTCGTCGGCACGGGGCCGGGCTGATGCCGCCTCAGTAGACGGCGGTTGCGGAAGGCGGCGCAAGGGGCTCGGCCGAGATGACCGTTTTTCTCTCCTCAGCCAGCCGTTGACAGCCGTTATGTCCCGACCACATGACCGAAAGGCGCTCAACTACTCGATGAATCCGGCCGGGAGTGGCGTGATACATCCGGTCTGGAAATCGGCTGTGCCGCCCGGGGAGCGTCCCATGGCCCTCCCCCGCCCCCCGCTCCCGGGCCCGTCCGGCGACGATCACCGGGGGTGATGGCTGCCATCACGGACGGGTATTGGACGCCCCCGGGGCGGTGGCCGGAGGCTGGGGACGGCCGCCCGTCCGCGGCCCACGTCCAGTACCCCAGCGAGCGGAGGCGTAGTCATGGTCATGTCCGGACCGCCGGAACCACCGGGTGGAGGGGCGCGGCCTCGCGACCGGTGGGCCGGCTGTCCCCCGCCCGAGGGGGCCCACGGCAGAGCGGGGCGCCGAAGGGCCCGGACCGGTTCCCCGGGCGGAGCCGAGCGGAATCCCGTCCCCCGGGAACACGGGTTCCGTCGGCCGCCGTCCCGGCCGTCGGGGCCCCGCTGCCCGGCAGACGGGATTCCGCCGGGGTCCGGTCGGCACGGGCCCGCCGTGGCGGCAGGGGGCGCCGTGGCGGCAGGGGGCGCGCGGAACCGTCGCACGCCGATGACGACAGCGCGCGCTCCGGCACCCGTCCGGTGTACGCGTGCCGCCGCGGCGCACGGTTCCGCCAGGGGCGCCGGTCGCGCCGCCGCGCCCCGGTCGCCGTGTCGGCGTACCGTTCCGCGCGCGGCCGTCCTGCGGGCGATCACCCTGGTCGCCGCCGTTCTGCTGGCCATCGCCCCGGTGGCCGCCGCACCGCCCGCAGCCGCGTGCCCGGACGGGAAGGCCGCCCCCTCGGTCGCCGGACTACGGGGCTCCGACGGCACCGGGGAGCCCACCCCTCCGGCGGGCCGCCCCCGCCGTCCGCCACTGCCGGTCCCCCGGGGGCACGGGCCGGGCGGGCACAGACACCCGGACGGCGGCACAGGCCGCAGCGCGGGCGGCGGTACAGGCGGCGCGGGCAGCGCGGGCAGCGCCTCCGACGCCACCACGGACAGCGCGGGCGGTGCCACCGGCGGCGCCCCGGCGGACGGGACGGAGCGCGTCCCCGTCATCGGCGCCGGTGCGCCGGCACATGCCACAGCGCTCCCCCGGGGGGACGGCTGACGGTGCGTACCCCCGGGAACCAGCCGGACCCGGACCCCGCCCCGGACCGGCACCCACCCTCGACACGGCCTCCCCCAGCGGGAGTTGCTAGCCTCGTGACCATGGAGCTGCGCACCCTTGAGTACTTCGTCGCCGTGGCGGAGGAGGGTTCGTTCACCAAGGCGGCGGCCCGCTGCCATGTCGTCCAGCCCGCGATCAGCCAGCAGATCCAGGCCCTAGAGAAGGAGTTGGGCGAGCCGCTCTTCGAACGGCTGCCCCGGCAGGTCGCGCTCACCTCCGGCGGTATCGCCCTGCTGCCGCACGCACGGGCCTGTCTGGCGGCTGCCGCGGCAGCCGCCCTGGAGTTCGCCGACCGCTCCGGTCTGCTCAGCGGCTCGCTCGCGCTGGGGACCGTCGGCGGACTGGAGGGCACCCGTGTCCTCCGGCTGCTCGGGGAGTACCACCGCAGGTACCCCGGCGTCGCCGTCCGTCTCACCGGGGCGTCGAGCCCCGCCCTGTTGGCGCAGGTCCGCAGCGGGACGCTCGACGCGGCGATCGTCGCGGCACCGCCGGAGGGCCTGCCCGCGCACATCGGTTCGCGGCTCCTCCTGGAGGACAGGATCATCGCGGTGGTGCCCGTCGGCACCCGGACCGCGGACCGCCCGTTGACGCTCGCCCAGGCGGCCCGCTCCACCCTCATCAGCTACGGCCCCGACAGCGGGGCGTACGCGTTCATCCGCGACGCCTTCGCCGCGCAGGAGCTGCCGCTGGACATCGCGTACGCGACCAACGATGTCGCCCTCCAGGTGGCGCTGGTCGCCGAACGCATCGGCATCGCGCTGACCTCGCACGCGAGTCCGGTGGTCGCCTCGGACCCACGGATCGTCGCGATGGCGCTGGAACCCGTCATCCGGTTGCCGAAGGTGTTCGCCTGGCGGCTGGGCCCCCGGCCGGGTCCGCCGCTGCGGGCCCTGCTCGACCTGTGGACGGAACTCTCCGAAGAACCGGACCGGAACAGGACGAACCACTGGCCCTGACCAGCCGTTCAGATGGGGGATGACGCGGTCGGCCCACCCGGACCCGGTCAGGAACCACAACGACGGATGCACCGCGGCGCCTCCGGCCGCCCCTACCCGTCGGACGGACGCGTCCCGGTGAACTGCGACTGGGCGGGCGGCACGGGCGGAAGCCCCTGTCCGGCCTCGTTCGGCAGCCGGCGTGTGCAGTCCCTGCCGCCCTGCTGCGGCTGCTTCTCGCTCAGCCCGTACTTCGGCTCCCGGGTCGGGAGCCTCCATCAGAGGGTGGAGTCCGCCACCTGATCCGTCTGACCCATCTGGCCTGCCTGGCCCACCGGTCCGCCGGTCCGCCGCCCGTGCCGGACTGCCGGGGCGGACTGCCGGGCCGGACTGCCGGGGCGACGCTGCGGCCAGGGACCAGAGGCGTGCACGCACGAGCAACACGGCCCGCCGCCGCCGGGACAGACTTCAGGTGTTCCTCCCCTCCGCCACTCCCCTGGAGCCTCGTCATGACCATGCCCCGCCCCGCCCGTATCACCGCGGCCTCCCTGGCCGCCGCGGCCCTGCTGTCCCTGGCCGCCCCCGTGGCACGGGCCGTCACCACCGGCGCCGACGCCTACAGCCCGGCATGCCGCACCGCCGTGGTGGAGGCACGGATCTTTCTGACCGGTCTGGGGCGCGATCCCCACACCAGCGACCCCCGGGTCATCATGGGGAAGCTCGATGAGATCGTGCCTCTGGTCGGCGGTCAGACGGCCGTCACACTCCAGCGGCACCGGGTGGCCGTCGCCACGAAGTGCTTCTGAGCCGTGGCGCGGGAGGGGGCGGGTGGCTCCCCGGCGACTCCCGTGCCGCGAAACCCGTTCGCGGAAAGCCTGTTCATGGACGGCCCGTTCATGGACGGCCCGTTCATGGACAGCGCACGGCAGCCACACAGAACTTACGTACGGACTTCCTACCGGCCCCCCGGCAGGCTGGCGTCCGTCCCGTGGCCACCGGCCCCGCCCCTGACCGGGGTGCGCGGGCCGGGCCCGTACCGGAAGGACGTCCATGACCGCCGCCCGTGTCCCCTCCGCGCTCCCCGAGCCCGCCCCGTCCGGCGCGATCAGGCGTTCCCGCTGATGGGAGCCGAGTACGCGGCGCCTCCCGGCAGCGAGGCCGGCGGGCCGTCCCCGCACGACCACGAGAACGACCGGTTCGAGGCGTCCTGGAAGAGCTTCTGGTCCGCCACCCGGAGCTGGAAGCGCGATGTCACCCTCCGGGGCTCCCGGCACATGACGTTCACGACCAGCGCCCCCGTGCACCAGCAGCTCGCCGCCGGGGTGGGGGTCGCCCCGGAGCGGATCGCCGCCCTGTTCGGCGCCGCCCCCGCCGACCGCTCCGTCCTCGCCCAGCGGGCGTACATCACCGCCTTCTTCGGCCGCCATCTGCGCGGCGACGACGACCGCGGTCTCCTCGACGGTCCCTCGCCGCACTTCCCCGACGTCGTCTTCGTGCCCTGAGAACCCGTCCGGACATGCCGGAGGGGCTGATTCACCCACCGCGACCGGTGGGTGAATCAGCGCTGGCGGCCTATGGAGGACTACTGGAACTGAAGTGAGCTGATGCGGTCGTTCATCGCGTCCCCCACCCAGGCGGTGTCGGAGGTGTAGTACTGGGTGGCGCCGCCGTAATCGCTGTGCTCCCACGCCCGGACGTAGCAGTTGCCCGCGAGCTGCAAAGAGCTGATGGCATCGTTCCAGCCACCCAGGTCACGCCATCTGTGGTCCCACGATCCATCGTTCAAGCACGGGCGGCCCGCCCTGGCTATCCAGGTGTGCCCCGTGTAGTTGCCCTCCCAGTAGAAGACGCCCACCACATGCGTGTTCGAAGCCGCTCGTGAGGTCCGGGTGTCCGTACGCG
This sequence comes from Streptomyces clavuligerus, assembly GCF_005519465.1. NCBI lineage: Bacteria > Bacillati > Actinomycetota > Actinomycetes > Kitasatosporales > Streptomycetaceae > Streptomyces > Streptomyces clavuligerus. The sequence goes on along the minus strand of NZ_CP027859.1, from coordinate 1,396,053 downwards.
TATTGAGCTTGGCCACGAAATCCTTGTCCCGGGCGGCTCTCTCCTGCGCGGCGTCGGTGATCCTGCCGCCGGTCGCGGCGGCGACGCTCTCGCGGAAGGTGTCGTAGCAGGTGGTCTTCTGGGTGTCGAGATCGGCGACACAGTGGGAACCGGCCGTCGCCTGGGGCGCTTGGGCCGCGGCGGCCGGGGACGGTGCCATGAACACGGCCGCGCACGCGACCGCGAGAACGCTCGTACCTGTTCCTGCCCTCAAGTCCTGCTGCCTCTCGGTATCGGTGAGCACCGGCCCCTTCCGGACCGGTACGGCGGTTCGCCCGGGGGCGCAACCGCGGAAGAAGAGGAGGAGGGAACCCCGGAGGTTGCCTCGACAGGCCCACGAAGTGGGCGACTTGGCCAGGACGGTCACCCTTTTCCGTACCCGGTTGCCGGGATGTCCTGTGTCAGTCGGTGAGGCCGGGGGCGGGAAGCTCCGGGCGGGCCCAGAGAGTGAGGTCGCTGCTGGTGGCGACCGCCAGGGTCCGTCCCGACGGGGAGAAACCGGCCGTGCGCAGCTCCGAATGCACGGAGTGGTGGACATGCCACCAGGTGCCTCCCGCCGGTCCCTTGTACGCTCCGCCGTCGGCGGAGAGGACGACGCGGTCGTGGGGCCAGTCGGGGTTGACGACGTCCATGGTCCAGCCGTCCGGGGTGGTGGTGTGCAGACCGCCGCCGAAGAGTCCCGCGATGCGCACCGGGACACCCGCGAGGGGACCGAGGCCGGGGCAGGTGAGGTCCGGGTGCGCGTCAGGGGTGCTGGTGTCGGGGTCGGGGTCCCGGTCGCGTGCGATCTTCTCGCCGGTGACCGCGTCGAAGAGCCCGTGTCCGGCGCTGGAGACGACCATCACCAGGTCGTGCCCGGTGTCCGGGTGTGCCGCGAAGCCGATGCCCAGCAGGCCGCCGACGGCGATCCCCCCGTCCGGGACCGGCTTCCAGGGCGCCGGGGCGGGCATGACGGGAGCGGTGAGGTAACGCTCGCGCAGCCGCTGCTGATACTCCGTGATCAACCTGTCTCCCTGATCCTGTTCCCGTGCCCTGGGTACGGTGGACGGCATGGACGCGCCCAGGTGAAGATCATAAGAAACGCCGGCAGCGCGGGCGCCGCCTCCCCGGTGACCATGGGGGCCGCCCCGGCCGTTCCGGCGCTCGAACGGTGAGAGCCCGCGTCTGGATCGCCGGTCTCTGGGCGGTGTCATGCCTCGGCGGCCTCGCCGCCATCGCCGTGCTGGACCCGGGGCCGACCGCCGGGGAACGCCGGTGGGAACCGGCTGTCGGACCGACAGCCGGACCGACAGCCGATCCGGCCGTCGATCCGGCTCTCGTGGTGGAGTGCGAGCAGTTCACGACGGGGCACGGCCTCGGGGAACGAGCGACCGCGCCGCCTGTCACGGAAGAAGGGCCGTTGGTCATCCTGGCCACAGCGGTGCCCGAGGAGTGCGCCGATACCGTCGACGGAGATCCCGGCGGGCGGTAGGGCGGCCCGAGGGGGCGGTGCTCACTCGCGCGGTCATCACTCGCCGGAGACGCGCTCGGGCTGCCCGTCCACCCTTGGGCGTTCGTTCACTCCCGGAGGCCCGTCCGCCCTCGCGCGCTCGGTCACCCTCGGGCGATCGTTCAACACTCCTCGGCTCCGCACGGCGACCACGCCACCCGCACCCGCACCCCGCACCCGCTCGCGTGAAGAGCGCCGTCCCGCTGACCCGCGAGCCCCTGCTCCGCCATGCTGGAGCCATGAGCGGAGAGCGCTGCCCGGGGTGCGGTGGAACCGGGCTCACCGAGCACGAGCGGCATACTGTGGAGCCTCACCCCGAGACGGGCGAGCTGCGGCCCCTGGTCCACAGGTGGACAGGCTCGTGCACGGTCTGCTCCGGTACCGGAGAAAGGCACTGATATGACCCGAACCTGGTATGTATGCCTGGCCTGTCGCGTGCTGCGTCTGCCGTCGGAGGATGCCGGGGTGGTCCTGGACTGCGGAAGGCCGGGGTGCGCCCGCCGGGTGACGGCGATGGTCCGCGCTCTGGGCCTCCCCCCGGCCCGGCTGGCCGAACTGGCGCGGCGGGCCGCCGGGCTGGAGGGTGAGCCGCAGCGGCCGAAAAACAGCCGTCGGACGCGGGGCCGTCGCGGCGTGTCGGCGCCGGGGACGCGGAGCCGCCTCGGCTGAGCGGCGTCAGCCGCGCGACCACGGCCGTACCGGTGGATACCCGTACCGGTGGATACGGCGGCCCGCCGCGACCCGTGCCAGGCCGTGGTGTCGCCGGTGCGGACGTGGACGGGACCGCTGAGACGTGGATCAGCCGTGGGGTGTGCCCAGGGCTTCGGTGATGTCGCGGAGATCGTCGAGCGCCGCCGCGAAGCCATGGGTCCAGGCCGTGCCGGCCGGGTTGAGGACCACCTCGTCCACGCCCGCCGCGAAGCAGTCCCGGATACGGTCGGCCAGTTCGGCGGGGTCGCCGTAGAGGAAGACGCCCTCCTCGACGAGTTCCCTGGCGCCCGCGACGGGGTCGGAGGCATCGACGGCCAGACCCGCCCGGCGCAGCATGGCGGCATAGTGCGGGGCGGCGAGATGGGCGGCGGCCCCGCGCTGGGCCAGGATGAGCGGGCTGCGGCCCCGGCGGGCGACGGCCGCGTGGGTCACGGTGACCATCCGGGGCCGGGGGCGGCACGCGGTGCGAGCCCCCTCGTCCAGCGCCGGAATCAGTACATCGCGAACATAGGGAGCGGGTGTCATCCAGCCGACGGCCGTGTCGGCGGTGCGGGCGGCGGCCTTGGCCATGCCGGGGCGGAGCACCCCGGCGGCGAGTTCCGGAAGGGGTGCGGCGGGAGCGGCGGGCAGGTCGGCGCCGAGGGGGAAGAGTTCGGGCCGGTGGGCGGCGGGGTCGCCGTGGAGCAGGGCACGGACGGCGCCGAGGTATTCGGCGACCGCGGCGGCGGGCCGTTCGTAGGGGTGGCCGTGCAGCGCCCGGACGAAGCCCGGCCGACCCGCGCCGTAGCCGATGACCGGGGCGTGCCCGGTGAGCAGGGCGAGCGAGCGGGCCTGGGCGGCGGCGTCGTAGGGGTGCCGGAGCGCGGTGAGCGCGACCGAGAGGCCCACGGGGACGCGGTAACCGGCTCCGGCGAGCCAGGCGAGCGCGTGGTGGCTCTCGACGGCGAGCGACTGGCCGAGCCAGAGCCGGTCGGCGGCGCCGTCGCGGACGAGGGCGGCGAGGGCGGTCAGTTCGGTGAGGTCGTGGATCTGATGGGGGAAGAGGACGGAGACCCGGCCCCGCCCCGGGGCCGTGTCTCCGGCACCGGCACCGGCACCGGAGACAGCCTCGGAGACGGCTCCGGACGGGGATACGGACAGGCACGCGGATGCCGGGAGGGCTGCGGCGGCGGTGGTGGCCCGGCCCGTGCCCCCGGTGCCGGTGCCGGGAGCGGGCGTTGCGGTGCCGGTGCCGGTACCGGGTACGAGGGCCTCGGCGCTGGGTGCGGCCGTTCCGCGAACGGCGGACGCGGCGCCGGGTGCGGCCGCACCGGCGACAGGGACCACAGCCGCCGGAACAGAAACCACAGCAGCAGACACAGCCACCCCAGCAGCAGCGGGCGCGGGCGCCGGGACAGAAACCGCACCACCGGGCGCAACCGCACCACCGGCAGCAGAAGCGGCACCAGACACAACCGCACCGGCAACAGCGAACACGGCACCAGGCGCAGCCGCACCAGCGGCAGCGGCAGCAGGCGCGGGCGCGGGCGCCGACTTCGGTGTCGCCCGGGCTCCGGCTGCGGCGGTCACACCGGGGCCAGGGGCAGGACGGGCGAGCCGGTGTTGCGGAAGGGGGCGGCGCTGTCGGCCCCGGCCTCCGTCAGGGCCTCGGCGACGCTCCGTTCCAGCGGTCCGGCGTCCGGGGCGAGGGCATGGCGGACGATCCCCTCCGCGACGGCGGCCGAGCGGTGCTGGCCGAAACTGGTGCCCCGGTGGGCGGGGCGCTCGTCGTCGGGGTCCCAGGCGAGCGCGGTCCCGGGCCCGGTCCGGTGGGCGAAGAGCGAGGTCGTGTCGCCGACGCCGGGGACGTCGGCCAGCGCGGCGGTCAGCGCCCGCGCGGCCGGACCGCGCTCGGCGTGGGGGCCGTGCAGATAGACCACGAGGGCGTCGCGCCGGGGGTAGGACCAGGGCCGGGAGAGCACCTTGGCCCGGTAGGGGAGGTCCTGGTCGGCGAGGGTCAGCAGGACGGTGCCCCAGACGGCGGGCGCGGCGTCCGCGTCGGTGATGTGCGCGTACAGCCGCAGCGGCCGGTCCCCGGCCCCGCCCGCCGGGAGGCCCGTTCCGCCGTCGACGAGGAGGAAGCCCGGCGAGAGGGCGGGCCGTACGGCGGGCAGTTCCACGGTGACCGGGGTGCCGGGGCGCGGGGCCCCGCCGGGCCCGCCCCTCGGGCGGACGGCGGCCACGGGCACCCGCACCAGCAGCCGGCCGATCCTGACCGTGACGGACTCGGCGTCGGGCGCGGCGGGCGTCTCGGCGAGTTCGGCGGGGACGGAGGTGTGGGTGTGGGGGACGACGGCGGTGAGCCGGTCCTCGAACGCGGGGACGCGCCGGAGCGGGGTGCCGCGCCCGTCGGCGTCGGGTGCCGCGCCCGCGTGCCAGTTCCGGTAGAGCGCTCCGGCGAGGACGGCGCGCAGCTTCCTCGGCGAGTCCTCGTCGAAGGTCTCCCCGGCGAGGGAGATCCGGCCAGCGCCGGGGAATTCCACGGTCCGCAGGGCCTCGCGCAGGGCCGGGCAGAGCGGGGTCTCCCCGACCGGCGGGGTCATCGGGGACGGCGGGGTCATCGGGGGCGGTGAGGTCGGCGGAGTGGGCGAGGTCGCCGCAGTCGTGTTCATGGGAGTCCTGGTTGTCCTGGTTGTTCTGGAAGTCCTGGGTGGCACCGGGCCGGTGGGCGGCGCGGCCGTCGGGGCGGGTGGCGGGGGCACGGGGTTCACTCCGCCACCAGCCCGATGACGGAGGCGAAGTCGGCGGGGCGCAGCAGGGCGTTGCGGCCGACTCCGGCGCAGCCGCGCTGGGCGGCGGTGAGCCGGTGGCCGAAGGTGGCGGCGGCGAAGAGCCTGTCGTAGAGATGCCATCCGGCCAGCGCGGTGGCGCGCCGGGCGAGTCCGGGATCGTCGGCGGCCTCGGGGCGGGCGGCGTGGTAGCCCTGCCAGAAGGCGCTGATCCGGGGGCGGACGGCGGCGAGCTGCCGCTCCCCGTTGCGGACGATGGCCTCGTGGGCCTCGGCGGGGTCGGCGGAGGTGTCGGGGTCGAGTTCGCTGAACATGCGGGTGGCGGCCCGGTGGAGCCACTGGCCGAGGTAGCCGCCGAGGTCCCGGGCGGGGTCGGCCGGGCGGAACTCCTCCCAGTCGGTGAGATACAGCTCGTCCCCGATCAGCAGGAGTTGGTCGAGCCGGAGATCTCCGTGGCCGGGCAGCCGGGGTGCTGCTGCCGCGGCCTCGGCGAGTCCGGTGAGGGCGGCGACGACCCTGCGGTCCTGTTGGAGCAGGGCCCATGCCTCCAGTTCGGCTCCGCTGCCGCGGAGGTAGGTGTCGAGGCTGAGCGCGGTGGTGGCGGGGTGCGGCGGAGCGGACGAACCTACTCGGTTCCGGCCGCCCTCCCCCGCCGCCGTTCCGCCCCCGGCCTGGGACCCGCCCCCGGACCCGGATGTGACCTCGGTCGTGGCCCTGGACGTGGCCCCGGACGTGGCCTCCGCGTACGGCAGGGAGTGGAGTTCGGCCACGGCGCGGCCGGTGCGCCGGGCCAGGTCCGGGGTGTGGCGGCCCTCGTCGGCGAGGGCGGCGGCGGTGACGGGGCCGTCGAGCCGTTCGTGGACGAGGACTCCGTTCTCCCGGTCGCCGCCGAGGAAGCGGGGCGCGCGCCAACTGAGGGTTCCGGCGGCGGAACGGGCCCTCTCGAAGGCCAGCGCCCGGTCGAAGCGGTCCTGGGCGCCGGGCTGGGCGAGCCGTTTGACGAACACGGCCCGTCCGTCCTCGGTGAGCCCGCTCCAGTTGTCGTTGCGGCCGGGCAGTCCGCTGAGGGTGGACGGGACGAGGGGGGCGATCCGGAGCCGGTCCAGTGCGGTGGCGACTTCGGGCGCATGGTCGAGGGGGAACGGTGCGAGCGCTCCGGGCGGTCCGGCGCTCGCCGTCCGGGCGGGCTGTTCTGCGGTCGTCGTCGCTGCCATGACGGTCACGCTAGGCAGCGGCGGACCGGGCCGGACAGTGGCAGGAGTCCGCCGGTTGAGCGCGGGCGGGAACCGGTGTACGGCAGGTTTCTGTCAGGCTGGGCGGCCCGTCGGCGGGGGGAGGCTGACAGGGCCGGGGCTCAGCCGTCCCCGGCGGTGTCGGTCCGGCGCGCCGCGCGCTCCCGGCGGGCGATCACCTCGATCAGCTCGGTGACGGTCCCGAGCGACTCGGGCGAGAGCCCGACCGCCCGGAGGGTCACATTGCGCACCCCGGCGTCCCGCAGCGCGGCGATCAGGGCGAGCTGGGCGGAGACGTCGGCGCCCTGCGCGTCGTCGAAGAAGTAGGCGGGCGGGACCTGGAAGAACTGGGCCAGCGCCTCCAGATGGCGCTTGGTCGGGTTGTCCCGGCGGCCGGTGCGCAACTGCCAGAGGTAGGTGGCGGAGAAGGACTCCCCCGTGGTGCGGCGGCAGCTCGCCGCGACCTCCTCGTTGCTGTAGGGCTGGTTGTCGGGGCGGCGGACGACCCGGAACAGCTCCTCGATCTTCCCGGAGAGCGTCGACGGCACGCGGTCGTCGTCGGCCATGCCCACCTCTTTCCGATCAGCCGATGTGAATGAACTGGCCCGGGTTTCATTTTAGTTGACAGAGGAGCCGCCGTCGCCCAGCATGCACATTAGCCAAGATAAATGAGCAGTTGAGGTTGATTCATTTCAGCTAATGCCCTCGCGGCGGCGTCCGCCCGGGTCCCACTCTGCGGAGCACCCCTTGCCCTTCCCGAACGCCCCGGTACCGTCCCCGTCCCTGCCCCCGTCACCGCCCCCGACCCCGACCCCGCCCCCCTCCTCGTTCTCGTCCCCCTCCCCCGCGGAACTCATCGGGCGGGACGAGGAGATCGCGCACCTGCTCTCCCTGCTGACCCGTCCCGGGCCCGCCCCGGCGGCCGTCCTGCTGCACGGCGCCCCCGGCGTCGGGAAGTCCCGGCTGGCCGCGGCGGTCACCGCCGCGTACCGAGGGGCGACCGGGGCGGCCACCGCCACCGTCGTCCCGCCGACGGCCACAGGGGACCCGGGGTCCGCCGCCGTGGAAGCGGCCCTCGCGCTCGCCGCCGTCCGCGGTGAGCAGGGCCCCGCGCCCCTGCTCACCGTCGACGGGGCCGACGCCGTCGACCAACGGAACCTGCTGGCCGCCGCCGGTTCCGCAGGGGTGGTGGTGCTCGCGACCGCCCGTGCCGACCGGCCCGCCGCCGGGCTGGTCTCCGTCCCGGTCCGCGGGCTGCGGTTACCCCGGGACTGCTCGACGGCCGACCCCGAGGGCTTCGCGGCCGTCCCCTCCGTACAGCTCTATCTGGCCCGGCTGCGCACGCTCAACCCGGAGGCGGCCGTCCACGGCGGCAACCAGCAGGCGATCGCCCGCACCTGCGCGCAACTGCGCGGGGTCCCCGGCGCGCTCGGGCTCGCGGCCCGGATGGCCGCGCTGGAAGGGCCCGAGACGGTGTGGAACGCGCTCAGCGCACCGTACGGGGGACGGCTGACCGACCTGCTCCGGATGTACGGCGTTCCGTCGGCCGGGACGGACGCCGAGACGGACGGAGGCCGGGCGGGCGGTGGGGACGACGGCGGGGACAGTGGGGACGGCGGCTCGGCCCAACGGCTGCTGGCGCGCTGCGCCGTGTTCGCGGACGGCTTCGGCACCGAGGCGCTGCGCGAGATCTCCGGCGTCCGGACGGCCGGCTTCGCCACCGCCCTGCACACCCTGCTGGCCCAGGGGCTGCTCACCCTCTCCGCCCAGCCCTCGGGACAGCTCGACGGACCGGTGCGGACCCGGCTCCAGGTGCCGCTGACGGCGCTCCCCCTGCCGCCCGACCCCGGCGCGGAGACGGCGCGGCTCGCCCACGCCCGTTACTACGCCCGGGTCGCGCGCACGGCGGCCCGCCAGATCGCGGAGGGCGACCAGCGCGCGGGCATCACCGTGTTCCGCGCCGAGGAGGCCAATCTGCGGGCGGCGCTGGAGACCCTGTTCACCCACGGGGACGGGGACCCGGACGAGGCGCTCGACCTCGCGGAGGATCTGCTCGTCCACTGGTACGCCACCGGGCCGACGGCGATCCGGGCCGGGGTCCTCGACCCGCTGGCCCGGCGGGCCGCGACCCACCGGCCCTGTCGGCGGGCGCAGTCGCTGCTCACCGAGGCCACCGTGCTCGCCGGGCACCCGGAGGCGGCCCGGCCGCTGCTCGACGGGGCCGCCGGAGCGGATACGTCCGGGCCGGACGGGGGGCGGCTGCTGCGGCTGCGCGGTCTCGCCGCCGTGCACTCCGACCCGGCGGACGGGACGGCGTCACTGCGCCGGGCGGCCGAGCGCCGCGCGGCGGACGGGGACCGGCACGGCGCCGCCCGGGTCGCGCTGGAGGCGGCGCTCGCGGATCTCCTGTACGGGGAGGTCCGGCGCGGCGAGGACACCGCGCTGGAGACGCTCTGCGGCGCCCTGCGGCGGGGCGATGTCTTCGCCGCGGGCTCGGCGCTGCTGCACCTGGCGCTGTTCGCGGCGGCGGCGGGGCGGACCCGGCAGGCGGCCGACCGCCATGCCCGCGCCCTGGCGAGCCTGCGCTCGCTCGGTGCGCCCGCCGTGCTCGGCGCGCATCTCACCCTGCTCGCCGGGCCGCTGCTCCCCGGGCCCACCGGGCGGGCGCGGGCCACCGCGCGGGTCCTGGGCTGCTTCTACGCCTCCCGGGCCGCGTTCCTGGACGACCCCGACGAGTCCCCGTTCACCACGGCCCGCTGTGAGGAGCCCGTACGGCGGCTGCTCGGCGAGGAGGCGTTCCGGGCCGCGCTGGCCGAGGGAGCGGGGCTGTCGCTGCTGGACCTGGTCACCGCGTTCGCCGCCCGCCGCCGGGACGGTGGTGCCCCCGCCGCCCCGGAGGCCCCCCGCGCGGGGTACGGCGGGCCGCCCGCGCCCGCCGTCCTGGAGCGGCGCGCCCCCGCCACCGCCGCCGCCACCGAGGAACTGACCCCTCGGCAGACCGAGGTGTCGCAGTTGGTCGCCCTCGGGCTGAGCAACAAACAGATCGCCCGCCAGTTGGAGATCTCCGAGTGGACCGTGGTCAACCACATCCGCGAGGTGATGCGCCGCCTGGGCTGCGCCTCCCGCGTCGGCATCGCCCGCTGGGCCCACGAGGCGGAACACCGCCGGGCCGCCACGGCGGGGATGTCGTTGTCGCCTGGGGCGGGGGTGCGGCGCGACGCGGTTTGAGGGGGGACCCGGGGGCGGGCCCGCCCCGGGTCCCCGGAGCAGCCCCACTCGCGTGGGGAAAACGACATCGGGGCCACGATCACGCAGATGGGCTACGGAACACCCCCACCCGCGTGGGGAAAACTGCTCGGAGCCGCGGCCATGCTCGCGCAGGGCCGGAACACCCCCACCCGCGTGGGGAAACCCCTCCCCGACCTGCACCCCAGCAAGCCCTTTACCCACCCTTGACCATTCGCACGGCGGCCGTCACCCCCTACGCAAGCGAGACACCACCCACCCCGCAATCGATACCCGACCACCCACCCCGCGACCCCGAGCGCACCCCCGCCCCACCCCGGACCGGGCGTCCCACCCAACTGGGCACAGCCACCCGCGTCCCCGCCCCCTCAGACCCGTTCCGCCGCCACCCGCCGGACATGCGCCACCACCGGGGAGCGGGCGAACTCGTGGGCGACCTGGGTCAGCCAGATCACCTCCGCGTCGACCGTGGCGCCCGGGACCGGGGCGGACGGGAGGAAGGGGGCGGTGCCGGGGGCGGACGGGCGGCGGCCGGAGCGGAGGTATTCCAGGGCCGCGCCGACCGCCGCCGCCTCGGTGGCCGCCGCCTCGGACGGCGGGGCGACCGGGTGGCGGCGGAAGCCGTCCTCCGCCCAGTCCGCGAAGCCCGGCGGCAGATAGGGCCGCAGCTCCAGATAGCCGTCGCGGATCTCGATCACCCTGCGGTAGAGGGCGAGTTCGGCGTCCCGGAGCAGCATGACCCGCCCGGGCGGCGCCGTCGGCGCGTTCCTCGGCACCGCCTCCGCCAGCGGCGACCACAGCGGCTCCAGCGCCCGGTAGCCGCGCACACAGCGCCGCCAGCGCCGTACGGCCGAGGCCGCGGGCGCCCAGCGGGCCGCCGTCACCCCGGACGCGGAGATCAGCAGACAGGCCGTGCCCAGCAGCAGCGCGACGGGGTCCTGGCCCGCGCCCTGCCCCTGGTGGAGGAGGACGTTGGCGACCCCGGTCAGCCCCCACAGGGCCCAGAGCGCGCCGGTCGCGGCCCCGGCGACGATCAGCCGCAGCCCGGTGCGCAGGGGGCCCGGCGGCAGGGTGCGCGCGTGCCGGTGGACCCGTGCGGCGAGTCCCCACAGACACCAGAGGCTGAACGCCGCGAAGAGCAGGCCGAATCCGGCGAGGGCGTATCCGCCGCGGCCGTCCGCGACGATCCGGCCGGCCGTCAGATCGGCGCCGGAGAGGAGGAACAGCACCGGTGCGGCCGTCAGCACGGCGGCGGACACCGCCAGGTGGGTCCGTTGCCGGGCCTCCCAGGGGCCGCGCGGGGCGAGCCGTCCCACCACCGCAGGGAGCAGCGCGAGCGCCGCCATCTCCAGCTCCCGGCCGAGCAGATGGGCCAGTTCGGAGTGGCGGGGGAGCGCCCGGTCCACGGCGTCCATGGTCGCGGGTGCGAGCACGGCCATCGAGGTCGCGAGGAAGAGGGCGAAGAGGCAGAGCAGCCGTACGGCGCGCTCCTGGCGGCGGTCGCGGGCGAGCAGCAGTTCGTACCAGCCGACGCCGAGGGCGACGACGGCGGGGAGGTAGCCGGTGAGCGCCTTCACCGCGGGGGCACCGCGGTCCGCGCGCCGATGAGGGCGCCGGCCCCGCCCTGGGCGGCGATGTCCTCGGCCCGGCCGGCCGCCTCGCGCAGCGCCCGCCGCAGGATCAGCGAGGCGAGCAGTTCGGCCTCCTGTTCCTGGGGCTCGCTGTGGCCGGTGCGGCCGAGGACGCGCCGGACCAGCCCGTCGGGGAGGCCGGGGACGAGCAGCGGGAGGGCCGGGGTCTCGGGGAGCGCGGTCCGGTCGTGTCCGCAGAGGAGATGGGCGGCCTCGTGCAGCAGGATGTGCTGGCGGTGCAGCTCGGTCGTCTGCGCCGTGCAGACGATGTAGTCGGCGCGGTCGGTGGCCACCAGCAGCCCGCAGGGGACGGGCGCGGGGAGTGGGGCGGTCAGGATCTCGATGGGTCTGCCCCGGCGTTCGGCGAGGGCGGTGATCAGGGCCTCCGCACTGAACGGAGTGGGCAGTTCCAGAGTGTCGGCCAGTCGGCGGGTGCGCCGCCACATCCGCCGCGCCTGTCTCCCTGCACGCACGTACGCCTCCTCCGGGTGGCTCGGGGACCGCTCCGGCGGGACGAAGGACGCTGCCACGCGTCCGTCCTCCGGCCGTGACCGGCCCGCCGTTCTGCCCGGGGCCACCCCGCCCCGGGCTCTCCGCCGACGTCCGCCACCCGTCGACCCACTGCCCGCACATCATACTGATCATGAAAGAGGCGAACAGAGGTTCCCCGTCACATAAGGCCATGATTCAGGGGAAGTTCAGGGTCGCGGACCATCCGGACGAAGGACGCGGAGGCACCCGGGCACAGGGGCGCGGAGATACCGGCGCAAGGGGGCACGAGGGGGGCGCACGGAAAGGGTCCCGGGCACCTGTCGGTGCCCGGGACCCGATGGAACGCCCGGCGAACGGTTTCCCGCCCGGTCCGGCTCGGCTCAGACGTGCGGTGTGAGCAGCGAGACGACGACGCTGACGATGACCTCGGTCGTCGGGGTCACGGTGATGGTCGGGGTGAACGCCTCGGCGTGGGTGGTGGCGGCCTCCTGAACGGCCGCGTTGGGGCTGGTGTACGCGGCGTAGCCGCCCATGAGGTCTTCCGTGTTCATAGGTGATCCTCCGTCGTGGCCCTGTTTCGTCCGGCCGTTGCCGGTGTCCCGATTCCACCAGGGGGGACGCCCTCCGTCCCAGAGCAGGAATCTGGTGGCCGGGGACGGTGGGCGCGCGTCAGGACAGCGGTCCTGACAGGGAGCCATGGCAGGCCATGGCAGAGGTCTGCCGGCTGAAGCAACCGGGCCAAAGCAGGCCGGACGCGGATGGAAAGGAACAAGCCGGACGGGGATGGACGGGAACAGGCCGGACGAAGACGGAGGGGAGCAGACCGGACGAAGACGGACGGGAACAGGCCGGACGGGGACGGACGGGTCAGAGCGCGGGGACGGTGTCCTCGAAGGCCGTGCCCGCCGTCCGGTACGCGGCGACCCGCTCGGCGACCTGAGCCGGGGTGAGGACCTTGTCCTTCACATGCAGGACGTAGTCGACGCCCTGCTCATAGGCGCGGGGGGTGCGCTCCGGCGGGCCCGCGAGATCCGTCAGCCACTGGTTGAAGCTGATCAGCACCGGGCGTTCCGGCAGATAGGCGGCGCCGTGGGTGGCGAAGAGCCGCCCGTCGACGTAGTAGCGGACGTCGGTGTCGTCGACGGTGAACACCAGGTCGCGCCAGCCCGCGTAGCCCGCCCGGTCGGCGGTGTGCGTGTTCACGGGCGGCTGCGCGCCGGTCGAGTCGTATGTCTCCCAGGACGTGGCGAAGAGGGTGTTGCCCGTCTCGCCCCATCCACCGTTGGGCAGGTACTCGAAGTCGTACTCCGCGTAGTCGTCCGCCATCGGCGCCTTCAGGTCGTTGATGGCGAAGAAGGTCTGGATGACGTGGTCGCCGTCGGGCCCGTGCACGGGGGCGTCGCTGAACTTCACCCGGGCCGCGTAGGTGCCCTTGCGGAACTTCATGGACGTGGCCAGGATCTCGGCCTGCCGAGTGCCTGCCGCGGTGCCGTCGGTCTCGGTCCTGAGGGTCATCACCGAGGCGCCGTTCTCGGTGCCGAACGAGATGTTCCGCGGCGACCAGCCCGCGCCGGGCACCCCGGGCCCGCCCGGCCAGCTCCGGAGCGCCCAGCCCCGGGCGGCGAGCCGGGGGTCGTCGTGCGCGGTGTACGCGAAGTCGTCGAAGAGGGCCTGCGCGGGCGGCGGGTCGACCGGGCCGCCGCCGGGCACGGAGCCCCAGACGGTGGTGCCGGAGAGATGGGCGGTGACCCGGTCCCAGTCGGCGTACGTCGTCCGCTCGGCGCTGAAGGAGTGGTCGTCGCCCTGCCGCAGCGGCTTCCAGTCGCTCCGGTGCATCCGGAGCCGGATGTCGCCGGTGTCCGCGCCGGGCGCGAGGGTGCCCGCGGCAGCGGTGAAGCCTATCTCCAGATAGCGGTCGGCGGTGGCCGTCGCGGGTGTGTGCGCCGCGAACGCGCCGGTGAGGTTCGAGCAGCCGCGGACGGCCCAGTCGCAGGCGAAGCGGTAGGAGGCGTCCGGCGCGTCGGAGCTGAAGTAGTAACGGAGTCTCACGTCCGCGAGCCGCACCGGGGCGGTACCGGTGTTGCGGACGGTGAACCAGGGCGCCGCCTGCCCGGCGGTGGCACCGGTGACGCCGGTGCGGTACTGGACGGTGAGCGCCGGTGCGGTCGTCGCGGCGGCGGGGCCGGGGAGAGCCACGAGCCCCAGCGCGGCGAGCGCCGTCGCGAGGGCTCCGGCCGCGGTGGTGCGCAGTCGGCGGTGGGGGGTTCTTCGCAGGGGGTTGCGCATGGTGTTGCCTCTCCTGAACGGGTGAACCGGTGGTAACAGCGGTACGGGGGCGAACACAGTGACCCGCGGGGCAGTTGCTCCGGTGATCGCCGCCGAACCTACAGAACCGCCGGGGGCCGCGAAAGGGGGCGGACGCGCTGGTGAGGGCGCGCGCGGCGGCCGGTCCGCCGCCTATCCCGTCCGGCGCACCCGCGTGGTGCCCGCGTCGAGGGGGGTGCCGTCGCCGCCGGTCGGTGTGAGGTCGGGAACGGGGGTTCCGTGCTGGTCGACCAGGGTGGAGCGGGGCTCCCCGGGGGCGAAGGCGTTGCGTTCGCCCCACTGCCGCAGGGTGACGATGACGGGGAAGAGGTCCCGTCCGGCATCGGTGAGCACATACTCCTGGCGGCGGCCCGTCGGGGCCGTGCGCTGGGTGAGGAGCCCGCGTTCGGAGAGTTTCCTGAGGCGGTCGGTGAGGATGTTGCGGGCGATGCCGGTGCGTCGCTGAAACTCGGTGAACGACCGGGCCCCGTCCATCGCGTCACGGACGACCAGAAGACTCCATTTGTCGCCGACGAGGTCGAGCGCGCGGGCGACGGGGCAGTCCGGGTCGGTCCAGTCGGAGCCGGGCGCGTGCCGGGTGGGGGGCGACATGGCAGCTCCCGGTGGGTGGGGATTCACGATCGGGCCGGATTCAACGATGAGGCCGGATTCACGAGGGAGCCGGATCCAACGATGAGTTGCGAAGTGAAACCATCATGCCCTACGGTCAAATCAGTTGCAATTTGCTACTCATTTACCGTGGGAGGGTCATGGACGCGAGGCGGCGAGCGCTGCTCGCGACGGTGTGCGGAGTGGCTGTGGCGGGCGTCTACGCCGCACAGCCCGTTCTGGAGCCGATGGGACGCGACCTCGGTGTGCCGACCGGGCTCACCGGGTGGATCGTGGCGACCGGTCAGATCGGTTATCTGGCCGGGCTGGTGCTGCTGGTGCCGCTCGGTGACGTGGTCGACCGGCGACGGCTCATCGCCGCGCACCTGGCGATCACCGCGGTGGGCCTGCTCCTGACGGCAGCCGCGCCGACCGCGTGGGTGGCGTTCACGGGGCTGGCGGTGGCCGGGGTGTTCGCGGTCGTGGTGCAGACCGCCGTGGCCTACACCGCGTCGGTCTCGCCGCCCGCCGAACGCGGACGCGGTATCGGCGTCGTGACCTCGGGTGTCGTGGTCGGCATCCTGGGCGCGCGGATCGTCACCGGCGCGCTCGCGGAGACAGCGGGCTGGCGCGGTGTCTATCTCGTGCTCGCGGTGGTCTCGCTCGGACTCGCCGTCCTCGTCCTCGTCGCGCTGCCGCCGGACGGGCGCCCCGACCGGCCCACCGGGTACGGACGGGCCGTCGTCGCGCTCGGCGGGCTCTTCGGGCGGCGCGTCTTCCTGACGCGCGGGCTCATCGCGTTCTTCCTGTTCGCGTCGTTCGGGACCCTGTGGAGCGGGATGTCCCTGCCGCTGGGGGGCGAGCCATGGCGGCTGAGCGAGAGTCAGATCGGGCTGTTCGGGATCGCCGGTCTCGCCGGGGCCCTCGGCGCGGCCCGCGCGGGGCGGTGGGCGGACGCGGGACGGGCGGCCCCGGTCACCGGGGCCGCGCTCGCCCTGCTCGTCCTCTCCTGGGCCGCGACGGGACAGCTGATGTGGTCGCTGTGGCTCCTCGTCGTCGGCGTCGTGCTGCTCGACTACGCGGTCCAGGCCGTGCATGTGAGCAACCAGCATCTGCTCACCGCCGCGTATCCCGCGCGCGTCAGCGGCGTCATCGGCGCCTATATGGTCTTCTACTCGCTCGGTTCCGCCCTCGGCGCGGCGGCGACCACCGCCGTCCTCACCGCCCACGGCTGGACGGGCTCCGCTCTCCTCGGAGCCGGATTCGCGGTGTGCGCGCTGGCCGTGTGGGCGGTCGACCGACGGCTGCCCCCCGGCCCCGATCCCCTCGGCGGCACGGGCCCGTGCCCGGAAGTGGTCTCCCCGGCCCCACCGTTGACCGCCGAAGACCGGGCGTGACGCGGACGTCTCCCCGGCGGTGCTGGTCGAAGCCGGGGAGGGTTATCGTTTCCCCTCGTCGGTGCGCCGCTGCGCGGGGGTTCCCGCCCGGTGGGCGTACGAGGGAGAGGGGGCCCGCCGATGCGGGATGTCGTCCGTGAATCCGCGCTGGCCGGCCGGTTGGTGGTGTGGGAGGAGTCCGCACGCGACGGCGCTCAGGCCAAGACCTTGATGCCGCCCGGTTTCCGGGTGCGGCTGGCGCGCGAGCACGGTGCGGTGTTCGGCTCCGACGGGCCGCGCCATGTGGTGTTCGCTGCGGGGTTTCCCGCCGTGTGCGCCGAGGAGTTCGAGGCGGTGCGGCAGGTCGCGGTCGAGGCCGAGGGACAGGTCAGCGTGGCGGCCGTGTGCCGGGGCACCCGGGACGACGTCCGGCAGGCGGTGGCGTCGGTGCGCGGGAGCGCCCATGCCCGGGTGATGGTGGTCGTCCCGGCGTCCGACCCGATGGCGCGGGTGATGGTCCATCAGGATGCCCGTGCGGCGCTGGCGCGCGGCACGGATCTGGTCAAGGCGGTCCGGGAGCTGGACGAGGGGGTCGCGGCCGATGTGTGCCTGGCCGACGCCTCCCGTGCCGACCCCGCGCTGATGGGCGACGCCGCCGGGGAGTTCACCTCCGCCGGGGCCGGTGCGGTGATCCTCGCCGACACCGTGGGACGGCAGTTCCCGGCCGAGGCGGCCGGGATGTTCGCACGGGTCGGCGCCGCGGCCGGTGCCGGGACGGTGCTCGGCGCGCATCTCCACAACGATCTGGGCCTCGGCCTGGCCAACACCGTTCAGGCCCTCCAGGCCGGGGTGCGGATCGCCGCCAGTTCCTGGCTGGGCATCGCGGAGCGCTCCGGCATGGCCGCCACCGAGCAGTTGCTGTTCCTGCTGGCCCACGATCCGGAGCGCGCGGCGACGCTGCTCGGGTCCTCCGGCGACGCGGACCGCCTGTGGTGGCGGGCGCCCGATCTGACCCGTCTGCCGGTCATCGCCGCGATGGTCTCCGAGCAGACCGGGGTGCCGTTGACGGTGACGACCCCGGTGGTCGGCACCGGAGTCGCCACGATCTCCACCGGCACCCCGTTCGTCGACCCCGGTCTGTTCCAGCC
This sequence comes from Streptomyces clavuligerus, assembly GCF_005519465.1. Lineage (NCBI taxonomy): Bacteria > Bacillati > Actinomycetota > Actinomycetes > Kitasatosporales > Streptomycetaceae > Streptomyces > Streptomyces clavuligerus. The sequence continues at coordinate 1,379,008 of NZ_CP027859.1, read as the reverse complement.
CTACGACCCCAGGGCTCTCCTGGGCATCGAACCGGACATCGTGCTGACCCATCTGGCCAGCACCCGCGTCGTGACCGCGGTCGCCGCCCGCCTCGGCCACCACCTCGACGCCGACCGGGCCAGGGCCGCCACGGCCTGGGTCAAGCGCCGGGCGTACCGCGCCGGACGCGCGACCGTGGACGAGGAGGCCCTGGCCGCCTACCTGGACGGCCTCACCTCCGGGGCCGGGTCATGAACGACGCCGCGAGCCGTATCGCGCACCGTTCCTCCCCCGCCGCCGTCGCGGCCCTCAGCGACACCGCCGCCGTCCGCCGTGCGCTCGACCGGGGCAGGGCCGTGGTCCTGCCCAACCCGGCCCCGCTCACCTGTGTGGTCGCCGCCACCGGGCCCGCCGCCGTCAACACCGCCAAGCGCCGGCCCGCCGGTCAGGCCGTCGCCCTGTGGGCCCACCACCCGGACACCCTCGACCGGTTGGACGGGCTTCTCGACCTCGACCGGGACACCCGCCGGTTCGCCCGTCGGCTGCTCGGCGAGGAACTCGTCACCCTTCTCGTCCCCGTCCACGACCACCTGTCCGTCCCGGCCTGGCTGGCCCCTGCCACTCTGAGCGGCTGGACCCTGCTGTTCGGCGCCCGCTGGCAGCCCCTCGCCCCGCTCCTGGACCCGTTCCCCGTGCTCTACGTCAGCAGCGCCAACCGCACCGGCGGACAGCCCGCGGCCACACCCGCCGACGCCGCGGCCGTCTTCGCCCCCGACGCCCCCGTCCTCGCCGATCCCACCGGCCCGGCGCCTCCCTCCGGGCCGGCCGCACCCGGCCGCCGGGCCACCACCACGGTCCGGCTGCACCCCGACGGGCGCGCCGAACTCCACCGCCACGGCGCCCAGGACGGCTCCCACCCCGGCCCCGGGCGGTATCTGCGCCATCTGCACCGCTCCTACCGGGACCGCGGGGCACCGTAGGGCGGGCGGCGGGAAGGGGAAGACGGGCGACGCCGGACGGCCCCGGATGTCCTGCCCCTGACGGGCGGGAGATCCGGGGCCGGTCATCAGCGCGCGTTCCCGGCCGCACGGGTTCCGGCCGGGCGGCGGCTCAGGCGTGGAGCGCCTCCTCGGCGGGCTTCTGCGGCATCGCATAGCCATGGGCGACGATCACCTTGGCCGCTTCGGTGTAGTAGCCGGGGTCCTGCGGCAGGTCGGTCGCAAGGCCGTCGACATAGCGGTTGAACATGCAGAACGCGGCGGCTATCAGGACCGTGTCATGGATCTCGCGGTCGTCGGCGCCCTCCGCGCGGGCGGCGGCCAGCGCCTGTGCCGACACCGGGCCCGCCTCCTCCCGCACCTCGGCCGCGATCCGCAGCAGCGCCCGCAGCCGGGCGGTGACCGGAGCGCCGGTCGGCTGGTCGAGCACCGACCTCACCACGCTCTCGCCCCCTTCGAGCTGGGCCGCGGCGAACGCGCCATGGGCGTTCGCGCAGAAGCGGGTGCCGTTGAGTCCGGAGACATACGCGCCGATCAGTTCGCGCTCCCCGCGGCTGAGCGGCGAGGGACCGCGCAGCAGGACCTCGGAGAGTTCGGAGAGCACGGCGCCGGTGTCCTGGCGGTAGGCGAAGAGAGCCAGGATGCCCGGCATGTCATTGCCCAGTTCGATGTGCGGCACGGTGGGTTTCCTCTCGACAGACAGCTATCGGATGGGAGAAACAGCAGGCGTCGGCAGCGGGCCTAGGCCATCAACGAATGGCTGTGACCAGCACTTTCACAACAGGCCCTAGGCGGCTGCCGGTGGCTCGTCGACCGCTTCCAGCCTGCGGCGGCGTTCTCCGGCGGGACGGCCCGAGGCCGCGCGGAAGACGATGGGGCGGGCGATGCCCTGGAAGTCCACATCGGGGTCGAGCCGTCGTACGGTCTCCTCCACCATCAACAGCGCGAGCAGCGGGAACACGAATTCCGACGAGGCGTAGATGTCGTTGCGCCGCTGACTGGCGAACAGCTCCGTGGAGAACTCGATCAGGTCGAAGTCCCGTGCGGTGGTGCCGCCGAAGCGGTCCACCAGGCGGGTGATGTCCGCCACGAACGCGTCGATGGCGCTGTCCTCACCGACGTGGCCCGCGCTGGCCAGCACCGCTTCGGCGCAGCGGGGGCCGTTGCGGAAGCCGAGGTTGAGGAAGAACACGGCCAGGTTCTCCCGGACGATCTCCGGGACCCGCCAGACGAATCCGGCGTCGAGGACGACGACGGAGCCGGTGGGGGTGAGCCGCAGATTGCCGGGGTGGAGATCGCAGTGGACCAGTCCGGTGCAGAAGAGCATCTCGAACACGGCCCGCAGGGTCTGGTCGGCCAGGGCCCGGCGCCGCTCGGGGCTCAACCCGGTGACCTCGGTGCGGTCGCGCACCCCGGGGACGAAGGTCATGACGACGCAGGTCTCGCCGGACAGCGCCGCCACGGGTTCAGGTACGGCGATGAACTCCAGGGTGGACAGGTCCTCATGCAGCAGGGCCAGGTTCGTGGCCTCCTCCTGGAGGTCGAGCTGGCGCAGCACGCTCGCCCCGACCGCGCGGGCCATCTCCGGCAGGGGCACTCCCCGCAGCCCGGGGACCCTGCCGATCAGGTCGAAGGCGGTGCACAGCAGGGCGACGTCGTGGCGCATGACCTCCGTCAGACCGGGTCGGCGGAGTTTGACGGCGACGGGGGTGCCGTCCGCGAGGCGGGCCGGGTAGACGCAGGCGATGCTGCCCGAGCCGAGGGGTTCGGTGGAGAAGTCGTGCAGCAGCTCGGGCCAGTCAGGGCCGAAGTGCTCCCGGAGGGCGTGGTGCACCTCGTCGGTCCGCATCGGTTCGACGGTGTCGTGCAGGCGTTTGAGCGCGCCGCAGACCCGGGGCGGCAGGACGTCCTCGCGGGTGCTGGCGATCTGGGCGAACTTGATGAACGCCGGGCCGAGGCGTTCCACGATCCGCGCGCACTCCTCCGGCCAGCTCGGCCGGGTGCCGGGCGGGCCCGCGGGCTCCCGCCGCAGCCGTCGCGCCAGTTGGTGCGCGGTCCCTTCGGCGACCGTCGCCGCGATCCGGCCGAGCCGCCGCAGCAGTGCCCCGCGCGGGACCTCCGGTGGGGGTGCCGGGCGGGTGCGGGGGCCGGCCGCGGAGAGCGTCATACCCGGCTCCTGACCGGGCCATCCAGCAGATCACTTGATCTATTCACAGTGAACCTCCACCGATTCCGGTTACTGCCGGAGCGCTTCCCTCACCGTGCCGTCCAGCGGGTCGCGCGAACAAGTCGGCTGCTGCCGACGTGACTCTACGCCTTGACAGGGAAAGTATCACTTAGTTTTCATATAACTACCTCGGACGAGGTGGCACACCTTGAAGCTGCGGAGGAAGCATGAGCCAATCGACCGAAGCCCGGTTGAAGCAGGGTCTGGTATCGCTGACGCCCCCGCCCGCGAGCCGGTACAACGACCCCGCGGAGTACCTGGACTTCGCCCGGCCCATCACCGAGAAGTTCCTGCCGTACGACTCCCGCAGCGACGGTGAGCTGCGGGAGGTCTCCGAAGGGCACGACAGCGCCTTGGAGCGCGAGCGCGCGCTGTGGGAGCTGGCCGACCGTCACCCGGCGGAGAGCCTGTCCTTCATCGACCACATCATCGGCACCGAGACCGACCAGTCCGTCCGTTCGGGCGCGCTGTGGCTGGCGCTGCGGTCGGCGGGCGCGGGCAGCCTCGGTCTGCTGGAGCGGTACGCGTCGGACGCCGACCGCGAGGTCGCCGACTGGGCCCGGGTCCTGACCGGGGACATCACCGGCGACAAGCCCGCCCGGCTGTACAACGAGGCCGAGGTGGAGGAGACCGGCTACTTCGACCAGACCGTCCCGCTCATCATCGGCGGCCGGGTCGTCATCATCACCCCCGGCGTCGGCGCGGTCCGTGCGGTGCTCTCACCGCTCTGGTTCGACTCGATCCTCGGCCGGGTGCTGGCCAGCACCAACGTCCGGACGATCCGGACCGACCTGACGGTCGAGAAGGAGCTGAAGGGCCTCAACGCGGACGGCTCGTGCCACTACGAGATCTTCCCGTTCCGCGGGCTGAGCGTGGAGTACGACGCCAAGAACCTGGAGCACAACTACCTCTCCGAGACGCTGCGTCCGTTCTACCCGAGCGGCTTCGTCGGCAAGGGCGAGATGGTCGAGGTCCCGGTGTCGCTCGGCCGTATCGCGCTCACCTCGCTGGCGAGCAAGGGCGAGGTGACCATCCACGGCTCCGGGCCGCGGGCCGACCGGCTGCGCGAGGCCGACATGCCGTTCGTGCAGAGCGTGCGCGGCCGGTACTACGGCTGGGCCGCCGTCAACCTCGACCGCACGTTCGACCGCGGCATCGTCGGGGCCGGCGATGTGCAGCTCTCGAACCCCACGGACCCGATCGCGGGCCCGATGACCAACGCCAAGCTGTACGGCACCTTCCGCGGCAAGTCCGGTGACTACCACGGCACCGCGGGCCGCTACACGCTCAACTCGATCAAGTGCCACGGCCGTCCCGACGGTCTGATCGACGTCGTCCAGGGCGGTGCGGAACTCGCCTCCGAGTGACGCCCGGTCCTCCCTGACCGAACGGCGCGCCCCTCTCGGCTTCCGAGGGGGGCGCGTCGCGTCCGGTCGCCCGCGCAGACCGGGCCGGGCCGGCTCTCAGGCCGAAGGCCAAGCCCAAGCCAGGCCAGGTCTCACCCCGAAGGCCAGGCCAGGTCTCAGCTCGAAGGTCAGGTCAGGTCAGGTCAGGTCAGGTCAGGTCAGGTCAGGCCCAGCATCCGGGAGCACCGCAGTACGGCCTCCGGCTCGCCCTTGATCCGTACATCGCCCGTGGCGATCGCCTCGAAGGGGGACAGCGTCTTCGCCCCCACCCGGATGAAGGTGCCCGCCTCGCACTCGATGGTCAGCGCGGGCTCCGCGACCGGGCCGCGCTCGAAGGTCACCACGCCGCCGCGGACCAGGATCTGGAAGATCTGCTCGCCGACCTTGAACTCATAGACCTCGTCGAGGTCGGGGACCTCGTTCTCGACGATCATCGCCTGCACGGCGAGGAAACCCCACTCGGCGCGGGTCGCCCCGGTGCTGTCGGACTCGTCGAGGAAGCGCAGGCCCCAGCGGGCGAGGGCGAGCACCGGGCCGCGCAGCTCCTCCCCGGCCTCGGTGAGCCGGTAGAGCCGGGCCCTGCCGTCGCCGACCACCGCCGCCTGCTCGGCGAGGCCGTGCTCGGTGAGCATCCGCAGCCGGTCGGTGAGCAGATTCGGCCCGATGCCGGGCAGGTTCTCCAGCAGGGCGTTGAAGCGGGCCGGGCCGATCAGCAGCTCCCGCACGATCAGCAGGGTCCACCGCTCGCCCACGATGTCCAGACCTGCGGCCAACCCGCAGAACTGTCCGTACTCACGCTTCATTCCGGCCACCTCACTCCTGATGTCAATAGTAAAACATCCATCAGGGACTTCCCAGGCCGATCCGCCGACAGCCGGGGGAAACCGGACACGGCCCTGCCGGGCCGCTGCACCACCTGGGCCCCATCGTCCTCTTCATTCCCCGGTCATCACGGGCTCGGGGCCGGATGACACCCCGTTGGACCCGACCTGCCCACGGCAATGAATCCCCGCTGCGGACGCGTTGAGGCGCTGACGCAATCCTTGCCGAGTCACTATGCAGTCGTATAGCCTTCCGCAGAACAGCTCATAGCTGGTGGCCCTGCTTTCGCGGTATCGACCTTGGGTGGTGGATTCCCGTGTATCTCGTCGTGTACCTGCACCGGGTACCCCGATCGCGCGAGGAAGTCTTCCGCGCCGTCGTCCACAGGGCCAACGAGGTATTCCGGCGCCATGGCGCCATCGGCGCCACCCTGCTGGAGATGAGCGACCCGAGGGCGAAGTACGGATGCTCAGGACTCCTGGACGGTGTCGATCTGACGCCGGACGAGGTGCTGTACGTCGAACTCAACCATTTCCACGACCGCGCGCACTTCGAAGAGGTGATGCCGAAGGTCGATATCGACCCGGAACTCGAAGAGCTCTACAAGACCTTTGTGGAGACGCTGGACACCAGCCGCATTCTGCGCGGCGAGTTCAGCACTGTGTTCGAACTGTTCAACCCCGCCGAGCGCGAGCGATATCAGCAGACCCCGCACGCTCAGTGGGAACCTGCCCATCAGGAGTAAGTGTGACGACGGAACAGCAGGACGGAAACGCCGCAGCATCCGGACCGGAGTGGAATCTGCGGGCGGTTACCTGGCTGTCCGGTACCCAGTTCTTCATGTTCGGCATCGCCATCGGTGTGATGACCGTGGCCTGGGCGGAGGTGATCAGGGAATTAGACCTGAGTGACGGCTTCTTCGGTACGGCGCATCTGCTGCTGCCCGCCGTCGGACTGCTGACGCTGCTCTCGACCAAGCGTCTGTACCACCGCTTCGACCACCGCCAGATCGGGATCTACGGCCAGCTCGCGCAGATCGGGCTGCTGGTGATGCTGTCCATCAGCACCCATCTCATCGGGCTGCTGATCGCGTTCGCCCTCGCCGGTGTCTCGTCCGCGCTGATCGACACCGCCGCGAACAGCGTGTTCATGGAGATCGAGACCCGCGGCGGACGCGATGTGATGAATGTGATGTACGCGATCAACAGCCTCGGCACAGTGGTCAGCGCACTCGGCGCGGGCGCCCTGATCAGCCTGGGTATGGACTACCGCTGGATGATCGCGCTGTTCACGGTGACCATGGTGCCCGTCCTGGTCGCCTCGTTCCTGATCCCCTTCCCCCCGATCAACCGTGACGAGGAAGCCGCCGCCGAGGAGGGCGCCGGGCCCCAGGGCGACATCGGCGTCCGGAAGCTGATGCGCAACCCGCTGTTCCGCATCGTGTTCGTGATGACCGTGCTGGGCATCGCGGTGGAGAGCATTGTGCAGGTCTGGTCGGTGATCTACGTCGACCAACTGCTGAACGCCCCCATCGTCTACGGCGGCGCGGCGTTCGCTCTCTTCAGTCTGACCATGATGATCGGCCGGCTGATCAACGCCTGGCTGGTGGCCTCGCTGGGCATCCGGACCTCGTTCCTCATCTCCGCGGTCGGAACCGCGCTCTCCGGAGCGCTGCTGATGGCCGCCGTCGACCTGTGGCTCTCCGTCCTCGCCTTCCTGCTCATGGGCATGGCCATCGCCGGTGTGCAGCCGACCTGTCTCAGCGCGGCGACCCGGGTGGCGCCCAGCCGGGTGAACGTCGTGGCGGCGGCCATGATGCTCCCCGCGTACTCCGCCTTCATCGCGACACCGACCGTGTACGGCTGGCTCTCCGACCTCACCTCGCTCAACACCGCCATGGTGCTGGTCGTGGCCGCGGGTGTCGGCATCGGGCTGCTGTCGCTCGCCCCGCCGGTGGCCGAGGCCGACCGCGTGGCGGCGGCCCCCGCCCCGGCGGCGCTGCCGGCCCAGCAGTAGCGCCCCGCCGGGACACGCCGACGGGACGCGCCGGGACGGCCCGGGTGTCCGGTCCGCCGCCGCCACGGGCGGCCGGACACCCCCGTCCCCGTCCCCGCAGACCGAGGAGTTGACGTCCCATGACGGAACCCGGCCCCGTGTCCCGTGTCGCGCTGATCACCGGTGCGAGCACCGGCCTCGGCGAGACACTCGCCTCCCATCTCCATGGACTCGGCTGGAGCCTGGTCCTCACCGCGCGCACCGCGGCCGATCTGACGGCCGTCGCCGACCGACTGTCCGGGCGGGGCGGGACCGTGATCGCGGTCGCGGGCGATGTCGGGGACGCCGCGCACCGCGAGCGGCTGATCGCCGCGGCGGACTCCCTCGGCAGGCTCGACTGGCTGGTGAACAACGCGTCCAGGATCGGTGTCAGCCCCATCCGGCCGCTGCTCGACCACCCGGCGGAGGTGTTCGACGAGGTGCTGCGGACCAATGTGGCCGCGCCCCTCGCGCTGGCCCAACCGGCGCTGCCCGCGCTGCGGAAGAGCGGCGGTCTGGTGGTGAACCTGTCCAGCGTGGCGGCGGTCGAGGTCTTCCCCTGTGCGGGGATCTACGCGGCCAGCAAGGCGGCCCTGGACCAGGCCACCCGGGTCCTCGCGGTCGAGATCGCGGACTCGGGCGCGGGCGCCGTCTCCGTCGACCCGGGCGATATGCGCACCCGGGGCTATGAGCAGGCCGAACCCGGCTTCGATCTGTCCGGGGTGCCCGGTCCCGAGGTCACCCTGCCGTTCTGGGAGTGGCTGACGGAGCGTTCCGCCGACGAGGTCAACGGACGGCGGTACCAGGCGCAGTCCGGCCCGTGGGAGCCCGGGCCCCGCTGAGCCCCCACCTTCTCAAATGAAACGTTTCTCCGGGCCGGTCGGCGCCGACCGCGCGGGGTTCTTTCCTCGTTCCGGAAAGCGCCCGGAGAACGGCGCTGAAAAGTGGTCAAAAACACACCGGCCATGCATAATTTCATCCTACATCGGGCAGCCGTTTCCTGTATTGACCTTCCATAGGCCCACAGGGGGTTCCGCTGTTGTCCACCGACGACCCGCGACCGTGCGCGACAGACAGAGTCCCGTCGGCCCCCTCCCGCACCGAGCCGGACGGAACAGCCCGGCCGGATACCGGGGCGCATACCGGGGCGGACACCGTTCACCTTATTCCCTTATCACGACTGCTGCCCGCCGACTCGCCACGCCTCGACGGCGTCGATGAACACCATATTCAATGTCTTGCCGAATCCGGCCGGGAATTACCTCCGCTGCTGGTGGACCGGGCCACCCTGCGGGTCGTCGACGGGATGCACCGCTTGCGCGCGGCGGCCCTGAGGGGCCGTCAGGAGATCGAGGTGACCTATTTCGACGGCAGTCGGGACGAGGCCTTCCTCCGCGCGGTCGGGGAGAACATCGCCCATGGGCTGCCGCTGTCGCTGTCCGACCGCAAGGCGGCGGCGCGGCGCATCCTCGCCGTCCGGCCGCAGTGGTCGGACCGCGCGGTCGCGGCACACGCCGGTCTGTCCGGAAAGACGGTCTCCGCCATCCGCAGACGCTCCGCCGAGGAAGCCCCGCGGCTGCGTTCAGCTGAGGAATCTCCGCACCTGAACAGCCGGATCGGCGCCGACGGACGGCGGTATCCGCTGGACGGCTCCGCGGGGCGGCTGCGCGCCTCCCAGCTCATCTCGGCCCGGCCCGACACCCCGCTGCGGGCGATCGCCCGCGATGCCGGGGTCTCCGTCGGAACCGCTCATGACGTACGCCGACAGCTCTTCGGCGGCGAGGAGCCGGGCCCCGGCCGGACGTCCGGCGCCCCGGGCCCGGACACCCCCGAGGGGCCGAAGAGCGCTGCGGACCGGCTCGCCCTGCTGCGAAGCCTCTCCCAGGACCCCTCCTTGCAGAACACCCGCACAGGACGGGAGCTGCTGCGCTGGCTGCACACCCAGGCCGTCACCGACGACGACTGGCAGGCCCTGACCGCGACGGTCCCGGCGCACTGCGTGGACGCCGTGGTGGAACTGGCCCGGCAGTGCGCGCAGACCTGGCAGCGGATCGCCGACGACGTGGCCCGGCCCAAGGAGTCCGCCGTCGAACGGGCCGTCACCAGCGCCATCCGCAGCATGCGGGAGAACCTCGGCGAGGAACTCACCATCGACGCCCTGGCCGAGACGGCGATGTTCAGCAGATTCCACTTCACCCGGGTGTTCAAGAACATGACCGGGCTGTCCCCGGTGCACTTCCTCTCCGCGCTGCGGCTCCAGGAGGCGAAGAAGCTCCTCGTCGGCACGGAGCTGAACATCGCCGACATCAGCAATGTCGTCGGCTACCGGAGCATCGGGAGCTTCAGCACCCGTTTCAAGAGCTCGGTCGGTCTGGCCCCGGTCGCCTATCGCCGCCTCGGCGGATTCGCCGAGGAGATCAACGTCTCCGACGGCGGGGACGAGCCGGGCGCCCTGCCGCTGTCGGTCCGGGGCAGTGTCCTCCCCCCAGCGAGCGGACCGGCCGGATGTGTCCTCGTCGGGCTGTTCCCCGACCCCGTGCCGCGGGGGCGGCCGGTGCGCTGCGCCCTGCTGGACCACCCGGGCGCGTACGCGCTGGAGAACGTGCCCGAGGGCACCTGGTATGTGCTGGCGCAGTCCGTCCCGTACAGCAGGGACGGCAGGGACGGCAGGGACGGCGCCGAGGGCGGGGACGGGGGCGGCGTGCCCGCCGTACCCTGCGTCGGGGCCTCCGAGCCGGTCACCGTGGCCCTGCACGCGCTGCCGAGCCCGGTGGACGTCCAGCTCCGCCCGGTGAACGCGCTCGACCCGCCGGAGCTGCTGGCGCTGCTGGACGTCCGGACCACGGCGCTCCGCACCGCGTCCGGCTGATCCGGCCCTCCGGGGGGTACCGCCCCCCGGAGGAACCGTGGTCAGGCCGTTCTGCCCAGCGGGAGCAGGGCCGGGCCGGAGTACGGCGACAGCGCCCGCACCAGCGCCTCGGGCACCAGGGACGGGACGGTGGCGCTGTTCGGCCCGCGCATGCAGGCCACCCGCTGGCTGCCCCGGGCGACCAGGGTCTCCGCCCCGCCGGGGCCGAGTTTGACGTAGTCGAAGGTGAACTCCAACTGGGTCTGGGCGAGGTGCGCCAGCCGCATTCTGATCGACAGTTCGTCGAAGGCGGTGATCTCGGCGAAGAACTCGCAGTCGACCTTCAGCGTGAAGAGTTTGAGGTCGGCCTGGAGATCGGCCAGGACCTCCGGGGCACGCTGCTTGAGGAACATCTCCCGGCACCGGCCCTGCCAGCGCAGATAGTTGACGTAGTAGACGTTGCCGACGAGGTTGGTCTCCTCGAAGCCGACGATGTGCCGGTGCTCGAAGTAGTCCGCCATGGCTAGTGCCCTCCTGTGAGGATCGCGAGGACGAGCGGTGCCGCCGCCCCTCGTACGGTGGTGGCGAGCGTGGTGACCCGTAGTTCCGCCGAGGAGAAGACCGTCCAGCCCGGCCTCCGCGCCGGGGTCAGGGTCAGGGGCGCCGACCCGGTGTACCCGGCCTTCTGAAGGCATTCGACGGCGGTCCACACCCGGGTCGCGGCGGTGTCCGGGTCCTCCCCCGTCTCCCGGGCGACCAGGTGGGCCAGTGCCGCGTGTCCGCCGAGCAGCGCCGCCCACTCCGGGGCTGGCCGGGCGGCGACCTCCTCGATGTCGCAGCCGACGGTCCGGTCCGACACCGCGCAGAGGGTCAGGTCCGCGCCGTGGGCGGACGAGAGCCGCCCGGTTCCGCTACCGCTCAGCTCCGGCCGTCCGTCGGGGCGGCGGCGCAGCCCGACCGGGCGGCCGGTGGCACGTCCGGCGGCCCGTGCCGTACGGTCCCCGCGGTCTCCTCCCCCGGCCCCGGCCCTGTCGCCGTCGCCGCCCCCGTCGCCGTTCCCCGCTCCCTCGCGGTCGCCGTCCGGTTCGACGGCGACCGCGACCCGGGCCCCGGTCAGGTCCTCCACCGTCCGTTCCAGATACGGCCCGAGCAGCGGTGCCACCCAGGGGCCGCCGCTGTCGCGGTGGCGGACCGCGCGCAGCCGCAGCCCCTCCCACCATTCGACGACCTCGCCGTCGGCGGTGCGGACCGCGATGTCGTAGACATGGGTGTCGCCGTCGCGGTGCCGTTCCACGGCGCAGTACCGCAGATCCCCGGTGACAGCGGGTTTCCCGCCGTACGGGCGGATCCGTCCGACGGCCTGGGGCAGCAGGGTGGCGTACGGTACGCAGACCTGGTTGCCGTGCATCAGGGCGTCCCGTGCCCCCGGGTCGCCGAGCAGCAGTTCACCGGGGAGGAAACCGGCGAACCAGTTCTCCCGTGCCGAGGTCGCCACCTCGGCGTCGACCTCCCGGGCGGCGGCCCGGTGGTAGCGGCGCAGCCGGGTGAAGCGTCCGCTCTGGAAGAGCAGGTCGCCGTAGAGTTCGCGGACGGGGTCCAGGGGGACCGGTGGCAGACCGTCCCCGGTCGGCGCGGGGAGCGGTGTCGCGGGCGGGGGCGCTGCGGCGAAGACCAGCCGGGCCCGGAAGTGTTCCGCGGCGAATCCGGTCTCCTCGCTGTGGATGGCCGCCTCCACGGTGTCCTCGGCGGTGACGACGGCGGCGACGCGGATCGTCGTACGGCCCGTGGCGGGGACGGTGATGGGGCGCAGGAACTCGGCCCCTTCGATCACGGGGACGGTGGTGTGCCCGGTGACGGCGGCGGCGACCTGCGCCATCGCCTCCATGCCGAGGACGGCGGGGAACAGCAGGCTGCCGTCCAGTTCGTGGTCGGCGAGATAGGGGTCGGTGCCCACGCTCAGCTCGGCCTCGGTGACCAGTTCGACCCCGTCGTAGCGGATCAGGGGCTTCTCGACGAACCGCAGCAGGGGCAGCGGGCGGGTGGCCCGCCGTACGGTGGCGATGCCTTCCGTACGGCCGCTGACCACGGTGACGGTGGGGGCGTCGGGGTCGGTGACGAGCCGGCGCAGGAGGGCGATCCCCTGGTCGGGGGTGACGGGGGTGACGCCGTCGCGGGTGAGCGACTCGACGACGGAGAGCCGTTCGCCCATGCCGACCCCCGACCACACGGACCACTCCAGGCACAGGGTCCGGCAGTGCGGATGGGATCGCGCGAACTCCTCGGTGAGATCGGTCAGCCACTCGTTGGCGGTGGCGTAGTGGGCCTCACCCCGCAGCCCGGCACGGCCGATGATGCTGCCGAACGCGATCAGGAGCCGCAGCCGGTCCGGTTCGAGCGCGTCCAGGACCGCCCGCAGCCCGTCGACCTTGGGGGCGAGGGCGCGCCGGAAGGCATCCGGGTCGAGGTCGGTCAGGGCGGCGGGCTCATTGCGTCCGGCGCCGTGCAGAACGGCGGTGACGGGGCCGAGTGCGGCGGTCAGCCGGGCGACGGCGGCGCCGACCTGGCCGGGGTCGGTGACATCGGCGGGGGCGTAGCGGACGGTGACGCCGTTGTCGGTCATCCGGCGCAGATTGGCGGCGAGTTCGGTGTCCCGCGCCGGGTCGGAGCGGCCCAGCACGGCCAGGCTCGCGCCGGTGTCGACGGCGAGGGCCAGGGCGCATTCGGCGGTGATGCCCTTGCCGCCGCCGGTGACGAGGAGGACGTCGGAGGAGCCCAGGGGCTGCCGGGCGCGGGCCGGGCGCACCGGAAGCGGGCGCAGAACGGGCACCGTACGGCTGCCTTCGGGGCCGTAGTGGGCTTCGGTGAAGTGGGTGGTCGCGGCGGTCTCCGCGACGATCACCGCGATGGCCCCGGCCCGGGACCCGGTCGCCTCCCCTTCCCCTCCCGTATCGGAATTCGCATCCGCATCCATATGCACATGGGCGTTCGCCGGGAGCCGGACGACGGTGGTGCGCAGCCGGGGAGCTTCGAGGTGGAGGGTCTTGGCGAGCGCGGTGGCGACGGGGCCATGCTGGACGAGGACGAAGCGCCGGGTGTGCCCGTCGGCGAGCGCGGCCCTGGCTCCCCGCAGGGCCGTCTCCAGGTCGGCCTCGGTGGCGGAGGGCGGCAGGCAGACCAGGACTCCCGCGCCGACACGGGCCTTCTCCAGCCTGCGGCGCAGGGGTTCGGCGAAGGGGTGGCCGCGGTCCGCGAAGAGCTGCCAGGGGGCGTTGTCCTCGGGCGGGGCGGCTGTGGGGAGGGGCAGCTCCTCGGGTTCGACGGCGAAGGCACGGGCCCAGGCGGCGGCCCCGGCGACGGCGGGGGGCCGGGCGCTGTCGCCGTCCCGTGCGGTGCCCGCCAGTTCCGTCAGGGCCTCGGCGAGTTCGCCGACGGTCGCGGTCGCGAAGTTGAGCGGGGTCGCGGCCGGGGGGACGCCGAGCAGCCGGGCGGCCTCGTTGACGATCTGGCCGACGGTGATGGAGCTGAGGTGGAGGCCGTCGAGCAAACGGGTCTCGGAGGTGACCAGTTCGGGCGGGAGTTCGGCCCGTTCGGCAACGATCCGGCGCAGCAGGTCGACGGTGTTCCCGGTCGGCGCGTCACCGCTGCCGGTGCCCTCTCCGCCACGCTCTCCGGTGACGGTGGCGGTGACGGCGTGGGGCTCGGCGTCGGGCTCGTGGCCCGCGGCGATGGCGCGGTGGCCGTTCAGGTCGACCACGGGAGCCGCTTCCGCCGGGCTGGTGAAGAACCGGAATCCGCCGTCGGTGTCGAGGGGCCGGATCAGCCGGTCGTGGAAGAGGCGCGCGTGGTCGAGCGGCGCGCCGAGGACATGGGCGGCGCCCGCCACGCCGAGCAGTCCGCGCAGCGATTCGCTGTCGGTGTCCAGGGAGAGGGCGGGCAGTCCGGTGACGGCGGTGGCGAGGGGGCTGAGCACCCGGCCGGGGCCGACCTCGATGAAGAGGTCGGCGTCCGCCGCCGCGCGGGCGACGGCCCGGGTGAAGAGCACGGGGGCGGTGATCTGCCGTCGCAGCAGCGCGCGCAGGTCGGTGCCGGGGGCGAGGACGTCGCCGGTGACCGTGGAGACGACCCGCCGTCCGACGGGGCGGAACTCCCGTTCCGCGAGCCAGGTGCCGAAGGTCTCGGCGGCGGCCGTCATCAGGGGGGAGTGGAAGGCGTGGGAGACGGCGAGACGGGTGCAGTTCGTCCCGGCGGCGCGGGCCCTGGCCTCGACATCGGCGATCGCGTCGGCGGGTCCGGCGAGGACGGTCTGCTCGGGGCCGTTGTGCCCGGCGAGGACGACCGGGAGCCCGGCGGCCAGTTCGGCGGCCTTCTCGGCGGAGGCGGCGAGCGAGGTCATGGTGCCGGGGGCGCTGTGTTCCGCCATGACGGCGCCCCGGGTCCGCGCAAGATCGAACAGCGGCTCCTGGTCGAGCGCTCCGGCCCAGTGCAGGGCGGAGAGTTCGCCGAGGCTGTGGCCGACCGCGACGGTCGCGTCCAGTCCGAGGGCGTCGAGGGCGCGCAGCCCGGCGGTGGAGCCGGTGACGATGCGGGGCTGGGCGGACTCGGTGGCCACGCCGTGGCTGTCGGCGGGCAGGGCCGCGGCGGTGTGCACCTCGTCGGCCTCGGCCATCCTGCGGCGCAGGGCTCCGCCGCCGCTGCCCTTGCCCGATCCCTGTCCGGGGAAGAGGTAGCCGATGCGGGCGGGGCCCCGGACCCGGCCGAGGAAGGCACCGCCGTCCGGGGCGGCATACTCCTCCCGGCCCTGGCCGAGGGTGTCCGCGAGCAGGGCGAGCCGCTGTTCGGCCTCGTCGGGTGAGGAGGCGACGACAGCCGCTCGGCAGGGCGCGTCGCGCAGTTCCCGCTGGAGGGTGGCGGCGAGGTCGCCCAGTTCGGCGTAGGAGACCCGGGCGGCGAGGCCCGCCAGTTCGTTGAGGCGTTCGCGCAGTTCCCGGGGGGAGTCGGCGTCGACGAGGAGCAGTTCCGCGTCCTGGGCGGAGGACGCGAGTGCCAGGCCGCGGCCGGTGAGCGTGCGGCGGCGGCGCGGGGCGGCTCCCCGGGCCTTGTCGAGGACGACGTGGACGTTGATGCCGCCGAAGCCCATCGCGGTGATCCCGGCACGGACCGGGGCCCCCTGCGGCCACACCTCCGCCCGGCGCAGCACCCTCAGCGGGGCTTCTTCCCCCGTGAGCAGGGGATGGGGCTCCCCACACCCGACGGCCGGTGGCAGGATCTCCTCGTCGACGGCCATCGCGGCCTTGATCAGTCCCGCGACCCCGGCCGCAGCCTTCGTGTGCCCGATCTGCGCCTTCACCGAACTCACCACCGCCGCCGGACCGACAGGCCCACCGGCGGCACGCGCCCCGCCCAGAGCCCCCAGCTCCGTGGCGTCACCCACCTCCGTCCCCGTCCCGTGCCCCTCGAACAGCGCCACCGACCCGATACCGAACCCGGCCCGCTCATAAGCACGCTCCAAAGCGAGCCGGTAACCGCGCTCCTCCGGCCGCGTCATACCCCCCTGCCCGTCGGAGGAGATCCCCCACCCCGCCACCGTCGCATACACCCGGTGCCCGGCCGCCAGCGCGTCACCCTCACGCATCAGGACCACCATGCCGCAGCCCTCACCCGGCCAGAAACCACCGGCACGCCGGTCATAGACCCGCATCTCCCCCCGCGCCAGCGCACCCGTCTTCGCGAAACCGATGATCTCGAACGGATCGATCGACAGATCCACACCCCCCGCCACCACCACATCCGTATCACCGTCGATCAGGGACTTCGCCCCCTGCGTCACCGACAGCAGGGACGACGAACACGCCCCGTCCACCGTGTAACCGCCGCCACCCAGATCGAAGTGGTTGCAGATCCGCCCCGCGATCGTGTTCGACAGCCCCCCGGCCAGCGTGTCCTCGTCCACCGGCGGGAACGGGCCCTTGTACGAGGACTCCACGGCATCCAGGAAGCCGGCGAGCTTCCCGTCGTCCCAGCCCTCCTCCCGCAACGCCGCCCCCACGACCCGCCGCACATACGGCCACCGCAACCGCAGCGTATTCGCACGGGTGAACTCACCCGTCAGCGTATTGCCGACCACCACACCCGTACGCCGCCCCGGCAGCCCCGCCCCACCCGGGAAACCCGCATCCGCCAACGCCCGCCCCGCCACATCCAACGCCAGCCAGTGCGTCAGATCCGTCGAACGATACGTACTCCCCGCGATCTTGTGACCAACCCGGTCGAAGGAGTACCCCTCGATCACCGCCGCGTTACGGGCATAGAAACGGTCGGGACGGGCGGGGTCAGGGTCCCAGTAGTCCGCCAAACGCATCCGCTCGTCGGGGAGTCGGCGGAAGGCCCGGCGGCCCGCGAGGGCGTTCTCCCACAGTTCGCGGGGGGTGGTCGCGTCCGGGTAGCGGCAGGCCATGCCCACGATGGCGATTCTGGTCATCACGCGGCCACGGCTTTCTCTTCCGCCCCGGGGTGGGCGACCGGTGGCGTGGCGCGGGCCCCCGCCCCGGCCTCGGCCCCCGCCCCGGTGCCTGCCTCGGCTCCGGTCCGGCCGGGAGTGGCTACGACGAGGTTCTGGCGGCGTCTGTCGGTGATGTCGAGCCACCAGAGATAGCCGCCGCGGACGAGGCAGACGGCCGCGGTGGCGAAGAAGATGCCGTAGGCGATGCCCAGCGCCGTGAGGACCCCGTAGAGCGCGGCGGCACCGGCGCCGAAGGCCATCTGGGCGACGGGCTTGGAGGGCGTGGTGCCGGGGTCCGTGATCATGTAGTTGGTGAAGAGGACGAAGGCGACCCCCGTCATCATCCCCAGCGCCGCGAGGATCGAGGTGTCGAAGAGCAGCCCGCGCAGGACCGCCTGGAGCGCGAAGCCGGTCACCCAGGCGCCGATCAGCCACATCCGGTGGATCAGCTTGGCGTTGATCATCGTCCCGGCGACGATGATGACCAGCGGGATCAGCCAGTCGACGGCCCCGCCGACATGCTCCGTGAACTGGTACGGGGGCGCGATGCTCGCCCAGGGGAAGAGCAGCAGGACGATGGTGATGCCGAAGTTCGACGGGTTCATGAAGTGCCGCAGCCTGCCGCGCACCGGCGCGCGCAGCACCCATTTGGCGCCGACGGCGACGACGACGCCGAAGATCATCACCCAGACCAGGTCGTTGACGTAGATGAGCATGTTGAGCGCGAGGGCGGTGATGTGGGCGGGGAGGAGGAACTCGACGACCCCGCGTACCCCGTTGCCCCGGAAGCGTGGGGTCCGGTGCTCCAGCCGGGCCGCGACGGCCTCCAGCGCGATCTCGACGGTATAGGCGGTGGTGATCGCGATCAGGGGCCAGACCCAGGACTGTTCGAAGCCGAGGAAGGCGTAGCCCGCGATATTGAGGATGGTGATCGAGATCGCGAACCGGCGCAGGGCGGTGACGACCTTGGGGTCGTGGCGCGGTGGGGTGGGTGCTGTCCGCTCGGCCATGTCCGTCACTTCTCCTTCGCCACGGAGTCGAGCTGGAGGGTGTGCCAGCCGCTGCTCAGTCGGAGTTCCTGGTCCTGTGCCACACCGTCGCGGTCCCGCCAGCGCAGACGCACCTGGAGCGGTTCTCCGGTGTGCTCGCCGAGGCCGATGTGGATGTCATGGCTGCGCTTGCCCGAGTGGCCGCCGCCGCCGTCGACCCGGCCGACCCGGACGGAGCCGTCGGGCAGGGTGACGGTCGCCTGGGCGTCGACGACGGGCGAACCGGAGGGATGGGTGAGCTTCAGACCGAGGTGGCCACCTGCCCCGGGGCTCTGGTTGTGGTAGAAGACGGGCTCGCCCCACTGCCGGGCCACCGCCAGATCGAGCCGGCCGTCGCCGTCCGCGTCACCGGTGGCGATCCCCCGGGTGGGGATGGGGACGGCCATACCGAGTTCGGGCGCGAGATTGGTGTAGCGGTCCTTCTCGCCCCGGGCGAAGAAGCGCAGGGTCTGGTTGCCGCTGAGGTCGTCGCCCCGCCGCACGTTCGGCCACCACTCGGGGTGCCGGACCAGTCCGTCGTTGGCGGTGGCCAGCTCCTGGAGCTGGGGCCAGCGGTTGGTCTTGCCCTTGACGAAGCCGGTGGTCTGGGTGATCTCCAGGCGGCCGTCGTTGTCGAAGTCCCCCGTCTTCGCGTCCCAGCCCCAGCCCGACCAGGCCGTGCCCAGCGGGGCACTGCGGTCCTCGTAGGGGGCGACGCCGTCCTTGAACGCGGCCCGCAGGGCGGCCTGGTCCTTCGCCGTGTTCATGAAGGTGAAGTTGGACTCCTGGATACCGAAGGAGGTGGTGATGTTGCTGACGAACATGTCGTGGAGGCCGTCGCCGTCCAGATCCCCGAAGTCGATGCCCATCCCCTTGAAGGAGCTGCGGCCGAGCTGCTTGGACTTGGGGGTCATGCCGTCCCGCGGACCGTCCACCGCCCGGAACGTGATCTTCCCGGGACGGGAGGTGTTGTGCAGCAGCCGGGAGGTGCCGAAGTCATGGGCGAGATACAGCTCGGGCAGCAGGTCCCCGTCGAGGTCGGTGGCGGCGGCGGCGAGGGTCCAGCCGGTCCTGGTGTCCTTCGGCAGGGCGTCGTCGACCTTCTCGAAGCCGTCGGGGGTCCAGCGGAAGATGAAGTCCTCACCGCCGTTGCGGGCCTGGGAGAGGGAGTCGTTCATCTCCACACCGCCGTCCTTCGACGGGTCGAGGACGGGGCTGTCGGGGAAGTAGTTGCCGATGAGGATGTCCTCGTGGCCGTCCCCGTCGAAGTCCGCGACCGTGGTCGCGTTGCTGTTCCACAGCGGTCCGGTGTACGTGCTGCTGCCCACGCCGGGCACCAGCTCGACGGGCCGGAACGCGTCGGCGGCCGGGGCGCCCGCGCCGGGCTCCGCCTGGAAGATGACCGGGGTGCGGCCCCAGTAGTAGACGAGCAGATCCATGGCGCCGTCCTCGTTGAAGTCCCCGGCGGCGCAGCCCATCGGTGCCATGGTCGCGTTCATGGGCAGCGGGGCGGGGTCCAGCGCGAAGGGCCGGTAGCGGTCCGCGCCCTTGCCCGGCGTCGGCGTCAGGACGACCTGGTCGATCCGGGGGTCCGTGACACACAGGTCGTTGGGGAGGCCGTCGCCGTCGACGTCGTTCATGGCGACGGCCGCGCCGACGGAGGAGATCCACGCCTCGATGTTCCGGTAGTCCTGGTTCACCTTGCGGATGGTCTGCTGCGGGAACCCGGACGGCAGGGCTATGGACAGGGGGGTGAAGGCGAAGGAGTCCGCCATCCGGTCCCTGTCCTGCGCCGAGGTGACCGGCGGCCGGACCATGAAGAAGAGTCCCACCATGAGGGTGAGGGCCAGTATCCCGGGAAGCTGGCTGCGAACGGTTTCACGTATGGTCATGACGTTCCTGCACCCCCTGCTGAGACACACGCATCGGCTATGGCCCGGCGCCATTCCTCGTAGGCGGACCCCCCGCTGTCCAGGGCGGGGCGCAGCTCCTGACAGAGCCCGGCCGCCGTTTCGGGCTCCATCCCGCAGAACACCCGGGTGGCGAGACGGGTGTGGGCCACGGTCAGACCGGCCCTCTCCCGGGCCTCGGCCGCGAAGACCGAGCCCTGCTGGAGGCAGGGCCGGTACCGCCCGGCCCGCTCCGCCAGCCTGCGCAGCTCCGTCTCGTCGGAGCCGCCCGCGTAGGTCGCGGCCAGCCCGGCGCCGCCGTAGAGGTCGGCCCGCCGCTCCTCGGGGAACCTCTCGACCAGGTCCGCGACCACATCGGGGTCGCTGCCGCCGACGAACCACAGCGCCCTGCCGATGCCCTGGTCGACGGCGCGGGGCACATAGGACGCGGGGCCGTCCCGCCAGGGCAGGGAGGCGTCCTGGAACTGCCCGTGCACATACTTCGCGGTATGGAAGTACGCCTGGTGGAAGCCGTAGCCGTCGAGGACGAGCCAGCGCAGCAGCGGGACCGTCCCCGTCAGGTCCGGCCACAGGGCCCTCGGCAGCCTGGCCATGGCCCAGCCGATCCCGACATAGGCCATGTAGACATGGTGGCGGCCCTCACCGGCGAGAAGTCCTGCCAACCGCCGCCCGGAGGTGCCCGGGAGCGCGTCCAGCACGGAACATCCCATGGCAGCGCCCTCGTAGGCGAACCCGCGCAGCTCCCTCGGCACACCGTCCAGCCGGTGTTCCAGCTCCGCCGGGGTGCGTACCTCGACGGCATGGCCGTAGCCGTCGAGGAAGCTCAGGCCGACGGACTCCAGCAGCCGCCGGGCCGCCGGGTCCTTGGTGTGGAAGCCCCGTTTCCCGAGGCGTACCTCCGAGACCTTCGGTGTGAGGATACGACGCCTCAACGCACGTAGATTGGCCGACATCGCGCTCTACCGCCCCTCGTCGCGATTCCCGGTCCGTCCGGGGTGATGTGGTGCGCGGCTGCACCGTGGAACCGAAGCCGCCGCTGATCCCTGGTGCCGTGGGGCCGAGGCCACCGCTGTGCCGTGGGGCCGAAGCCACCGCCGTGCCCTGCTGCCCGGTGCCGGCCCGCCGGGTCGGCGGCCGGTGGCGTGCCGGGAGGGCGTCAACGCGTCCGGCCCGCCACGCTCCGGTGAGCGACAGGACCCGCCGTACAGTGACCGGCATGTGCGGTGGCGGGTGCCGTCGTGCTGGTGGTGTGGAGACGGTCAGGCACCGGAGCCGATGGTGTCAAGAGTCTGCGCGGCGGACCGGAAGCGGTCGGCATGAGCGGCCTCCTCACGGATGGGCGCCACGCGACATGTGGCACGAGGGACCATCGTGAACCGGCCACGCAACACCGTCATCTCCGCGTGTGCCCAGTTCAGCGGCGTATGCGAAGCGGGAGCGCGGGCGCCTCCCCAGCCGGACCGGAACCGGTAGTACCGAATCCGCTACCAGCGGAGAAGCGTCCCGGTGGCGCACCGGTACTGCGCAAACGCGGAGAAGACGCGTACCGGAACGGCTGCTGAGATGTACCTCGGCCCCGACACGATCAAGTCATGCGTGTGTCCGTCGGCAGCCGTCCCGCGCGACCGCGGGACCTCTCCCCTCCTCCCCCCTCCTCCCCCTTCCTTCACCGGCCTTCCCGGCCTTCCGCGTGGCTGCTCCTCCTTCCAGGCGCCCGCCCCTTCCCGCTCCCGTCGGGCGCCCGTCCCCTCTGCCCGCACCTCAGTCGAAGGGAACTTCTCCATGGACCGATTCCGGAGCCGGGGCCTGATCCCGCGTCCGCTGCTGTTCTGGTCAGGTGTGGCGATCTGCTCGGCGGGGGTGGCCGAGCACATCCGGATGTTCGTCCACGCCGCCGAGATGGACTTCCACATGTCCCATATGCCCATGGACACGGCCATGTGGGCGGCGATGGTGGCGGTCGTGGCAGGACTGGTCCTCGCGGGCTTCGGACTCGCGCCCCACCGCCGCCCGGAGGAGACACCGCCACCGCCCGACACGGCCCCGGAGCCGGTCTCCCCCGCGCGGCAGACCCTGCTCCGCAGACGTCTGATCGCCGTCCTGTCCTTCGCCCTGATCGTCGACCAGATGAAACCGGCGACACTCGCCTTCATCATGCCCGGCGCGCGGGCCGAGTACGGTCTCACCCCGGCCGAGGTGGCCCTGATCCCGATGGGCGGGCTGACGGGCACGGTCCTGGGCTCACTGCTGTGGGGGCATCTGGCCGACCGCATCGGGCGGCGCGCCTCGGTCCTGCTCGCGGCGCTGCTCTTCGTCGCGACCACAGTGTGCGGGGCCATGCCGAGCTTCGAGGCCAGTGTGCTGATGTGCGTGCTGATGGGCATGTCCGCGGGCGGCATGCTGCCCATCGTGTACGCCCTGATGTCCGAGGTGCTGCCCGGCCGCAGCGGGGTGGTGGTCCTGACCGCCGGGCTGACGACGGTCGCCGGCTATCTCGCCGCCAGTGGTCTGTCCTCGCTCTTCGAGCCGCTGTACGGCTGGCGCGTCCTGTGGTTCCTGCAACTGCCCCTCGCCCTGCTCCTGTTGGCGTTCAACCGCTGGATACCGGAGTCCCCGAGCTTCCTGGCGGCGCAGGGCAAGCATGCCGAGGCACGCCGGATGACCGTGCTGTTCGGCCTGGGGCAGACCCCCGCCGAGCCCAGGACCGGACGCGGGATGCGGGCCCTCCTCGGCCCCGACCACCGCCGTCAGACCCTGGTCATCTCCGGCTTCGCCCTCTCCTGGGGCCTGGTCTACTGGGGGTTCGTCACCTTCCTGCCGACCGTGCTCGGCGACGCGGGCCTCAGCACGCCGCCCTCGCAGATCCTGTTCGGTGCCTCGCTGATGTCCATCCCGGGGACGGCGCTGGCCGCCTGGCTCTACAGCCGCTGGTCCTCACGGAAGACGATGACCCTGTACGGCGCGGTCACGGCGGCCTCCCTGGCCCTGCTGACCGTGCTGCCGCTGGACGACCCCCAGATCGCCGTCCCGGTCCTGATCGGCCTGCTCACCGGGACCAGCGGGGTGGTCGCCGTGCTCGGCCCCTACACCGCGCAGGTGTACCCGACGGCCTTCCGCGGCCTCGGCAGCGGACTCTCCGCGGCGTGCAGCAAGTCCGGCGGCATCATCGGGCCCCCGGCGGTGGGCTGGCTGACGGCCTCGTTCACCACCGGCCAGGTGGCGGCCGTCATCGCGGTCCCCATGGCCCTCGCCACGGCGGCGATCGCCCGTTACGGCAAGGAGACGACGGGCACCGCGGCCGCGCCACCGGCCCCCGCACCCGCGCGCGAGCCCGCCGCGCGCCGATGAGCCCGGCCCGCCCGCGCGGTGCGGACCGCTGCGGGACACCGCTCGCCTCTCAAGTGGTCCAGACCTGACCAGATCTGACCAACCTTCATCTTCAGCAGGGCGTATCGCAAGCCCTGAACGCCACGATCTACCCACTGCCTCTTCACAGAAACTACATAAAATCAGCCGATCAGTCCGGTATTAGCCAACCTATGACGGAATATTGGCTTCCCATTGCATTGATCCATCGATAGGGATCAGTCTTTCTTCAGCCATCGGGGCGCGGACCTCGATGGACCTGATGGAACGGGAGGGCTCAACGTCATGTCCCTACGCAGGATGTTCGCCGGAGCGGCCGTGGCCGCCGCTGTCGCAAGCGCCGGACTGATGGCCGCCCCGGCGGCCCAGGCAGCGGCAGCGCCTACCGTGACCGCGGCCCCGGCCCCGGCCGTCGGGCCCACGGCCTGGATTCCCTGGGGTTGGTACTCGTCCCTGGGCGCCTGCGCACACGCGGGCCAGTGGGCGGTCATGAACGCCGGCGCGTCCTACTACCTCTGTCCGCAGGTCGCACCCGACCGGTGGGACCTGATCCTCTGGCGCCCCTGACCCTCCGGGCACCGACAGCGCGAAGCGCCCGCGGCCGGACCGGCCGCGGGCGCCCGCGTACCCGCGCCCCCGCGGGCGCCGACCGCTGGGGCCGCGGGCTCAGCCGCCCAGGTCAGCGGCCGTGTCCCAGTGCGCTTCGAGGGCCGCCGCGACCTCGGCGGGCCGCTCCAGGAGGGGCCAGTGGTTGGAGTCGATGCGCACGGGGTCGGGCGCGCGCAGGGCGGCGGCGAGCCCGTCGGCGAAACCGACCGGGCAGGCGGGGTCGCGCACACCCCAGAACACCAGACAGGGCGCCGCCACCCGGGACAGCTCCGGCGCCCACTCGGCGCCCACGGTCAGGGCGGAGCGGTAGAGCCTGAGGATGCTGTCCTTCATCGTCCCGTCCACCCGGCCGATCATCTCGGCGGCGCGGTCGGCGGGCACGTCGAAGCCCCCCACCAGGCCGTGGGTGAAGGACTCCGGCTCCAGTTCCGCCATATAGCGGTCGCCCTCCACCGGGTCCTGCCAGATCTTCGCCAGCGGATGCCACTCGTACCCGGCGTCGAGCGGCCCGTCGCCCCCGGCCCAGGTGCGGACCAGGTCGGGACGGAGGCAGGCTACGCGCAGGGTGAGGATGCAGCCCCAGTCGTGACCGACCAGGTCGACCGGCTCCCCGACCCGCTCAAGTCGCTCGACGAGCCAGTCGACGTACTCCTCCTTGGTGGAGCCGAAGCCGTCCGGGCGCGGGGTGCCGAACCCCGGCAGGTCCCATGCCTCCACATCGGTACGGGTCAGCCGGCGGCGGACGCCGTCCCACACATGGTGGGTGTCGGGGACGCCGTGGATCAGGATCGCGGGCATGAGCAGTCCTTCGCCGTAGTGGTCGAACGCGCGGCGGCGCGCGCGGAGGGCGGATACCACGCTGTGCCCAGACGATGTCACACTCCCGCCCCGCCCGGCAGGGCACATAGGCCGCCCAACTCCCTTCAGCCATGCGCACGGTGCGGGATACAGTGCTCCCCGCTCCGTCCACCGTCCCCCTCCCTCAGAGGTGCCGTCATGCGCAGTCTTCCCTCCCTCGCGGCCGTCGGCGCGGTTCTCGTCGGCCTGTCCCTGCCCGCCGGGGCGGCGCACGCCACCCCGGCGGGTCCGGGCGTCACGGGAAAGGTCCTCGCCCGGACCACCCTCGGCGACACCGACTACATCCTGCGGGAGGTCACCATCCCACCGGGTCAGACCACGGGCTGGCACTACCACAACGGCCCCGTGCGCGGGTACGTCGCCCGGGGCACCCTGCACCACTACGACGCGACCTGCGCCTCCGACGGCGTCTACACCGAGGGCGATCCGCTGCGGGAGGCGGCCGGACCCGGCTATGTGCACCTGGGCCGCAACCCCGGCGCCACGGACCTCGTCCTGCGGGCCGTCTATGCCCTGCCGCACGGCGCGCCCTTCTCCCAGGACGCCCCCAACCCGGGCTGCGACTTCGAGTAGTCCGGGACGGCGCGGGCCCCCGCCGCTCGCCCAGGGGCGAAGGACGGGGGCCAGGAGGCAGGGGGCGGGAAGCAGAGCGACCCGGCGCGCGCGGGCCGGGTCGGCTCTGTCCGGGTCAGCTCTGTCCGGGGAGCGGCGGCCGGACGGCCCCTTCCTCGGCGGAGCGGTCGAAGGCCCCGGGCCGGTAGAGCTCGTCCACGAGTTCGTCGACGAGCTCCCGGGTCACATGCGGCATGACATAGACATGGCTGTAGTCATGGCGCACTCCCCCGAGGTCGAGCGGGACACAGGCCAGCGTGTACTTGGCGGTGATCTCGGCCCGGGGCTGCTGGAACCACACGCTCAGCGCGTGGTCGCCGTGCCCGACCTCGATCCCGTCCTCCGCCCAGGGCTCGCCGCGCTCCGCGAGGGCGGCGCTCAGCTCCCTGAGCCGCCCGGCCGTGTACTCGGCGACCCGCAGCGCCTCGACGGCCTGCCGCATCTGCTCCTCCTCGCCGAGCTGCGCGAGGTGGTTCCACATCGCCAGCGAGGCGAACCCGCTGCGGGACCCGGCGAAGGTGCTGTCCGGCGAGGACACGACCGCCGGGTCCGACGGCGGGCGCAGCTTGGACCCCGCGCGGGACAGGAAGATGCCGGTGGGCACCGGCGCCCCGGGGTATTTGTGCCCGCTGGTGACGATCGAGGAGACCTCGGGAATCCGGAAGTCGAAGACCGGCGGCGCGCTCCCGGTCAGTCCGGCGTCGCGGGCCTTCTCCAGATAGGGGGCGTAGGCGCCGCCGAGGGCGCCGTCGACATGCACCCAGTACCCGTTCCGTACGCTGACCCGGTCCGGGTCGTCGGGGTCGAACCGTACGGCGCGGTCGACGAGCCCGTACCGCTCGAAGACGGGCCGGAGCCGCTCGCAGGCGGTGGCGACATCGTCGTAGGCGCCCTTGAAGACGCTGCCGACGTTGAAGTTGACGAGGACGGGGTGGCCCTTCGCGGCGAAGAACTCCACGAGCGGGACGAGGGCGTCGATGTCGACCGTGCCGGGTCCCTCGTCCCCGCCGGTGGTGGGAACTCCGCCCAGGGGCCAGCCGTTGTAGGTCCGTGTGCCGGTGCCGGACACGTCGATCGGGCACTGGTCCGGGTAGAGGCTGCCGCCGAGGTCGTAGAAGGTGGGGATGTCCAGGACCCGCATGGCCTTGATGTGGGAGTAGTGGGTCTCCTGGGAGAAGAAGGCCACGGGGGCGTAGGCGTTGGGGTTGTCCTCGGGGTGCTGGGCCCGGATGTAGGTGGTGCGGCAGCTCGCGTCCCCGGAGATCTCGTCGCGGACGAGGGCGTTGCCGTCGAGGTAGTCGCGGGCGTTCCACAGGGCGTAGAGGTTGCCCTCGGTGCTGCCCATGGAGAGGACATAGCCCCAGGCGTCCTCGTTCCGGGGGCGGGTGGGGTCCTCGGGCAGGGGGGCGTGCCAGAGCCGGGCGTAGTGTTCGAGCACCGCGCGCTCCAGCCACCGCGAGTGCATGCTGAAGTGGCTGTCGACGAACGGGTCCCCGACGTTGTTGATGTGGTAGCGGAGGAAGCGGCCGAGGGAGGTGTGGCCGTCGAGCGAGAGGTTGACCTGGTAGCCGAGCATACGGGCGCGGTGCTGGTCGAGATGTTCCTCCAGCCGGGCGAGGACCGCCGTCCGCCGCTCGTCGGTGAAGCTCTCGGTGCCCAGCCGGTAGTCCTCGTCGGACGGCGTCGTGGTCAACGGGGTGTGCGGCGCGTCGGCGGCCGTGTCGGACGGTGCTTCGGCGGCTGTGCCACCGAGGACGCCGGCAGGGGCGCCGGCGTGTACGTCGGTCATGGTGTTCTGTCCCGTTCTGAACGCCGGATTGGGGGGCGAACGCCCGGACGGCCGTCCGCCGTTGTCAGCGTGCGCGATCAGCGCGCGGCCTCAGAATATGAGTGATAATTCCACCTCGTTACCGCTATTTCTGTGTTTATTTTTTCTGAACTCTTTCTGGTGAAATGGCGAACGAGCACGCTTTGTTCGAACGGGGATGGTTCCGGCGGGATACGTACACCTGCCCGAATCCCTCACCCCTCAGAGGCTGCGGGCGGTGATGTCGCCGTAGGAGGTCGTCACACGGATGGTCAGACCGGCGGCGGAACCCTCGCTGTTGCGGAGCGCGTTGTGGATGCGGCCGTGGGCGGTCCCGGCGTCCAGGGTGGCGGAGACCCCGCGGGCGGCGCCGACCGACACCTCTCCGGCCTCGGTGCGCAGCGCGACCGTGCCGCGCACGGCCTCGGTGATCCGGATGTCGCCCTTGGCGGTGCTGATCTCCGCGGAGTCGCCCAGCCGGCCCACCTCGATGGTGCCGTCCAGGAGGGAGAGGCGGGCGCTCGCGGTCTCGTCCAGCTTGACCGAGCCGTGCGCGCCCTCGAAGGTGACGTCGCCGAGGCGTCCGACACCGCGGAATTCGGCGCTGGCCGTCTTGGCCTCGACCCGGGAACCGGCGGGCAGTTGCACGGTCACCTCGATGGAGCCGGAGCCGCCGAGCACCGGGTTCGACCGCTGCGGGACCTCGATCCGCAGAACGCCGTCGGCGCAGTGGACCACGGCCCGCTCCGCCGCCTTCACATCGCGGCTCTTCGAGGCGTCCGCGGGCAGAATGTCGACCGTGGTGTCGGCCCGGTCGGCGGCGATGAGACGGATGTGCCCCGCGGGGATGTCGAGAACGGCGGACACGGGGGCGGGGGTGGCGAACTTCTGCATCATGCACTCCTTGGCTCGTTGTTTCTGACATCGAAAACGCTACGTCGCGTTCACGCCTTGAGCAACATCCACGTTGCAAACAACCATCATTTTCCCAGCTCAGAGCAGTGCAATCGTTGCAACGTCCTTAAATTCAACGCAACATCCCATCGATGAAGCATTGCAATGGACTGATGGTGAACGCTAAGGTCGGACGTATCGGCGACCATGGCGGAGACGAAGGAGACCACGATGCCGGGAGGCAGACTCACCCAGCAGGAACGTCAGCGGATCGCGCTGGGCCTGGCCGACGGCCTCGCCTACGCGGAGATCGCCCGCGGGCTGGACCGCCCCACCTCGACCGTCACCCGTGAGGTGATGCGCAACGGCGGCCCCACCGACTACCGTTCCGACCTGGCCCACCGCGCCACCGAACACCGCGCCCGCAGGCGTCGGCCGTCCGCGCCCCGGGAGGCCCGGACGGCCGCGCAGAGCTATGGCCGGGACGCCGAAGCGGTACGCGGGTACGAGGAGACGTTCACCACCATCCTCATGGGCCAGGGCCTGCCCAAGATGATGTCCCGGGTGCTGACCTGCCTCTACACCACCGACGCGGGCAGCCTCACCGCGTCCGAACTCGCCCGGCGGCTCCAGGTCAGCCCGGCGTCCGTCTCCAAGGCGATCGCCTTCCTCGAAGGCCGGAACCTCATCCGCCGGGAGCGCGGCGAGGGCCGCCGCGAGCGCTACATCGTCGACAACGAGCTGTGGTACCAGGCGATGCTCGCCAGCGCCCGGGCCAACGCCCTGCTCGCCGAGACCGCGCGGCAGGGCGTCACCGTCCTCGGTCGCGGCACTCCGGCCGCCGCCCGCCTCGAAGGCGTCGCCCGTTTCGTCGACTTCGTCGGCGAGAGCATCACCCGCTCCGCGGAACAGGCCCGCGAGGTGCTCCTCGAACCGGCCGGAACGGCACCGGCGCCCGGCGACACCGCCGCCGCGCCGCCCGGCCCTGACGACGCCGCAGACACCAGCACGGGCACGGGCACCGGCACCGGCACCGGCACCGGCACCGGCTCAGCGGACCCGGCGGCGCCCGCCGCGGACGAGGAGTGACAGCGAGAGCAGCAGCAGGACGCCCTCGACGGCCAGGCTGACCAGGCCCAGCGGCTCCGTCCAGTTGCCGATGTCGTCCCGGTAGCCCGGCAGTCCCGGTCCTCTGGAGAGGACATAGCCGAGCAGCGGCCCGGCGGCGACCCCCGCCGCCAGCGGCCAGCCCGGCCGGACGAAGCGGGCCAGCAGGAGGACGGCGGCGAGCACGGCCGCGATCTCCAGGACGTGGTAGGCGACGCCGATGTAGTAGGGGTCCCGTGTCACCGTGATGCCGCCCTGGTCCACGACGTGGACGACGGCCACGGCGAGGCACAGCAGCGCGCCCGCCCATCTGGCCGGCGGGCTGTACTCCGGGCCCGCGGCGGTGCGGTGCGGCATACGGGTACCTTCGTCCTTCGGCGGCGGAGCGCCGTACGGGTGTCGGGTCTCAGCCTCTTCGGCCCGCCGTCCGCCGTCCTCCCCGGGCGGGCAGACGGGTGACGGCGGCGCTCCGCCCGCCCCCGGCGTCCGGTCCGGTGGCCCTCCGGGCCGGACGCCGGGCCGCTGTGTCAGCCGGTGCGCAGCCCGAGGTCGGCCGCGACGGCGCTGGTGCGGGTGAAGACCGACTTCAGGTGCTCGGTGTCGCAGTACTTGTTGCCGGTGGTGACCACGCCGATCACCTTGCCGCCCGCGATGAGCGGGCCGCCCGAGTCGCCCCGGCAGATGCTGTTCTGGGTGCCCGCGGGCGGGGTGCCGCAGACCTTGCGGGCGAGCGAGTCGCCGGTGTCGGTGAACGGGTCGCACGCGGCGATCGGCGAGAGGGTGAGCTGCGCCGACTTCAGCCGGGTGGCCGGGGTGTCACGGGCGATCCGGCCCCAGCCCACGGCCTTCGCGGTGCTGCCGACGGCGTAGAGGGCGGTGTCCTTCGGGCCCGCGACGGGCAGCGTCCGGTACGGCATCGACGCGGTGAGCGTGATCACGGCGGCGTCGTTGGCCAGGAAGCCGCCCTCGTTGTACCGGGGGTGCAGGGCGATGGAGCGGATGGCCCGCACGGTTCCCTTGGTGCCCGCCACCTCCGTACGGCCGCCGATGACCTGGAGATCGGTCGTGGCCAGGCCGTCGACGCAGTGCGCGGCCGTGAGCACCTTGGTGGGCTCCACCAGTGTGCCGCCGCAGACCTGCTGGCCGTCGGGGGTGACCAGCAGCATCGCGTACGGGTGGTCCGTGACGGTCGTGTTCTGCCCGCCGTGGATGGCGGCGGCCGGGGTGGCGGTCGCGGCGAGGCCGGTCACGGCGAGCGCGGAGGTCATGAGGACGGCGGCGGCTCGTTCGGTGAACGTGGGCATGTTTCCCCCTGTGGGACCTGACGTGCGGTCGGCCGACCACACGCTTCGCCCAGCAGGACGGGAATAGCGTTCGAAACGTTCCATGTCCCGTACACAGATGCTCGTTTGGGAGCGCAACGTGCCTGTTTTTGACAATTTTGAGAGGTAATTCCTGGAGGCCGGCCTCCTGCGGCCGTCCCGGCCGCCCGGCGGTGGACCACCGGCGGGTCAGCGCCAGGCGGTCGCCGCGGTGGCGTGGATGCGGTAGCGGGCCGGTGTCAGCGCGGAGGGCTATCTTCGGCCCCGCCGGATCTTCCCCGACCGCCCCGGAAGGACACCATGCCCACGCGCACCCCGCAGGACCTGAGCGAACTCCCCTACGCACACCGCCTGGAACCCTTCACGGGGGAACCGGAACGGGACGGCGACTACGAGTGGGCCCATCTCGACGGCCTCGCCCTCGACGACATCGACGCCGGGATGGCCCGTTTCAGCGAGTCGGCCCTCACCTCCGTGACGTTCACGGGCGGACGGCTCCGGCGCGCCCGTCTCGACACCGTCTGGATGCACAACGTCCGCACCGTCGGCACCGATCTCGCGGAGACCGGCTGGCTGGACACCGCGTGTCTCTCCAGTCTGCTGGCGGGCACCCAGCTCCACGGGGCCCGGCTCCAGCGGGTCGTCTTCCAGCAGTGCAAGTTCGACTCGGTCAATCTGCGCGCGGCCGTGCTGCGGGAGGTCTCGTTCGTCGACTGCCTGCTGCGGGACGTGGACTTCGCCGGTGCGTCCCTGACCGGTGTCACCTTCCCGGGGACGGCCCTGGACCGCGTCGGCCTCGACCGGGCCGTCCTCTCCCGGGTGGACCTGCGCGAGGCCACCGCGCTGGGCATCGGCTCCGGGGTGGAGGCGCTCAAGGGCGCCACGGTCAGCACCACGCAGCTCTTCGACCTGGCGCCCGTGCTCGCCCGGCACATCGGCCTCACCGTACGGGACGACTGACACCCGCCTCCGCCGTGCACATCGGGGACGGCACGCCGGGAAAGAGCGTTCACGGCACCGATATCCGGCCAACCTGCCGGTGCGCACACCACGGCTGAACACTGCCAAACCCCCAAAACCAGCCGCATTTAACGGGCCAATCACACTTCCGCACGGTCCAGAACCGCTCGCACACACGAGGGAGAGGCGCTTCCTTGGATTAGCCATTGGCCGGGGCAGGGAAGCCTCACTGCGCCATCGGCACGCGGTGCGCACCGGCGCCGCCCCGGACCGGGACCGCCGCGTGCCGTCCGATCCACGCTGAGAGGAAGTGCCGTGACCAAGCTGCTCTTCGCCATACGCCACAAGGTCTCGGAAGGAAAGAGCCTGAAGGGGTACGCCTGGTACATCTGGTGGTGATGTCCCCGTTCTCGGCCGCATCACCGATGTGACCCCGCCGTCCGGCCGGACCGCTCCCCCACGGCTCCACGGTCCGGCTGGACGGCGGCGCCCCGACGCCTTCCGGAGAATCATGCCCACGTCATCGCCGCAGCGCCTCCGCACCACCGTGTTCAGCCCACGGCTGGCCGCCCTCATGGACGACCACACGGGGCAGGACGTCTTCCGGCTGGAACCCGACACCATCGGCGTCGCGGGACCCGAGGTCATGGACCGTGTGCTTGCCGCGCGCCGTGCCACGGAGACCGAACGGCCCACCTTCAAGCCGCTGCTCGGGCGCTCGATACCGCGCGCCGAGGCGTCGGCGGTGACGCGGACCGTCGGCGCCGATGTCCGCGAGGCGCTCAGGCACCCCCTGCCGAAGGACGTCGACCTGTCCGGGCCCTGGCCCTGGACCGGGCACTACGTCCTGCGCGACCTCATTCTCGGCCGGGACCCCTACCGGCTGCGCCTGCTGATGAGCCGCAGACTCGAACTCACCCCGGTGCTCACCTGGTCCGTGGTCACGCTCGGCGCGGCCCTGCCCCGCCTGCCCCGGCAGGGCGACGGCCGCACCGCCCTCGCCGACCGGACCGCCGGAGCCATGGGCTACCAGGAGCGCCGGTACGCCATGGGCATGTACCGCAGGTCCGCCGCCCCGGTCTGTTTCACCGTGTCCACGCTGGTGGCCAACGCGCTCTGGCTCGGCTTCCCCTTCGCCGACGACACGCCGAACCGGAACATCGTCCACGAGACCCTGCGGCTGCTGCCGCCCTCCTGGAACCTCCTGCGCAACGCCTCCCCCGAGTACCCGGCCGTCGACGGCAGGATCGGCTCGAAGGACGATGTCCTCCTGCTCCCGCTGCTGTCCCATCGGGACCCGGCGCTGTGGGACGACCCGGAAGCCTTCCGCCCCGACCGCTGGGACGGGCTCGACCCCGACAGGACCCCGGGCTATCTCCCGTTCGGCCACGCGTCGGAGCGGTGCTGGGGCCGCCATATGGTCCTCCCCCTGGCCGAACTCCTGCTGACCCGGATCCGCGAATCCGGCCTGGTGGTCGACCCGGACCAGCGGACCGCCAAGGTGCCGCTGCTCGGTCTGCTGGGCGTGGACGAGGTCCGCCTGAAGAAGCCGGCCCGGTTCCGCTGAGGACCGGACCGGGCGCACTCGGCGCCGAGCGGGGTGCGGGCAGCGGGCTCCCGGCCGTCGGGCTATCGGCTCGACGCGATCCGGGACCCCGGACCCCACGGCCGTACGCCGATGAGCCGCGCGCATCCATGGGGAACGGCCTTCACCAGGTCCCCGCCCAGCAGGACGGCCACGCATCCACAACCCGACAGGCAGTACTCAAGCACGCCTTCGGAGGTCTGATGCCGGGACAGCAGGACCCACTGCGCGCTGTCCGCTACCGGCGACCAGCAGACGGGGCAGCGATCGACACCGGTGTCATCCATGCGGCCACCCTCATGCAAGGCCCTGAGTCAGTTCAACCATGACATCGGGCGGGCGTCCGGAAACGGGCGTGCTCCTGCCGTTGGGCGATCCCGGCCCGTCAGCGCGGGGCCCCGTCCGGTCGGCCGGTGTCAGGGGCGGCGGGGGCCGAGCCAGGGGCGGTGCGGCGGGTGAGCCAGGTGACCGACCAGAGGGCCAGGCCGATCAGCAGCAGCACCCCCGCGATGCGGTACTGCTCGGCAGGGCGGCCGGAGGACCAGGGCAGGACCAGATAGAGGCAGCTCAGCGCGCCCAGTACGGGCAGTGCACGGCCCGCCCGGAAGTGCGGGGCCGCGACCTTGTCCCGGCGCAGGACGAGGACCGAGAGATGGACGCCCGCGAAGACCGTGAGCAGCAGCAGGGTGGTCGTACCGCCGAGCAGGGCGACGACCGAGCTGTCCGGGTTCAGTGAGACGAAGGTGATGAGGCCGACGGCGACGGCCGTGGTGAACAGGATCGCCGCCCGCGGGGTGCGCCGTACGGGGTGGACCTTGGCGAGGAAGGGGGGAAGCACGCCCTGTCTGCTCATGCCGTACAGCAGCCGGCTGGCCATCAACATGTTGATCAGCGCGGAGTTGGCCACGGCGAACAGGGAGATGAACGGCAGCAGATCGGAGATGGGGAAGTCGGGGGCTGCCGTCTGGACGACCGTGGCCAGCGGGGTCTCACTGGCGGCGAGTCGCCCCACCGGGACGACAGCGACGGCGCAGATCGACACCACCACATAGATCAGCCCGGCGATGCCCAGTCCGGTGAACATCATGCGGGGGAAGATCCGCGCGGGTTCCCTGGTCTCCTCCGCCATGTTGACGGAGTCCTCGAAGCCGACCATGGCGAAGAAGGCCAGCGAGGTCGCCGTACTCACCGCCAGGAAGGCGCTCTTGTCGGAGTCGGTGTCGAAGGCGACGACCCGGGAGAAGTCCGCGTTCCCGCCCGCGATGAAGTAGGCGCTGATCAGGACGACCAGCAGCAGACCCGCCAGTTCCACGGCCGTCAGCACGACATTGACCTTGAGGCTCTCGGTGACACCCCGCAGATTGACGAACAGCACCAGGCCCATGAAACCCAGCGCGATCAGCAGGACGACACCGTCACCCGCGTCGGTCTTGAAGCCGGTGACCATATTGGCCGCGAAGGCCCGGGAGGCCGCCGACGCCGAGGTGATGCCGGAACACATCACGGTGAAGCACACGAGGAAGGTCAGGAAGTGGGTGCGGAACGCCTTGTGCACATAGAGGGCGGCGCCCGCGGCCTGCGGGTACTTGGTGACCAGCTCCAGATAGGAGCAGGCGGTGACCAGCGCGACGGAGAAGGCGATGACGAACGGCAGCCAGGCCGCTCCCCCGACCTCCCCGGCCACCTGCCCGGTCAGCGCGTAGATCCCGGTGCCGAGGATGTCGCCGACGATGAACAGCAACAGCAGACCCGGGCCCATCACCCGTTTCAGTGCGGGCTGGGCGTCGGCGCCCGTGGCGGGTGAACCACCGGGTAAGTCCGGTCGGGACATGGCGTCCTCCTTGGTCGTCACGGCGCCCGTGGACACAGACGGCTCACGGATGGTTCGTGCCGTGGTCGACCTACCCCGATGGCGAGGGACGGGAACGCGACCGGCCCGGCCTACGCGCTCCGGTCCCGCTCGTTGAGCGCGCTGACGAGCTGGTACCCGATGACCAGACCGACTCCGGTCTCCTGGCGCAGCAGCCGGGTGGCCCGGACCTCGTCACCGCCGCGTGCCATGGCGGCGACCTCGCGGTGGACGTCGGGCAGGAGTTCTTCGAGGACGTCGATGGCCTCCTGGTGCGAGGCGGGCAGCCGGACGTCCTCGGCCAGGAGGTCGGCGGCGGCAGCGGCCTGCCGCAGTCCGAGGTCCGTGCCCTTGCGCAGCCGTACCACCGCCTGGGTCCGGTGGCCGTCGCGGAGGAGCGCCCGCGCGGCCTCCTGAGCCGGGCGGGGGACGGGGGTGAGGCGGGTCCTGATCGTTGCGTCGGTGGACATGTTCTCTCCTGATCGGCGAGGGTGCTTCAGGTCATGTCTACACCGAGGCCGGGGAGACCGGTCCACCGGTCTCCCCGTCGGGCGGCCGGCCCGGCCCGGCCCGGCGCGCCCCCTCCCGCCGCGCGGGCGCGTGGCGGCCCGCCCGTCAGCGGCCGGTCCTCACATCCAGTCCCCCACCGGTGCCGTCGGGGCCCCGGACTCCTGCTCGGCGTGGCGCTGCGCGGCCTCGGCCTCCGGGGTGGGGGTCAGCGGCACCGTCGTGTCCACGAAGACGACCTCGGTGTCGATGCGGTCGCCCGGCTTCAGCCGCCCGGTCACCTGCGCCTGGACCTCGGCGGGCAGGCCGTGGTGCAGCCCCTGCGGGACGAGGGCCATGGTGGCGGGGGCGATGGGCATGCCGAGCACCGTTCCGCCGTGGAAAAAGGTGAACTCGTCGTAGTCCACATTGCGGTGGTAGGGCGGGAAGACCGCCGCGTCCGGGGCCGTCTCGAAGGGGCGGGGCAGAAAGTTGCCCACCATGAAGGTCGAGGTGGCGAAGACCGCGTACGCGGACGGCATGACATGGATGCGGTCGCTCATGACCGGCCGGTAGTCGCGGATGTTCAGCTTGAACGGGAAGAGGTCGCCCGACCAGCCCTCGACGTCGATCGGGTCGGCGTCGTAGACGAGGCTGGCGTACCCGTCGCGGATCTTGAGCCGTACCGGCCAGGTGCCGCGCTCGTCCCGGCCGTCGCCCAGCTCGTCCAGCTCCGGGGAGGGGATGTACAGCAGACCGGGGTCGAAAGGGGCCCGGCGGCCGAGGACGCCGGTGTCGGCGAAGCCCAGCTCTTCGGCCGACTCGACGACGAGGAAGTAGTTCACCGGTCCGGACGGACGAATCCGGTAGGTGACGCCCTTCGGCAGCAGGATGTAGTCGCCGGGCTCGTACGGGATCGGACCGAACTCGGTGTAGAAGGTGCCGGTGCCCTCGTGGACGAAGTACAGCTCGTCCCCGTCGACGTTGCGGACCGAGAAGGGCATGTTCGCGCCGCGCCTGCTGACGGAGACGGCCAGCGCGGGGTGGTGGAACAGGCGCAGCGGGCCGCCGTCGGGGCGGGTCCGGTCGGTGGGCTCCACGAGTTGCCCGTCGTAGGTGCGGTTGGCCGCGCCCTCCTCCGCGTGCTTCCAGGCGGTCGGCTCGGCGCGCCGGTACAGATAGGCGTCGCGTCCCTCGAAGCCCTGCCTGGTGAGCATGTCCTCGTACAGGCCACCCAGTTCCCTCCGTCCGGTCACCGCCTGGCGCAGCACCTTTCCCCGGCTGTGGTGAATCCACGATCGCATCGGCCTGAGCTGCATCGGACCGTTCCTTTCGCTCTGTCGTACGCCCCTGGTCCCACAGTGCGCGCCGGGGGGCCGCGCAGGAACGCCGCGGCCGTACCCGTAGGGGGAGGGAGACGCTGCGGCCGGGCCGGGAGGCGCGCGGGCTATGCCTCCCGCGCCGGTTCACGGGGTTCGCGGGGGTGGGGCACGGGGTCCGTCCGGGTGCGGGTGAGGGAGGCGAGGGCCGTCGCGGTGTCCTCGTCGCTCGGCAGCCAGAGCTGGAGCCAGTGGTTCGCCTCTCCGACGAAGAGGACTTCGAGACGGATGTTCAGATGCCCGGCCCCGGGGTGCCAGACGCGTTTGCTGGCGGGCCGCCGGGAGGCGATCGTGTGGGCGGCCCACCGGGAGGCGAACTCGGGGACCGTGTGCACATCGCTCATCAGCGCCCGGAAGGCGTCGTCGTCGCCCCAGTCCGGTTCGGCGGCCCGCAGCCAGCCGACCACCTCGTCCGCGGTCTCCGCCCATGACTGGTCGTCGAAGGTCCGGCGGGCCTTGGGGTTCAGGAAGTGGTAGCGGACGAGGTCGGGCGGGTCCAGATCCAGGACGCCCAGTGGGCGGGCGGCCGTCTCCCAGGCCGCGTTCCAGGTCACCACGTTGTAGACCGGTCCGAGCAGACAGGCCGGGGTGGGGTCGAGGCGGCCCAGGAGTTCGCGCACACCGGGGCGTGGATCGTCGCCGACCGGACGCGGAACGGGCAGGAGCGTGGCGC
Organism: Streptomyces clavuligerus; assembly: GCF_005519465.1. Taxonomy (NCBI): domain Bacteria; kingdom Bacillati; phylum Actinomycetota; class Actinomycetes; order Kitasatosporales; family Streptomycetaceae; genus Streptomyces; species Streptomyces clavuligerus. The sequence goes on along the minus strand of NZ_CP027859.1, from coordinate 1,341,749 downwards.
TGTGCTGTCGCATGGCCAGCAGCGCGAGGTGCTGTTTCTCGTCCTGGGACAGGCGCAGCGCGTCGGCGAGCGCGGTGAGCACCGCGCCGGAGGGGTTGGTGTCCCGGCCCTGTTCGAGACGTTCCAGATACTCGACGCTCAGTCCGGCGAGCGTGGCGAGTTCCCCGCGGCGCAGGCCCGGTGTGCGCCGTCGGCCGTGGGAGGCCAGTCCGACCTGTTCGGGCTTGAGCCGCTCCCGGTGCGAGCGGAGGAACGCGGCCAGGTTGCTGGTGTGTGTCGTCATACGAGCGCGACTCCCTGATTCCGGCCGCGGACCGCCGCGGCTGCGGGCTGCCTCAACGGCCGCCGGTGGGCTCCCCCGGAGAGTCCCCGACGGCGTCGAACGCCTGGGCGAGGGCGTGCAGGTCGAAGCCCTGGAGATGGTCGAGGAGATAGCGGCGCACCCCGCTCAGGTTGCTTGGCCCCGCCTCGTGCAGCCGGGCCATGCCCCGGTCGGTGAGCACCGCGTGCCAGCCGCGGCGGTCCTCCGCGTCACGCGCCCGCTCCACCAGGTCCTCCGCCTGGAGCCGGGTGACCACATGGGTCATACCGCTCAGCGACAGGAACGAGACCTCGGCCAGCTCGCTCATCCGCATCTTCCGCTCCGGCGCCTCGGAGAGCCGGAACAGCGTCAGGTACTCGGTCAACGAGATCCGCTGCTCGCGCTGCATGGTCGCGTCCATGACCTTGGGCAGGACGTGGACGATGCGGTGGATCGAGCGGACCAGCGCCTCTTCGCCCGCGTTCAGCGGCTGGATCTTCGACTGCTCGGCGGCCATGGCCCCATATTACTTTCTTCGGAAAGTAAACGCTTCCGGTCCGACACCAGGACACACGTTCGACGGCCGTACGGCGATCGAGTCCGGTTTCCGGCACACGCCGCCACGGGCCCGTCAGCACCGTGAACACCCGGGGCGCGTCCCGCTGAACACCTCAGCGGCGGGTCCCGGGCACACACGAGGGCCCCGGTCTCCCTGAGGGGGAGGCCGGGGCCCGGTGAGCGGAGCGCTGGGCAGGCCTTGCACCTGCATCCCCCCACGGGAAGTGGGGTGTCTTTCCTTGGACCACCAACGCCTGTGTCCCGACCGGCTTCCACCGGCGCGAGCAACAAGATCATCGTACACCGCTGGAACGGCAGGTCCGGACCGCGTGGGGAGACACGGCCCGCCCGGGTTCCGGACGCCCCCGTACCGCGGGTGGGGGCGTCCGGCCGGGGTCGGTCAGACGTAGATGTAGAACTGGGTGTGGTCCAGCACGCTCTGCGGAGTCGCGGTCCACGGAGGCATGGGCTCGTTCAGGTCGATCACATCGGGGGTGGCGGCGGCGGGGAGGTACTCGGCGCTGCCCGGGTGGAGGGCGTGCCACTCGGCCCAGAGCTTGTCGACGAACGCGTGGTGCAGCCAGAACACCGGGTCGTTCGGGGAGACGCTGGACTCCATCTGCCCCCAGACCCAGGTGTGCACCCGGTTGTGCATGCTCATATACCCCGAGGAGCCTTCGAGTTCGGAGCGGAAGCCCGCCGATCCGTCCCGGAAGGGGGCGGAGTCGTAGGTCGGCATGGCGAGGGCGGCGTCGACCTGGGCGCGGGTGGGCAGGGTGGGGACCCGGTAGCCGAGGTTACGGGCGAGGAAGGGCCGGCTGTCGGCCTGGACGGTGATCGTCCACTTGCCGCCGGAGTAGGCGAAGGGCCCGTCCATGACCTGGTCGTCCAGGGGGCGTCCGGTGCCGCCGAGGAAGTCCGGGGCCCAGAGGGAGGACGCGGCGGTGTTGTCGGCGGTCCAGTCCCAGTACGGGATCGACACCGACGCGTCGATCTTCTTCAGTTCCCGCTCGAAGTCGATGAGGTACTTGCGGTGCCAGGGGAGGAACGAGGGGCCGAAGTGGCCCACGTATATCCCGGTGTTCATGTCGACGTTGAAGCGGAGGCGGTGGGCGGCGACGAACTCGTCGTAGACGCCCCTGCGCTTCAGCTCCAGGACGGCGTTGACGAACGCCTTCTTCTCGGCGGCCGTGAGGTTCGCCTGGTTCTTGCGTACGGTCATGGCGGTGGCTCCCGGCTCAGACGGTGGGGTCGAAGGGGACGACGGCGGCGCCCTTGAGGGAGACGACCGCGGTGCGCGCGGCGTCGAGCGGGGTCGCGAACCTCTCGTAGTGGTTGATCGCGCTGCTCCAGCCCATCTTTCCGTGGCGCATGACATGGAGTTCGCGGCCGTCGATGAGGACGCGGTAGGCGGGGCCGTGCCCGGCGTGGCCGTGGGCGCCGCGGGCGTGGGCGCCGCGGGCGTGGGCGGCCCCGCCCTCGGCGGGCAGGCCCTGGATGCGGCGGCCCTGGAAGACCTCGTCGAAGGAGTCGGGTCCGGTGGTACCGGCGGGCGCGGCGGTGGCCTTCGCCGGGGGCGGGCTGTCGGCGGTCGCGGTGGCGAGACCGGCGAGCGCCGAGCCCGCGGCGGCGCCGGTGACGACTCCGATGACCTGGCGGCGGGTGAGTCTGGACATGGCGGAATGAACTCCCAAAGACATGGCTGAGGCGGCCCCCCGAAGTGTTTGCGAGCCGCCGCGACATGACTACACGGGGGGTGGCAGACGCAGTAGGGGGGTTCCTTTGGTTGGCTGCCATACGGACATGTCTTCGCAGGCCAGAAGGTTGTGCGGCAGAAGGCGGCAGCACGGAGGGTGACGGTTTGCGGATCATCGCGGCACAGATTCCGCCGCGGATGTGCCACCGATGTGAAGATCTTTTAGGACACGCCGGGCCGTCGGGCACCGGGAGCCACGATATGAACATGGCTGGAAATAGTCGCTACGCCTTATCCGCTGATATCCGTCTTTACCGGAAGACGCGGCGCCGCGCCGCCCCGTACGGCGAACGGGCCGACACCCGGTGGGCGGTGATCACCGCGTCGGCGGTGGCCGGGGTGCCCCGGACCCCGCCGGCCGTTCCGTCGCCGCCGGCGTCGCTGTGGCCGCGACCGACGACGAGGAGGTCGAGGCCGGTGCGCGGGGTGGTGACGGAGTACCGGGTGGGCTCCGCGCCGGTGCGGACGACGGGCATCCGCGGGTGGCCCTGTTGAGGATGACCGCCCGAGGTGGCGCAGCCGGGGTCGGCGCAGCGGGTTTCGGTACGGCGGGTTTCGGTACAGCCGGTGTCGGTACAGCGGGTGTCGTCCGCGCGGCCACCGTGCCGCGGGTGGCGCGGAGCTCCCCCGAACCGGGCGGGGCGTGGCGGGCGTGGCGGGGCGCGGCGCGGCGGCCGTCCCCTCCCGGCGCCCCGAGGGCCGCCCGTCCTCGATGCGATACCGCCCGTCCCATCTGCTGGACAAGGCATGGGGCTTTCGGGCGTCGGCGTGTCACCGTGGGGGAAGACTCCGTCCACAGCGCCCGGCGTCCACTCCGCGGAGGTGAGCGTGGAACCCCCGAGCAGCCCGTCAGCGACCAAGCCGCGCCCCCCTGACTGGCCCCCGAACACCCCGAAACCGCCGAAGAACCCACCGCCGCCGCCCGATCCGCCGCCGAACCCCCCGGTCGTCGCGGCGGAGCCCCGGCGGCGTCCCCTCATGGCCAACCGCCCCGGCGCCGCCTGGGCGTTCGAGTCCGCGCCCTGGGTCGCGTCCCGGGCCGCCCGCGCGGTGACGGAGCAGATCACCGCCTGGCGGCTCCCGGCGCCCGAGGGCACCGGTGACGTGGTCAAGTTCCTCGTACGGACGGCGGTGGCCGACGGCGGGCGGCGGATCAGCGTCCATGTCTCCGAGCAGAACCGGCTGGTGCTCGTCCTCGCGCTCAGCCACCGGCCGCATCCCGCGCCGCTGGACCCCGCCGTCCTCACCCGGCTGCACCGGCTCGGCCCCCGGGGCTGCGGCAGCCGCGCCACGGCCGACGGCCGGGAGACCTGGGCCATCATCGACACCGCCGCCTGACCGGGCCAGGCCCGGGTCCTATGCGCCGGGGCGGCGGGCCAGGGCCTCCAGGAGCAGCCGTTCGACCACGGGGTGGGGCCCGCCCGGGGTGTCCCGGACCCACTCCAGCGGGGTCCGCCCGCTCCCCCGGTCCTCCCGGAGCCCGGGGTCCGCCCCGTGCTCCAGGAGAACGCGCACCGCGTCCTCGTGCCCCCAGCACGCGGCGGCGCACAGCGGCGTCCCGTCCCAGCCTCCTCCGTGCCCCTCTCCCCCGGGGCCGCTCTCCGCGTCCGGCGGTGCACCGGCCGCCAACAGCAGCCGGGCGACGGGTGCTTCGCCCTGGACGGCGGCGATGTACAGGGCGGTGGCGCCGTCCCGGTCGGGCACCGCCGGGTCGGCCCCGGCCCGCAGCAGCGCGCGGGTGCGGTGGAGGTCCCCGGTCAGGGCCGCGTCGATCAGTCCGCGGGTGAGTCTCTTCTGTCTGCGCCGTTTCACCGGCGGGACTCTACCGAGCCGGCCGGCTACGGACGATAGCGGCCACCGGTGATCACGGCGTCGATCTGTCCCCTGCCGTCCAGCCCGGCAAGATTGATCTCCACTTCGTCGGCACCGCCCGGGATGTCGGCCGACGCGGTGTAGTTGAAGCCCGTGGACGTGCCGGTGCCCCGGCCGCATGCCGTCCGGGTCTGGTGGTCCGTCTCCCTGCCGCCCGCGTGCACCGCGATGACGACCTGGACACAGCCGGTGGTGTTCGACTTGACCGTGCCGGTGATCCCCACGGACCGGTTGTAGAAGTAGAGGTAGCCCTCTGTGTATCCGGTGTGGCCCTGGTACGTTCCCGAAAGGGAGAACGTCTTCGTCGAGTTGGGCACCGCCATCGCCTCGCCGGCGGACAGACCGGTGAAGAGCACCGTGGCCGCGAGTGCCGCGACGGACGCCTTGAGCCTTGCCTTGATCATCAAAACCCCCTGCATGATCGACAACATGACCGGCCCGACCCTAGGGCCAAAAATCATCCCCGGCAAGGGTTCCCGAGGGCAGGGATCCGCCCCGAACAGACCGTTCAGCAGGGACCGTTCAGGGCTGGAGGGCTAGGAGGACCGCCTGGACCACGGTGGAGAGGAGGGCCACGGCGGAGGCGAGGACCGCGCGCCGGGTGGACTTCTCCCACGTGGCCGCGCGCGGGCGGCGGCGCACGTCCACATCGAGCAACTCGGCGTGGATGGTCAGGCTCGGCCGCCCGTCCACCAGGGCCCGGACGGTCATCTCCAGTCCCCGGGGCAGCAGCGTCGGCTGGAGGAGGAGCGCCGACCCGTCGGCGGTGACGGTCGGCCGGGCGTGGGTGGCGCCCTCCCAGTGGGTGTCGAGGATCTCGACGACCGGGGCGTTCAGCTCGAACCTGATCGGCCGGGCACCGTCGAAGAGACCACTGGCGATGTCCCGGCGTCCCGTGTTGGCGAGGTGCACCTCCGCGATGTGGGGATCGCGGAGGGCGCTGCCGTCACAGGTCACCACGAGCCGGTCGCCGGACCCCGGGGGCAGAAGTCTCGCCGGGGGTGCCAGATCGTGGGTCAGCCGCCGCTTGGCGAACGAGGCCCGCCGCGCCACCACCGCCGCCACGACGCCGACCGCCACCGTCGCCAGCAGTGCCGCGATGGACACCACCACGGAAGGGTCCGACCAACTCTCGGCCAACATGACCACGTTCCGGTTCCCCCCTCACGTTCCCCGCCCTGTTCAGGGAGGTGAACGGGGATCTTCTCATGGCTGTGCGGCCCCTTGGCCGTCCCGTTCGGGAACGGGCCCGCGCATCACCCGGGCCGCGTTCGCCTCCGCCTCGCGCTCGAAGCGGTCCGAGGGGTCCGACACCCGTAGCCCGGACCCGTTCTCCGTTCCGGCGACGGGGCCCTGCCGCTGCTGGATCACATGGGTCAGCTCATGGGCGAGGGTGTGTTTGTCGGTACCGCCGCCGCCCAGGACCACATGGCTGCCGGAGGTGTAGGCACGGGCGTTGACCTCGGCCGCGGACGCCTGCGCTGCGGTGTCCCGGTGGACGCGGACATCGGAGAAGTCCGCGCCGAGGCGGGCCTCCATCTCGGTGCGGGTGGTGGTGTCCAGCGGCTGTCCGGGGGTGCGGAGCACATCGTGGACGGCGGAACGCTGTACGGGCTCCGCCGTCGAGCGCTGTACGGGCGGTGCCGCCGGGCCGGTCCGCCGGTGGTCGCAGCCGGGGCCGTGCCGGTGCTGTTCCTGGTCCGGGGCCCGGTCGCCCTGGGCGTGGCCGCCGTCCCCGCCGCCCTGCGCCCAGGGGTGGCCCGCCCGGCGGAGCATCTGGACGACGGCGGCGTTCCCCGCGGTTCCCTGCCAGGCGAGAAGCCCTCGCTGCGCCTTCCGCTCGGGCCTTTCGGCCGCCGTGGGACCACTGGTCCTGGCGTTCTCGTGGCTGTACACGCGGGACCTCTTCCGACACGGGATTCCGGCACGTCCTGTGCTCCGAACCGCCCTGTGCGTCCGGCACGTCCTGTGTAACGGACGGGCGCTTCCCGCCGCGAGGTACCGGAGGGCAGAGCACCCCGACCGGAAGGGCAGCGCACGGCCGCGCCGAGTGCCCGGTACGCGGGGTACTCCCGGGGCCTTCGGGAGACAGGGGACGGGGCGGAAGCGACGGACGCGGCGATGGGATTCGGCCAGTGTTAAGGCGTGTTGACTGGCTGTTGATTCGCCCAGGTGAAGCTCTGACGCCGGTCGGGTGGCGGCCGGATGAACAACCTGCCGAGCGAGAGAGGACGGATACGTGGGCCAGTTGCCTTCGGAGCGGATACGGGTGGGTGTCCAGGCGGCCGATCCGATCGGGCGGGCCGGGGTCAGAAGCCTGCTGCGCCACCAGGGCTCCGTCGAGGTGGTCGAGGAGAGCGGGGCCGAGGGCTGCGCGGGGGTGGTCGTGATGGTGGTCGACCGGCTCGACGAGGTGGTCGCCGCCGAGCTGCGGCGGATCTCGCGCGGTCTGGAGCGACCGGTCGTCCTGGTCGCCCGCGAGCTGCGTGAGGACGATCTGCTGACCGTCGTCGAATGCGGGGTACGGGCGATCCTGTGGCGTCATGAGGCCACCGAGGCCCGGCTGTTGAAGGCCGTGCACCGCGCGGCCCGGGGCGAGAGCGATCTCCCCATCGATCTGCTCAACCAACTGCTGACACAGGTGGGACGGCTGAGGCGGTGCGGCAGTGAGGAGAGCGGCACGGGTTCGGTACCGCTGCTCGGGATGGCCCCGCGGGAGGTCGACGTCCTGCGGCTGATCGCCGACGGGCTCGACACCCGGCAGATCTCGCAGAAGCTCGCCTACTCCGAGCGGACCATCAAGAACATCCTGCACGGGGTGATGACCCGGCTCCAGCTCTCCAACCGGGCGCACGCCGTGGCCTTCGCCCTGCGCGAGGGCTATATCTGACCGGCCCTCCGCCATCCCCGCCGCCTCTCCCGCCGCTCCCGCCGCTCCCGTCTTTGCTGTCTTTGCCGCCTCCGTGCCCGCGCCACCGCGCCCGACGGCCGCCCCGGCGGTCCCCTCACCGAGTGAAGGACGTATTCCTGACGATGATCCACGAGATGGACGAGGCGCTGCGGCGCCTGTTGCGGGGCGGGGCCCTGCCCGAGGGGACCGGGGAGGTCGCCTTCGACGCGCCGACCCGGGACTGGGCCGCGCGCCGGAACGCCCCGACGGTCAACGCCTATCTGTACGACATCCGCGAGGACGTGGCCCGGCGCGAACGGGGAGCCCGCGCCGAGCGGGACGAGCGGGGCGTGGTGGTGCGCCAGCGGCAGCCGATGCGGTGGTACCGGCTGTCGTACCTGGTGACGGCGTGGACCACCCGGCCGGAGGACGAGCACCGGCTGCTGTCGGGGGTCCTCGCCACGCTGCTGCCGCACGAGACCCTGCCCGCGGGATCGGTCCCGGCGGCGCTGTCGGAGTACCGGATTCCGATCCCGTTGACGGTGGCCGTGCCGCCTGCCGAGTCGCGCTCCCTTGCGGATATCTGGTCGGCGCTGGGCGGGGAGCTGAAGCCCTCGCTCGACGTGGTGATCACCACTCCGTTCCCGGTCACGCCCGTCTGGGAGGTCGGCCCGCCGGTGACGGAGATCGAGGTCACGGTGCGGGACCGGCAGGGCCCCGACGCCGCCCGGGGCCGTCCGCGCGTGATCCGGGCCGAGGCACGGACCCGGCCGGGGAATGGAACGGAACGCGCGGGGGCGGCGGCAACCGCCGGAACAGCCGAGGAGACAGGGGCCGCGGAGCCGGGCCCGGGGGCGAAGCGGAAGCCGGAGCGGGGGACGGAGTCATGACCGGGCCGGACAGGGACACCGTCGCAGCCGCCCCGCGGGGGCCGTCGGCGGCCGGCGGACCGGCCACCGGCGCCGCCGGTGAGCTGCTGACCGTACTGGAAGAGCTGCGCCGGGCGGTGGCCGAGCGGGTCGCGGCCCGTTCGGCGGCGGACCCGACGGCGCACGACCCCCTGCGCGGGATGTACATGACGCACGAGAGCGCGGTCGAACTGGCCGCCGTCCCCGTCGGCTCGGGTGCCGGGCCGGTGCCCGGGCTCCCCCCGCTCGGGGCGCGGCTCGGATCGCTGGTGGACCGGTTCGGCCTGTCCGGCTTCGACGGATGGATTCTGCTCGCCGGGCTCGCCCCGGACGTGGACGGCCGGTTCGAGGCTCTGTACGGGTATCTCAACGACGATGTGGGCCGCCGCCGGGCCACCGTCTCGCTCGCCCTGGAGCTGCTGGGCACGGGCCCCTGGGAGCCGGTGGCACGGGCCCGGTTCCACCCGGACGCGCCCCTGATCGCCGGGGGGCTGCTGACCCTGGAGGACGAGGAACGCCCCCTTCCGGGGCGGGCCGTACGGGTACCGGAGCGGGTGATCGCCCATCTGCTCGGGGACGAGCGGCTGGACGCGCTGCTGTCGGACGCCGGAGTCGAGTGGCTGCCCGCCACGGCCGGGAGCAGCCCGTCCGGTACCGATGGGCAGAACGCGAAACAGGACACAGGACAGGACACGGGACAGGACACGGAACGGGACACGGGGCACGAGACCGCGGCCAGGATCGCCGCGTACAGGCGTCCGGTCCGCGTCCATCTGCGGGACAAGGGCGACGGCGACGGAGCCGACGCGGTGACGGGGGCGCTGCGCGCGGCGGGCCGGTCCGTGCTGCGGTTCCGGCCCCGCGGCGACGACAAGGACGCGGGGGTGGCCCGGGCGCTGGTGCGCGAAGCACGGCTGCGGGGCGCGGGGACGGCCCTGGTCGTCGAGCCGCTGCCGAAGGAGCCCGGCCCCCTGGTACGGACGTTGACCGAGCAGCAGGACGTGACGGTCGTGCTGGCCGGGCCGGTGGCGTACGACCCGGGCTGGGCGCCCCGTTCCGTCGTCATTCCGGTGGAGGACGTGTCGGCGGGGGCCGACCCGTTGAGCGTCTGGCGTGCGGAGCTGCCCGACTACGCGGGGGACCTGGCGACGGCGGTCGGCGCCTACCGGGCGGGCGGGGAGCGGGTGCGGCGCGCGGCGCGGGCGGCGGTGACGCTGGCCGATTTCGAGGGGGTGCCGGTGGGTCCCGGGCATGTCCGGCGCAGTGCCCGGCTGCTGTCGGCCCCGCTGCTGGGCCGGTTCGCGCGGTGCGTCCGGCCCGCCGTCGGCTTCACCGATCTCGTGCTGCCCGGGGAGCCCCTGGGGATGCTGGGCGAGCTGGTGGGGCGGGCCCGCCACCGCGACCGGGTGCTCGGCGAGTGGCGGCTGCGGACCGGCGGGGGCCGGGGGCGGGGTGTGGTGGCCCTGTTCGCCGGGGACTCGGGCACCGGCAAGACCCTCGCCGCCGAGGTGGTGGCCGGGGAACTCGGCCTGGATCTCTATGTGATCGACCTGTCCTCGGTGGTCGACAAGTATGTGGGCGAGACCGAGAAGAACCTGGAGCGGATCTTCGCCGAGATCGACCGGACGGATGTGGTGCTGCTCTTCGACGAGGCCGACGCGGTGTTCGGCAAACGGTCCGAGGTGCGGAGTTCGCACGACCGGTACGCCAATCTGGAGAGCGCGTTCCTGCTCCAGCGGCTGGAGTCCTTCGACGGGATCGCGATCCTCACCACCAATCTGCGGGCGAACATCGACGAGGCGTTCACCCGGCGGCTCGACATGGTGGTCGACTTCCCCTTCCCGGACCCCGAGGCGCGGCTGCGGCTGTGGCGGTCCTCGCTGGCGGGGGCGCCCCGGGAGCCGGGGCTCGACGACGGCCTCGCGGCGTTCGCCAAGGAGTTCGAGCTGGCGGGCGGGTCCATCCGGGCGGGCGCGGCCACCGCCGCGTATCTGGCGGCTGCCCGGGGCGGGGCGGTGACCTCGGACGATGTACGGGCCGGGGCGCGGCGGGAGTATCTGAAGTCGGGGCGGCTGGTGCCGGGGACGGGGTGGGGCCCGTAGCGGTACCGGTGCCGGTGCCGGGGGACGTGTCGGCCCCGGGCGCGGGTGACCGCGACCGGGGCCGGTGGCACGGGGCCGGTGGGCCGGTCAGCGGCCCGGGACGCCGGGGCGGTGGACCGAGCCCCCGAGGAGGGCGAAGAGGGTGTCCCAGTTCACCTGGCCGGTGGCCTTCAGGCCGACCCGCTGCTGATAGACGCGGACCATGTGTTCCACGCTCTTGTTGAACGGGGTGACCGCTCTCCCCTTGCCGGAGAAGTAGGCGATGCCCAGCCGGGCGTAGGCGCGGTCGCGGTGGAGGTCGCCGTCGGAGATCTCGGCCTGGGTGGCCCACCACAGGGCGGCGTTGAGCTTCGTCACCTCGATGTTCTCCGACCCGAGGGTGACGTCGGACGGCTTGATGGACTGGGTCCACATCGACGCGAGCGTGGCCCGGCCCAGGGTTCCGTAGGGGTCCGTGCGGGTGAGCTGCCGGGTGAGCTTGGGATGCTCCATCACCGCCCGCTGATAGCAGCGCAGGGAGCGGTCGGTGCGGTCGTCGATCACCCCGGGGGTGAAGTTCTTCGCGAGGTTGCAGGGGTTCCTGCTGCCGAGCGTGGACAGCCGGTGCTGCGCGAAGAGCACGATGTCGTCCGACTGGTAGCCCTTCCGCCACGGCGGCCCGACGGGCGCGGGCCTGGGCGGTGTGGGTCTGGGCTTCGCGGGTTGGGGCTTCGTGGTTCTCGGGGCGGGCCGCCGATCCGGTGTGGAGGGGCCCTTGTCCCCTCCGGCGGCGGGACGGCGGTCCGGTCCCGCGGGGGCGCCGCCCCGGTCCGGCGACCCGGCGCCGGGGTCTCCTCCCCCGGCGGGGGCCCCGCGGTCGGGGCCGGAGCCGGGACCGGGGCCTGGGTCGGAACCGCCGTCCGAGCCGGAGGGCCGTTCCTTGAGCGGCTCCCCCGGTGGGGCGTCCGGCGCGGGCGGAAGAGCGTTCTTCTCCCCCTGGGGGAGGGGCTGACGGCCGGCGGCCCGGGTCTCGCCCGCGGAGCTGCCGAAGGTGGGGGTGAAGGCCAGCCAGATGGCGACGAAGGCCACACAGGCGGCGACCAGCAGCCCGCCGACGACGACCAGCCACGGGGGCAGGACGGGGCGCTGGTCGAAGACCCCGTTCAGATCCTGGCCGTGCTCGTCGCCGGAGCGGCGGACCGAGAGGGTCAGCCGGTGTTCCTGCGCGGTGCCGGTCCAGCGGATCTCCTGGGGCCGGACCACGAGGTCGGCGAAGGCGGCGCGGCCGGGCCCGATCTGGACCGCGCCCGGCTGGAGGTCGAAGGTGAGGCCGTTGCTCTCGTCGCGGACCGTGAGCGAGGCCGTCAGCGGGGTGTTGCCGAGGTTGTCGACGGCGATCCGGGCCCGGCCCCGGAACCGGCCGATCAGGTTCGGCGGCAGCAGTTCGGCCTTGATCTGCGCGAACGGGGTGACGGTGACCTGTCCTTCGACCACCGTCCGCAGTTCGGGCTGGTCACGTGGTTCGACACGGATGCCGTACGGGGCGGGCCCCGCGGGTGCGTCGGAGGTACGGGGCGGGGCGAACGAGATCTCGGCCGTGCCCTCCGTCCCCGGGTACAGCCGGAGCACGTCGGGCTCCGCGCGGGCCCATCCGGCGGGGGCGCCGACGAGGGAGATCCGGTACTCCTCGACCGTGTCTCCGGTGTTGCGCAGCCGCAGCCGCGCGGTGGCGTGCCCGCCCGGTTCGACGGTGCGGGCAGGGGGGTCCAGAGACGTCCAGAGGGTCATGCGGGAACGGTAGGAAGCGGGCGCGCCCGGCCCCAGCCCGGAAGGGCCGCGCCGGGGGCAGCGCCGACTGCCTCCGGGGCCGGTTGCCCTTGCCCGTCCGGTCGGCCCCTCTGCCCGACCGCGCGTTTCCCCCTGCCCGGCTGCCCTTTCGGCCCGCCCCGGCTGCCCTCGGGGCCGGGGCCGCGTCCCCGGGGGCACTCCCGGGCGACGGCGGCGGGCGTCGTCCCGGACCGGACCGGACCGGACCGTGCCGGGGCGGGACGGAGTGGAGCGGGTCGGCGCCGGAGCGTTCGGCCGCTTCGGCCGCCGGCACCGGCTTCGCGCACCGGCTACGACCGCTCGGGGACGGTTTTCGGCCGGATGGCACGGTAGCAGCCGGGATGTCGTCGCCGGGTGCCGTCCGCGCGGCGGGCAGGCGCGGCGGGGCGCGCGGGCACGGTGGTGGCGGGGGCCTTCGGGGGCGTGGTCACAGGGGTGGGGCGGGGAGGTCCAGGGGGGTTCCCGGGGGGTGGGTGTCGAGGATGTGGAGGGCCTGTCTGCGGGCGGCGAGGGCCAGGCCCCGGCAGATCGGGTCCCTGACGGTCCGTTCGAGGGCGAGCGCCTGGGTGGCGCAGGCCGCCGCCTCCTCGGGGCGCCGCTGGGCGAGGGCGCCCTCCGCGAGCCGGGACCAGGCGTGGGCCTCCCAGCGCGGCTGGCCGGTGCGCCGGTGGTGGTACCGGGCCTCGCGCAGATGGGCGACGGCCCGGCCGTGGTCGCCGAGGGCGAGCCGGGCGCAGCCGACATGGTGCAGGACGGAGCCCAGGGTGTGCGGGTCGGCGAGGGCGCGGGCCTCGTCGAGGGCCTGGTCGCCCGCCCGCCCTGCGGCCTCGGCGTCGCCGCGCAGGGCGTGCGCGCGGGCGGTCAGGGCGAGGGCGCGCGCCCGGTGGTGGGGGGCGTCGAGGTCGGCGTACCGGTCCCGGGCGCGCTCGCTCCAGGGCAGGGCCTCCCGGGGGCGGCCGACGAGGACGAGGAGAAGGGCGAGGTCGAGGGCGCCCTCGGCCGAGGCCGGGGTGTCGCCGGGGCTCGTCGAGTGCCGCAGGGCGCGGCGCAGCCGGTCGATGTTCCGGCCGAGGTCGTCGATGCCCACGGGGGGCGCGGTGGCGAGGATGTGCAGGGCCCGGCCCGCGGCGGAGGGGTCGCCGTGGCGGCGGGCGGCGGCGAGGAGCCGGTGGGCCGGGGCGATGGGCCGGTGGCAGTCGGCGGTTCCCTGGACGAGACGGGACCAGGTCGTCAGCAGCTCCCCGGTGGCGTCGAGGGCGGCCGGGACCCGCCCGTTCGCCGTCCGTCCCGTGCCGTTGTCGGTCCCGGTGCCCGTGCCGGTCCCTGTGCCGGTGCCCGTGCCGTTCTCGGTTCCGATGTCGGCGTCGGTGTCGGTGAGGGCGGAGAGCGCCGCGGCGACGGCGTCGGCGATCCGCTGCTGGAAGTCCTCGGTCAGCCCTGGCAGGGACAGTTCGGGAAGGGGCGGGGGCGCGGCCGACGGAGGGGGCGGGCCGGGGCGCGGCGCGGTGAGGACGAGGTCGGGGCGGAAGCGGACGAGCGCGGCCCGGGTCTCGGCGAGGACCCGTTCGAGGGTGTCGCCCGGGGCCGCCGGGGAGCGGGGGACCCGGACGCGGACCACGGTGGCGCGGGCCTCGGGGAGTTCGCCGGGGGCGGCGGTGCGCAGCCGGGTGTGCAGGGCGGAGAGTTCGCGGCCGGGTCCGACCCCGAGTTCCCCGGCGAGGGCGCGGCAGGTCTCCTCGTACACGCCGAGGGCCTCGGCCTGTCGGCCGTCCCGGTGCAGGGCCTGCATCAGGAGGGCCTGCGTCCGTTCGCGCAGGGGGTGTTCGGCGGCGAAGGCCCGCAGCGGGGGGATGGTCGCGGTGTGCCGTTCCAGCGCGAGGGAGCAGTGGAAGTGGTCCTCGCGAGCGGTGAGCCAGAGTTCGGTGAGCCGGTCGCGCTGGCGGGCGGCGTGCGGTCCGGGGAGCCCGGTGAGGGGTGTGCCGGACCACAGCTCGAGGGCGGCGTCGAGTTCCCCGTGGGCGCTTTCGGTGTCCCCGGCCGCCCGGAGCCGCCCGGCGGCGGAGGTGCGGCGTTCGAACTCGACGGTGTCGACGGCCCCGGGGGGCACGCGGAGCAGATAGCCGTCGTCGGTGGAGACGAGCACGGTGGCGGCCGAGCGGGCGGGCCGCTCCGGTTCGAGGAGGCGGCGGAGCCGGGAGACATAGGTGCGGAGGGTGCCGACGGCGCGGTCGGGGAGGCGTTCGCCCCAGAGGGCGTCGATGAGTTCGGCGGTGGAGACGGGCCGGTCCACGCGCAGCAGCAGGACGGCGAGGAAGGCGCGCTGCTGGGGCGGGCCGAGCGGCAGGTGCCGGCCGTTCTGTTCGCCCTGGAGGGGTCCGAGCAGGCGGAACCGCAGTCCGCCAGGGGCCTCGCCGCTGCCCGGCATGGCCGTCACCTTGCCCTTTCGGTCGGTCGTCGGCGTGTGCGGGGAAACGGTATCGGTGGGCGTCCGGCCGGGTCCGACCCGGCCCGGGAGATCCCGGGCGGGGATGGGGCGGAACGGGTCCGGCCGGGCCCCGCAGGTCCTTTCGGGCATCCGTGGTTGCCCCGACGGAGGTACGCGCATCCCTGCCCCGGGCGCCCTCGATGGGTCAGGGTCGGGGCCGGACCCCGTGTCGCCGGTCCGTCCTGTGCACCCAGGCGTCCGGCGCGGCCCGTTGTCACTCCGCTTGTCGTCTGCTCGTCCTCTCGCCATCCCCCGCATTCCTCTCGTTCATGCATGCGTTCCGTCATGCATCCCCCTCATTCGTTCCGGGAGAGCGCCTCATGCCCAACTACCTGTCCCCCGGTGTCTATGTCGAAGAGGTCGCCAGCGGCTCCCGGCCCATCGAGGGCATCGGGACGTCGGTGGCTGCCTTCGTCGGCCTGGCACCCACCGGTGTGCTGAACGAGCCGACGCTGGTGACCAACTGGTCCCAGTACGTGGCCGAGTTCGGCGAGTTCACGGACGGGTACTACCTGGCGCAGGCCGTCTACGGCTTCTTCAACAACGGTGGCAGCGCCGCGTACGTGATCCGGATCGGCGGCACGTCCGACGGCACCTACCCGGCCGCCGCCCCGGGAGCGGGGGCCGTGGCGGACGCGCCCGCGCAGTTGCCGCCGGGGCGGCCGGCGGCGCTGGGGCCGTTCACCGTGTCGGCCGTCGCGGCCGGTGCGGACGGCGGCGGTCTCACCGTCGAGGTGGCGCACCCGGAGGGTGAGGGGAACGCCGACCGGTTCACCCTCGTCGTCAAGGACGGCGACACCGTCGTGGAGTCCTTCGACGTCAGCCATCGCAAGTCCGCGAAGAACTACGTGGTCACGCAGGTCCGGCAGCGTTCCCGGACGATCGTGATCGAGGAGGCGCGGACGGGCGGCCAGCTCGCCAAGCCGGAGCCGCAGACCGTCGCCCTGGAGCCGCCGGCCCCCGCGCCGGGGACCGCCGGTGGGGCCGCTCCGGTGGTTCCGGACGCGGCGGGAGGCGGGCTCGGGCCGACCCGGTTCATCGGGGACTCCGCCGACCGCACCGGCTTCGGCGGTCTGGAGGCGATCGACGCGGTGAGCATGGTCGCCGTGCCGGATCTGATGTCCGCCCATCAGCGGGGCCTGATCGATCTGGAGCAGGTCAAAGCCGTCCAGCTCGGTCTGATCGCGCACTGTGAGCTGATGGGCGACCGGATGGCCGTCCTGGACACGCCGCCGGGTCTGAACGCCCAGCAGGTCCGCGCCTGGCGGATGGAGACGGCGGGGTACGACTCGCGGTACGCGGCCGTCTACTACCCCTGGGTCAAGATCTTCGATCCGTCGACCGGGCAGACCCGCAGTGTGCCGCCGTCGGGCCATATGGCCGGTGTGTGGGCCCGGAACGACTTCGAGCGCGGTGTGCACAAGGCACCTGCCAACGAGGTGGTGCGCGGCGCGGTCGACCTGGACCTCCAGATCACCCGGGGGGAGCAGGACCTCCTCAACCCGACGGGGATCAACTGCATCCGGGCCTTCCCGGGGCGGGGCGTCCGGGTGTGGGGGGCGCGGACCCTCAGCTCCGACGCGGCCTGGCGGTACCTCAATGTGCGCCGGTACTTCAACTATCTGGAGGAGTCGATCCTCGTCGGCACCCAGTGGGTGGTCTTCGAGCCCAACGACCAGGCGCTGTGGGCGCGCATCCGGCGCAATATCTCGGCCTTCCTGGTCACGGAGTGGCGTTCGGGCGCGCTGTTCGGGCAGCGGCCCGAGGACGCGTTCTATGTGAAGTGCGACGAGGAGACCAACCCCCCGGAGTCCGTGGACCTGGGCCGGGTGGTCTGCGAGATCGGTATCGCGCCGGTCAAGCCCGCCGAGTTCGTGGTCTTCCGGATGGCGCAGATCTCCGGGGGCGGCGCCGAACTGGAGGAGTGACCCCCCCCTCCGCGCTCCGCGCTTCCGTCCGCGCAGCCGGTCCGCTTCCCGTCCCCCTCGTCCCGTTCAGCACAGGAGTGATCCGCTATGTCTCTTCAGCCCGGCGATGCCCTCGTCGCACATAATTTCGGCATCCAGATCGACGGTGTCATGGTCGAGTTCCTCCAGGAGGTCAGCAGCCTCACGATGGATCAGGACGTCATCGAGTACAAGCAGGTGTCCGCGAACGGGCAGCCGATGGTGAAGAAGCTGCCCGGAGCCCGCAAGGCCGGGGAGTGCACGGTGGTCCGCGGCGCGACCCAGTCGGCGGTGTTCACCCAGTGGATCAGGGAGTCCATCGAGGGGAACATGGGCTCGGCCCGCAAGAACGCCAGCATCATCTTCATGGACTACGAGCGGCGGCCGGTCAAGCGCTACAACCTCAGCAACGCGTGGTGCAGCAAGGTGGAGGTCAGCTCGGCGAAGGCGGGTGACACCTCGGCCCTGACCGAGACGATCACCATCACCTTCGAAGAACTGACGCTCGGCTGATGCGACGGGAAGCGCCCGGGGCACCGGGGTCCGCCGGGGCACCGGGGTTTCCCGGGACCGGTGGGGTCACCGGTGTCCACGAGGCCACCGGTGGCGGTGGGGCGGGCGGGCGGTCCGCGCCCCTGCGGACCGAGTTCGCGTTCGAGCTGCCGCGCGGCTACCTCGACGAGAGCGGCACGGTCCACCGGCACGGGGCCATGCGTCTGGCCACGGCCCGCGACGAGCTGGTGCCGCTGCGGGACATACGGGTGCGCGAGAACCCCGCGTATCTGTCGGTGGTCCTGCTCGGCCGGGTCATCACCCGGCTCGGCACGCTGCCCGCCGTCCACGACGGCACGGTGGAGCAGATGTTCGCCTCCGACCTCGCCTTCCTCCAGGACTTCTATCGGCAGATCAACGCCGAGGGCCACACCCGGGCGGCCGTGGCGTGCCCGCACTGCGAGGAGTCGTTCGAGGTGGAGCTGGCCGGGAGCCGCCTGGGGGAATCGTGACGTACGCGGCCGACCGGATCGAGGAGGAAACCGCGTACCTGGCCTTCCACCTGCACTGGGGGATGGACTCGATCCTCGATCTGGAGCACGCCGACCGGCGGGCGTACGTACGGCGGGTGGCCGCCCTGGTGGGGCAGGACGAAGGGCAGGGGTGACGAGGGATGGGCTGGTTGGCTCGGCTGCGGGGCGGCGGGCAGGGGACGGGTGACGGGGGCGCCCCGGACGCTTCCGCCGCCCCGGAGTCCTCCGCCGTGACCTCCGCCATGCCCTCCGACGTGGCCTCCGCCGCTCCGGAGCCCGCTGCTCCGGTCGGGGGCGGTCCTGAGGCGGGCTGGACGGTCACCGCCCCCATCCAGCGCGCGCTGGGCGCACCCCGGCTGACCGCGGACCTCGGTTTCGCCGATCGGCTGGCCACCCATCGGCACCACTCCTTCGTCGGCGGGGGCGTCGGCCACGCCGTCGACGGCGACGCGCCCCACGGTGTCGTCCGCGATGTCCTCACCCCGGTCGCCGGGCCCCCGGTGGGGGGCTCCCCCGGGGGGTCCCTGCCCGTTCAGCGGCTGCCCGTGGCGCGGCGCGGAGGCGGCGGGTCCGATGCGCCGGGGGGCCTGGAGGGGCCGCGCACTCCGGATGCGCCGCGTGCTCCGGATTCGCCGCGTGCCGTTCCTGGTGGCCCGGCCGCTGGTGGCCCGGATCTGCCGCGTGTCGTCCCGGATCTGCCGGAGGCGCCGGAATCCGGGACTCCGCAGTCCGGAACGGTGCGGGGAACGAGGGCGGCGGAGGCGGTGGGGACGGGAACGGGGCCGGGGCCGGGGCCGGTCGACGCTGTGCAGCGGCGGTCCGCCGCGTCCACCGCGGACAGGCCGTCCGGGCCGGGTGGGGAAGACGTCACAACGGGGCGGCGGGCCACGGTCGGCGACCCGGGCCGGTCGACCCGTTCCGGAGGCTCAGCACCACCACGGGAAGCGCGGGAAGCGCGGGGCGGCGGAGGCCGAGAGGGCGGGGGACGCGTCCCGGCGGCCCCGCGCCCGTCCGTGCCCACCCCGGGGGCCGAGGCCACCACGCCGGTGCAGCGTTCCACCCCGGACGGCGGCGGGCGGACCGCCGGTCCCGGCCGGTCCGGCTCCCCAGCGGGATCGGATCGGACGGGTACGGGCGCGGGTACGGACGCGGACGCGGGTGCACGGCCGACAGCGGTGAACGCCGCCGACGCCGCCGACGCCTCGGGCGGAGGGCGGACCGTCGTCGGCCCGGGTACCGACTCCGCATCCGGCCATACGCCCGGTGGCGGCGCGCCGTCACCCGCCTCGGGCCCCCCGGCCACCCCACAGGCACCCCGACCCGCCGTACAACGAACCCCCGCCACCCTCACCAACACCGGCCGGGAACAGACCGTCGTCAACCGGGGTACCGATTCCGCTTCCAGCCGCACACCCAGTGCCAGCACACCGTCAACCGCTCCAGGCACCCCAACCACCCCGGAAACACCCCAGCCCGCCGTACAACGAACCCCCACCGTGAACGACACAGCCCCCACCACCACCGGCCGGGAACAGACCGTCGACAGCCCCGGAACCAATCCCGCCTCCAGCCGCACACCCAGTGCCGGCACACCGTCGGCCACCCCACAGACACCCCAGCCCGCCGTACAACGAACCCCCGCCATGAACGACACAGCCGCCACCGCCAACACCGGCGGGGCACAGACCGTCGACAGCCCCGTCACCGACTCCGCCTCCAGCCGCACACCCCATATCGGCGCGCCGTCACCCGCTCCGGTCCCCGCGACCACTCCGGAGAGTCTCGGGCCCGCCGTGCAGCGAGCCCCCGCCGTGAACGACGACGCCCCCACCCTCACCCGTGCAGGCAGCGAACCGACCGTCGACAGCCCCGTCACCGACTCCGCCCCCGGCCGCGCACCCAGTGCCAGCACACCGTCGGCCACCCCGACCACCCCACAGGCACCCCGACCCGCCGTACAACGAACCCCTGCCAGCAGCGCCCCAGCCCCCGCCCTCCCCCGTGCCCTCTCAGAAGGCGGTGGGGCGACAGGCATCGGCGCCGACCCCGGCATCAGTAGCCCCGTGGCCCCCGCACAGCGGACCCGGGCGGTCCGTACCGAAGGCCGGGCGGCCACCGGCGCGCCCATGGACGGCGGTTCCGTGCCGGACCCGCGCGACGGCAGGAGGCAGGACGTACAGCGCTCCGTGCCCGGCGGTAGCGGCCCCGTGCCCGGACCCGGCCGGATCGACGGCCCCGGAGGGCGTCCGGCCGAGGGGGCCCGTACGTCGACCGGGCAAGGCCGGGGCGTCCGGGGCGTCCGGGGCGCGGAGCCTGTGCCCCGGAACCCCGTTGCCGCTTCCGCGCCCGTCAACGCATCCCCGCGAACCGAGTCGTCGTCCGCCGATGCCCCCGCCGTCCAACGGGCCCGGACCCCGGCTCCCGGTCCGCGCCCGGCACCGGGGGACATCACCAGCACCCCCGGCCCCGCCCCGACCGGCGACCGGCCCACGGCCGACAGCACCGTTCAACGGGCCCCCGCCAGGAGCGAAGACACCCCACGGGCACCCGGCGCCGGACCACGACAGCAGCGCGCCACCGAGGCCACAGCCACGAACGACGCCCCGGCCGACGACCGGCCCACCGCCGACACCACCGTCCGACGAGCCATCGCCCCGAACGAACGCGCCGCCCCCGCGCACATCACCGAAACACGGCAACAGCAGCCCGCCACCACAGCCCAACGCCCCGCCAGAGGCGAGGACACCCCACGCACGCCCGCCGTCGACACCACCGTTCAACGAGCCGCCGCTCCGGCCGGGCACACCCCACCCGCGCCCACCACCGGAGCCCCCGCCAGGAGCGAGGACGCCTCGCCCGCGCCCGGCGCCGGACCACAACAGCAGCCCGCACTCCGGACCACACCCCCACCCACACCCACACCCAGCATCCAACGAGCCCCCGCCGGGGACGAGCACGCACCACCCGCCCCACGGACCACGCCCGCCAACGACACCACGGCCCCGCCCACCGCTGCCGAACGCACCGTTCAACGAGCCCCCGCCGGAGGCGGAGACACCTCCCCGAGGCACACCCCCGAACCTGAACCACCGCACCAGCAGCCCGCTCCACGCTCCCCCGGCGTGCAGCGGACCGCGAACGGCACAACAGCCGCGCCCCGCCCCGCCGACAACCGACGCACCGCAGCCCCGACCCCGGCCTCGGCCCCGACCCCGGCCCCGGCCGTTCAGCGAGCACCCGCCGTCGAGGGCACCGGGGTGTCCGGTCCGGCCGTCAGGGGTGGAAGCGGCGCTCCGGCGCCGGTGGTGCGGGCGGTGGTGGGGGGTGCGCCGTTGACGGTGTCTCCGCGGCCTGTGGTGCCCTCGCGGCGGATCGCCGCCGTGGGGAAGCCCCTGGCGATGCCTCCGGCGCCGGAGGCATCGCCCGCCCTCCCCGCGCCGGTCTCCCCCACCGGCGCGGGGAGCCCTGCCCCCGAGGAACGCGGACCGTTCGTCCAGCGGCGGCCCGTGGTGAGGCGGACCACCCGGGACCGGGCGCCCGAGGGCCCCGGGCCCGGCGGTTCGCGGCGACGGTCCTCCATCGGCGCGCCCCTCTCCGCAGGTCCGGCGCCGTCGCCCGGCGCGCCCGTGCAACGGACCACCGCTCCACCATCACCACCACCGCCGCCGCCATCATCACCGGCACCGGCAGCCCCACCCCCCGCACCGGACCCGGTGCCCCTCCCCCGTGTGCAGGTCCCCCTCCCCGCCCTTCAACGCGCCCCCTCCGGCGGGCCGCTGGCCTCGTCCCGCCCGTTGACGGTCTCCCACGGAAGCGGTCCGACACCACCGACGGCACCGGCGCCCCCTCCCCCTGGCGGTGGCGGTCCGGCACCGCTGCGGCGGATCGAGCCGGGTGACCGGAGGAGCACCACCGCGGCACCGGTCCCTCTCGGCCCCGGCCCCGCGCCACGGCCCGCCGCCCTCTCCGCACCCGCCCCCGCCCTTCCCGTTCCCCCGGCACCGATCACGATCGCGAGATCCGCGGTACCGGCGCCCGCATCGGCACCGGCGCCCGCACCACCCGTCCCCGTGGTCCAGCCACGCGCCACTCCCCCACCGCAGCCACCGCAGCCACCGCAACCCCAGCCGCCGCAACCACCGCCCCCCGCCGACGACACCGCCGCCGACCCCACCCCCCAGGATCTCGACCGGCTCGCGCGCCGACTCGTCGCCCCGCTGTCCCGGCTGCTCAGGGCCGAGTTGCGCGGGGACCGGGAACGGGTGGGCCGGCTGCGGGACGGCTGACCCGCGCCCCCTGCCCCGTTCCCGATCCCGATCCGTCCCCACCCACCCGCGGAGAACCCGGATACCATGCCCGCCACCCCTGACCCCGGCTCCACCGTCTTCTTCACCCTCACCGTCGACGGGCAGAACCTCGGCCTGTTCAACGGCTGTGAGGGGCTGTCCTCCACCGTGGAGATCGAGCGGCACCAGGAGGGCGGGAACAACGGGTTCGTCTGGCAGTTGCCCACCCGGGTGAACTTCTCCACCATCCGGCTGACCCGTCCGCTGACCGCCGACACGGCACGGGTCGCCACCTGGATCTCCTCGGTCACCACCGGAATCACCCGCCCCACCGCGCAGATCGCCGCCCTGCGCGCCGACGGCTCGATCGTGGCCCAGTGGGGCCTGATGGAGGTGCTGCCGGTGAGCTGGACGGGGCCGACGCTGAATCCGGAGAGTCCGGCGGTGGCGACCGAGACCCTGGAGATCGCCCATCACGGCTTCACCGACGCGGGGGGTGCGTGACCCGTGTCCACCCCCGTCGGCAATCCATCCGCCGGACTCTCGCGCGCCGTCCTCGCCATCCTCAGCCCGCCGACGGATCTGGCGGGCGACCCCGGTGGCCCGCTCGGCGAGGTGCGGTTCCGGTTCAACCCCTCGCAGCTCCGGCTGGGCCGCTCGGCGAGCTGGACCACACCGCCGGCCGTCGCGTACACCCGGGGCGCCCCGGCGAAGTTCACCGGCGCCCACCCGGCCAATCTGCGGCTGGAGGTGTTCCTCGACGCGTCGGGGACCCCGGGCGCGGCGACCGTTCAGGACCAGGTGGCCCTGCTGCTCTCGTGCTGCGAGGTGACACCGCAGTCCATCGCGGCCAAGGCGCCGTCGCCGCCGTGGGTGCGGTTCTCCTGGGGCGCGTTCTCGACGGTGCAGTTCACCGCGTATGTGACGAGCGTGGACGCCACGTACACGCTGTTCAGTCCGAACGGGATGCCGCTGCGGGCGACCTGTTCGCTGGCGCTGACGGAGATCGCCACCGCGACCAAGAGGCAGAACCCGACCTCGGGGGCGCTCTCGGCACACCGGATCCACCGCACCGTGGCCGGGGACACCCTGCCCTCGCTGGCGTGGCGGGAGTACGGGGACGCGGGGCGGTGGCGGCTGATCGCCGAGGCGAACTCCGTCGACGACCCGATGCGGCTGCGGCCGGGGACCGAGCTGCTGCTGCCCGCCGCGAGCGAACGGGAGACCACCTCGGGCGGACGGGCGGCAGGCATGGGCGGACGGGCGGCGCACGGCCCGGACGAGGCGAAGGGGCGAGCACGGTGAAGGGGCACGAGGGGCAGGCACAAGGGCGGGCGACGGAGCGGAGGGGGCGGGCGTGAGCGAGACGACCTTCACCACCCTGTTGCAGGTGTCGGTGGGCGGCGCGGAGCTGCCCGAACCGCTGGCGCTGCTGCTGATCGAGGGCTGGGTGGACGCGAGCCTGAATGTGCCCTCCGCGTTCCAGCTCACGTTCAGCGACAAGGACGGCCTGCTGACGACGGAGTTCCCCCGGCTGACGATCGGGGCGCCGGTGGTGCTCCACCCGTTCACGGACGGCCGGGCCGGGCCGCCGATGCTGACGGGGGAGGTGACCGCCCTGGAGGTGGACGCCGACCCGGCGAGCGGGCGGCATCTGGTGGTGCGCGGGTACGACCCGGCGCACCGGCTGCTGCGCAACCGTCCCGTGGTGGGGTACGCGCAGATGACCGCGTCCGACATCGTGCGGCGGGTCGCGGCCCGCTGCGGGGTCGCGCTGGGGCGGGTGGACGCGACGACGACCGTGTACGAGCTGGCCACCCAGCCGGGGACCACCGACTGGGACTTCCTGTCGGGGCTGGCGGCCGAGAACGATGTCCGGCTGGCGTGCGACGGGGACGGGCGGCTGGAGTTCACGGCGCTGCCGTCGGCGGCGGGCGCGCCCTCGGACGCCACCCCGGCCGCGCAGAGCCCCTATGTCCTGGACTTCGGCGCCAACACGCTGCACAGCCGGGTCGCGATGACCGCCGCCGACCAGGTGGACCGGGTGTCGGTGCGCGGCTGGGACATGCTGACGCGGCGGACCCTGGTCGCGCCCGCGCCCGCGACCGCGAACCCGGGGATCACGGCCGGGCTGACGCCGGGCCAGGTCACCCCGTTGTTCGGGCAGGCGGAGGCCACCGCGACCCGGCCGCCGTTCACGACCCAGGCGCAGGTCACCCAGGCCGCGCGGGCGCTCGCCGACGACATCACCGGCTCGTTCGCCGAGTTGGAGGTGGCCGTCACGGGCAATCCGGAGCTGCGGCCCGGGGTCCCGGTGTCGGTGAACGGCGCGGGCACCCCGTTCGAGGGCAAGTACACGGCGACCGGGGTGCGGCACGTGTTCGCGTCGGGGCAGCCGTTCACCACCTGGCTGACGGTGTCGGGGCGGCAGTTCCGTTCCCTGTACGGGCTGGCGTCGGGCGCGACGGCGAGCGCGCCGCCGATGCCGGGGGTGGCGCTCGCGGTCGTCACCAACACCAAGGACCCGCTGGGTCTGGGGCGGGTGCGGCTGCGGTTCCCGTGGCTGTCGGACACCTATGAGAGCGACTGGTCCCGGGTGGCGCAGTTCGGCGGGGTCGGGGGCGGGGGGCTGCTGCTGCCCGAGGTCGACGACGAGGTGCTGTGCGCGTTCGACCGGGGCTCGCTGGCCCATCCGTATGTCCTCGCCGGTCTGTACAACGGGGTGGACCGGCCGCCGGAGGAGCCCAAGGGACGGCCCCCGGTCGATCCGACCAGCGGCCGGGTCAACTGGCGTGCGCTGACGGCCCGCAGCGGACACACGGTCGAGCTGATCGAGTCGGGCGGGCCGGGAGCGGCGGCCGGGAGCGGCGGCGGCATTCTCCTCCAGACCGGGGGGAACGGGCTGCGGATCGAGCTGGACGAGGCGAGCACCGCCCTGACCATCGGCAGCGACGGCTCGGTGACCATCAGCGGCACCCGCGCGGTGCGGGTGGAGTCGGCCGGTGATCTCACGCTGAAGGCGGGGCGTTCGCTCTCGCTCGAAGCGGTCGGGCAGGTCGCCGTCAAGGCCGGGGCGAGTGTGCAGCTCGACGCGATCGGCTCGGTGTCGCTGAAGGCCGCCGTCAACGCGTCGGTCACGGCCACGACCGTGACCCTGACCGGGGCGACGCTCCGCAACGGGGTGCCGTTCTGAGACCGGGTCCGTTGGTGCGGCACCGGCGATATCGAGGGGTGGAGGAGCGCGTGCGAGGGGACCGGGGATGAGCGAGCAGTTCATCGGCGCGGGATGGTCGTTCCCGCTGCGGATCGACCCGGGCGGCGGTATCGCGCTGGTGCGCCGGGACCGTGAGATCGAGGAGTCGATGCGGCTGGTCCTGGCGACCGCGCCGGGGGAGCGGCCCATGCGGCCCGAGTTCGGCTGCGCCGTGCACGATCTGGTGTTCGCGCCGGTCAACGACGCCACCGCGGGACGCATCCAGCACGAGGTGCGGACCTCGCTGGACCGCTGGGAGCCGCGGATCGAGGTCCGGGATGTGACGGTGACGCCCGCGCCCGACGATCCGACCGTGCTCCATATCGACGTCCGGTACTCGGTCCGGGGCACCAACAACCCCCGCAGTCTCGTCTTCCCCTTCTATGTCATCCCGTCCGAGGCCCCGTACGAGGGTCCGGGCGGACATCCGGCCGGCGGCGAAAGCGAACGACTCTGATGGCCCTGCCCGCTCCCCATCTCGACGACCGCCGCTTCCAGCAGTTCGTCGACGACGCCAAGCGCTATATCCAGCAGCGGTGCCCCGAGTGGAGCGACCACAACGTCTCGGACCCGGGGGTCACCCTGATCGAGGCGGTCGCGCACATGGCCGACCAGATCGTCTACCGGCTCAACCGGGTGCCGGAGAAGAACCGGCTCGCCTTCCTGGATCTGCTGGGCGTCACCCTCTTCCCGCCGTCGGCGGCCCGCGCGCCGGTCACGTTCTGGCTGTCCGCGCCGCAGCCCGAGCCGGTGGTGCTGCCCACGGGCACCGAGGTCGCGACCCTGCGGACCGAGGCCGAGGAGGCGGTGGTCTTCTCCACCACGGAGGATCTGACGGTCGTGCCGTGCGCGCTGACGCACATCCTGCGGCAGCCCGAGGGCGCCCCCGCCGAGGACCGCTCGCAGGATGTCCTCGGCGGCACCGACACGGCCGTGTTCGGGGACCCCCCGCGCCCCGGCGACCAGGTCCTGTTCGGGCTCTCGGCAGCGGCGCCCCGGTGTGTGCTGGTGCTGCGGCTGGACAGCCGGGTCGACGGTGTCGGCGTCGACCCGCGGCAGCCCCCGCTGGTGTGGGAGGCGTGGACGGCCGACGGCTGGCGCGGCTGCGAGGTCGACACGGACTCCACCGGCGGGCTCAACCGGCCCGGCGAGGTGATCCTCCATCTGCCCGCCGGGCACGCGGTGTCCCGCCAGACCCGGGTGGACGCGGGCTGGGTGCGCTGCCGGGTGGTCGAGGCGGCGGCCGGGCAGCCGTTCTACAGCGAGTCCCCCACCGTGCGGGCCGCGAGCGCCTTCACCATCGGCGGCACCACCGACGCCGCGCACTCCGAACGGGTCAGGGACGAGATCCTCGGGGAGTCGGAGGGGGTCCCCGGGCAGCGGCTGCGGCTCGCGCACGCCCCGGTCGTGGGCGGGCTGACCCTGGAGGTGTCGGAGGGCGAGGGCTGGCGCCGCTGGGAGGTCGTCGACGAGTTCGCGGCCTCCGGACCCGCCGACCGGCACGCCGTCCTCGACGCGGCCACCGGGGAGATCCGCTTCGGCCCCGGGGTGCGGACGGCGGACGGCTCGCTGCGGCAGTACGGGGCGGTGCCCCGCAAGGGGGCGACGGTCCGGGCGGCCCGCTACCGCACCGGCGGCGGCCGGGCCGGGAACGTGGCGCGCGGCAGTCTGCGGGTGCTGCGCAGCTCCATCCCGTACATCGCCCGGGTGGAGAACCGGGAGGGCGCGCGCGGCGGGGTGGACGGGGAGACCGTCGAGGAGGCCAAGACCAGGGCGCCGATCGCGCTGCGCGCGCAGGAGCGGGCCGTGACCGCCCGCGACTACGAGGAGCTGGCGCGGCGGGCCGCGCCGGAGGCCGCGCGGATCGCCTGTCTGGCGGCCGACCGGGCCGAGGCGGGCGACAACGCGGTCCGGGTCCTGGTGGTGCCGCAGGCGGTGCCCGACGTCGGGCGGCGGCTGCGGTTCGAGCAACTGGTGCCCGGGGACGAGCTGCTGGAGCGGGTCACGTCCTTCCTCGACGAGCGGCGGCCGATCGGCACCCGGCTGGCCGTGGGTCCGCCGTTCTACCAGGGCGTCACGGTGGTGGCGACCCTGCACGCGTTCCGCGCGGTACGGATCGACTGGGTGCGGGACGCGGCCCTGGACGCCCTGTACGCGTATCTCGATCCGCTGACGGGCGGCGCGCACGGCGAGGGCTGGCCGTTCGGGCGCCCGCTGCGGGCGGGTGAGATCTTCGCCGCGCTCCAGCGCGTGCCGGGGGTGGAGCTGGTGGACGAGGTGCAGTTGCATCCGGCCGATCCGCTGACGGGGCGGCGGGGGGACGCGACCGACCGCATCGACCTGGTGCCGTCGGCCCTGCTCTTCCCGTTCGACCACCGGGTCCGCGTCGTCGAGGCACGGTGAGGGGGGTGGAGACAGCGCGCACGGCGGGCACGACAGATACGGCGGGTACGGCGCGCGGCACCCTGCCGGGGCTGGCCTCCGCGCATCCGCTCGGGGAGCGGCTGCCCGCCGTCTACGCGGAGGACGAGCTGGCGCAGCGGTTCGTCAGCGGTCTGGATGTCGTCCTGGCCCCGCTGTTCAACGTCCTGGACTGTCTGGAGGCGTATTTCACGCCGTCGTTGGCGCCGGAGGACTTCGTCGACTGGCTCGCCGACTGGGTGGGGCCGGAGCTGGACGGCTCCGAACCGCTGGAGGCGCGCCGCCGGGCGGTCGCGTCGGCGGTGGCCCTGCACCGGCTGCGGGGCACGGTCGAGGGGCTGGCGCGCACCGTCCGGCAGGCGTTCGGGGCGCGTCCGGAGATCGTGGAGAGCGGGGGCGCGGTCTGGTCCGCCCGGCCGCTGGGCCCGTTTCCCGGGCATCCGGTGGCCTCGCTGCTGGTGCGGCTGACGGTGCCGGAGCCGGAGCGCGTCGACCGGTACCGGCTCCACGCCGTGGTGGCCGCCGCCCGCCCCGCGCATCTGCCGTTCACGGTCGAGGTCCTCCCTTCCGATCCTGCTGGCCCCGCTGGCCCTGCTCGCCCCACTGACTCTTCGCCACCGTCTCTCCCACCGTCCCCGCTCCCGGAAGGCCATTGAGCGATGTCCGCCACCCTTTCCTGCCATGACTGCGGCAGTCAGGTCCGCCCGACGGGCCAGTCGTTCTGCGATGTGTGCGGGGCGTTCCTGAAGTGGGGCCCGGACGGCACCGCCGACGGCGGCGGCCGGGCCCCGGACGGGGGCTCCGCCGGGGCCCCGGGGGCCGCCGAGGAGCCCGGGGGCCGGGAGCCCGCTGCCGGACCGGGGGACGGTGGGGCCGGGGAGCGATCCGTTCCGGCGGAACGGGAGGGGGCGCGCACCCCCTCGGCCGGGACGGCGGACACCGCGTCCGGGGCGACGGGCGGCGGGTCCGGGGCCGGGACGGCGCGGACCGGCGACGGGCCCCGGGCCGGGACGGCGGAGCGCGGGACCACGGGCGGCGCCCCCGGCACGGCGGACACCGGGCCACGGGCCGGGGACCCGGTCCGCGCGCCCGGGGCGGCGGACGGCGGCGGAGCGCGGCCGGCGGGGCCGCAGCCCGACAGCGGGTCAGCGGCCGAAGAGCCGCGGGGCCGTGGAACGGAACGGGCCGGGACGCCGGTCGGCGCGCCCTGGGAGGCGGACGGCGGAGCACCGGCCGGGACGGAACGGCCCGGCAGCGGCACCGGCACCGGCACACCCACCGACCCCTCGTGGACCGGGACGACGGACGACGGGCCGCGCCCCGGGGCGGCACGGCAGCACACGACGGAACGGGCCCGTGGCACGGCACAGACCGACGGAGAACGGGCCGACGGAGAACGGGCCGACGAGGAACGGGCCGACGGAAGGCGAGTGGACGAAAGGCAGCGGGCGGACGAAGGCCCGGCCGACGGAGGGCGGGCCGCAGCCGCACCGGCCACCGGCGCGGACCCCGCCCGACGCACGCCGCCCCCGCCCCCCGTTCCGCCGAGCGTTCCGCCGCGCGGGGGCGCGGACGCCGCCCGCGCCCTGCTGGTGCCCGTCCCGGAGGCGACGGCCCCGGTCCGCCCGCCCGGGGCGCCGGGCGAGGTCCTGCCCGCCCGGCCGCAGGCCCCGCGCCCGCGCCGCAGCGTCCAGGTGGAGGCGGCGCCGGAGGAGGGCAGGGCCTGCTTCGACTGCGGGACCGCCAACGGACCGCACCGGCACTTCTGCCGGGGCTGCGCCGCCCCCCTCGACCCGCGCACGGCCGAGCGGCCCACCGGGCCGTACGCGGGCCAGCGTCCGCCGCTGCCCCGGGCCCGCAGGCGGTGGGTGACGCGCACGCTGATCGCCCTCGGGGTGACGGCCGCCGTCGTGGGCGCGGTGGCCGCCGGGCCACCGGCGGTCCGCGCGGTCCAGGACCACTTCGCCAAGCGGGTCGCGGTACGGCCCGACACCTGGAACGCCTCCCACGCGGACCGGGAGCACGATGTCCATCTCGCGTTCGACGGCTACTCCAACACCTGGTTCGGCACCGGCTACGCGGGCGACTCGGCGGGCCAGTACCTGGAGGCGTCGTTCGGACAGCCGACCGATCTGCTGGCGCTGATCATCACCCCCGGTACGTCGAAACGTTCCGGTCAACGGTCGGAACAGGCCCGTCCGCAGGAATTCGACCTCCTCGTCACCGATTCCAGCGGCAGGACGCGCACCTCGCGGCACCACATCAACGACGGCGGCGCGCAGAAGGTGCGCGTCCGGGTCCGGGACGCGGTGACCGTCCGCCTGGTCATCCGGTCGGCCTATGGAGCGGCGGCGGACCGGCAGGTCGCCATCGCGGAGATGGAGTTCTTCGGGCGTTCCGCTTCCCGTCCCTGACGGGGTCGGGGGAAGGGGAGGCGCGGGGGACGGGAGAGGGTCCCCGGCACCGCGGCGCACGGCCGTGGCCCGCAGGGCCCGCCGGTGGCCTCCCCGGGCCACCGGGTGATCGATGGGTTTCGGTCCCGCGGGGCGGCGCGGGGCGGCGGAATCCGCTCCGCCGCCCCTAGGCTTCCGGGCCGCACACCCGAGCGACAGGGAGGCCGTTCATGGAGTTCCGCGTGCTCGGGACCGTCGGCGTGATCACCGCGGACGGCGAGCACCTGCCGCCAGGCCCGGCCAAGCGCCGGGCCCTGCTCTCGATGCTCCTGCTGCGGCCCAACCGTCCCGTCACCTGGGACCTGCTGGCCGAAACGCTGTGGGACGCCGAGCCGCCGACCCACGCGCGGACCGTGCTCCAGGGCCATGTGTCGCAACTGCGCTCCCTGCTGGCCGCGCACGACGCCCACCGGTTCGGGGTGGACCTGGACACCGTCCCCTCCGGCTACGCGTTACGGGTGCCCGAACCGCTGGTGGACGCGCACCGGTTCACCGAACTGCTCCTCCTCGCCGACGACCGGCGGACTCCGGAGGACCGGGTGCGGCTGCTCCGCGCCGCTCTGGCGCTGTGGCAGGGGCCCGCCCTGGCGGGAACGGTCGCCGGGCCGCTGCTGGAGGCCGCCCGGGAGGAGCTGGGGCAGCGGCGGCTCGCGGCCGTGGAGGCCCTGGCCTCGGCCCTCGGGGAGCTGGGGGAACACGCCAGGGCCGCCGCGACCCTCCGCGCCGAGGCGGTCGCCCATCCGCTGCGGCAGTCGCTCTCGGCGGCCCTGATGCTGGCGCTGGCCCGCTCCGGACGGCCGCGCGACGCCGCCGACTGGTTCAACCGGACCCGGCGGCTGCTCATGGACGAGGCGGGTGTCGCGCCCGGCCCCGAACTGCTGGACGCGCACGCGCGGGTGCTCCGCGCGTGCGCCGCCCCCGACACCGCCGCCGTCCCGGTACCGCCCGCGCCCCGGACGCCGGTCACGGCCCCGCTCGCCGTGCCGGACATGCTGCCGCGCCGCCCCAGGGGCTTCACCGGACGGCAGCCGGAACTGGCCGCCCTGACCGGGGCCACCCGGCTCGTCGAGGGCGATCCGGGGCCGATCGCCCTGATCGCGGGGGGCGCCGGGGTCGGCAAGACGGCGCTGGCCGTGCACTGGGCGCACGAGCACGCGGCGGACTTCCCCGACGGGGTCCTCTTCGCCGATCTGTGCGGCTACAGCGGCACACCGGCGCGGCAGACGACGGCGGTGCTGCGGGAGTTCCTGTCGGCGCTGGGGGTGCCGGCCCAGCGGCTGCCGGACACCGGCGCGGGGATGGGGACGCTCTACCGCGCCCTCACCTCCGGCAGACGGTTCCTCGTGGTCCTGGACAACGCGGCGGCCTCGGAGCGGGTCCGCCCCCTGCTGCCGGGCGGCGGGACCTGCACCACCCTGGTCACCAGCCGGGACCGGCTGGGCGGGCTGGTCGCCAGCGACGCCGCCCGGCCGGTGCGGGTCGACGAGCTGCCCCGTTCCGACTGCGCGAACCTGCTGGAGGCGCTGCTCGGCCCGGAGACGGTCCGGGCGGAACCGGAGGCGACCGAGCGGCTGGCCGTGCTCTGCGACGGGCTGCCGCTCGCCGTGCGGATCACGGCGGCCCGCTTCCTCACCGGCAGACACCGCAGCCTGGCCGCGCTGGCCGGGCAGCTCGGGGACGAGCAGCGGCGTCTTTCGCTGCTGGACATCGAGGACACCGGGATCGCCGCCGCCCTCGGGCTCACCCTGGCCCAACTGCCCGAGCACGCGCGGCGGATGTTCCGGGCCCTCGGGACGCACCCCGGGCCCCGGTTCGACGTGTACGCCGCCGCCGCTCTGGCCGACTGCGGGATGGGTGAGGCGGGTGCCGCGCTGGAACGGCTCGCCGACGCCCATCTGCTCGACGGGAGCGGCCCGTCCGACGACGCCTACACCGCGCACGACCTCGTCCTGCTCTACGCGCGCAGCCTGTGCCGGCCCGCCGATCCCGAGGCGCTGGGCCGACTCCTCGACCACTATGTCCACACCGGGCTGGTCGCCTGCGCGACCGCCGAGCCGTCCAGCGGCCCCTGCTTCACCCTGCCGACGGCCCATCGGCGGCCGGTGGCGATCCGTACCTTCGAGGACCGGCAGGCGGCGCTGGCCTGGTTCGAGGCCGAACGGGCGGGCCTGTACGGAGCGGTCGCGGCGGGGGCGGCGGCCGGGATGCACGACCGGGTGTGGCGGCTGGTGCTCGTCCAGTGGCCGTTGATCGTCTGGCGGGCCGGGGAGGGCTGGACCGCCCTGTTGGAACAGGGCCTGGCCGCCGCGGAGCTGGACGGGAACGTCGACGCGCAGTCCCGGACCCGGTCGCTGCTGGGCTGGATACTCCAGATCGGGGGGCGGCTGACGGAGGCCCTGACCCATCTGCGGGTCGCCTCCGAGCTGGCCCGGAGATCCGGGGGCGGGACGAGCGAGGCCGTCGCCCGGGTCAATCTCGCCCTCGCCCTGGACGAGGCGGGCGGGGCCGCCGAGGCCCGGGAGATGCTGACCGTGGCGATCGCCCTGGCCCGCGGTGTCCCGGACCCGGCCACCGCCGCCCTCGCCCATATGCATCTGGCCCGCCATCTGCTGGACCGCGCCGAGTACGCTCCCGCCCTGCACCACGCGCACGAGGGCCTCGCCCTGGGTTCCTCGCCCAAGACCCCGGCCCGGCGGCTGCTGCTCCGTCTGGCCCGCGGCGAGGCCCTGACCGGCCTGGGCCGTCCGATCGAGGCCCGCGCCGAGTTGACGGCCGTCGCCACCGAGGCGCTGGCGCTCGGCTACAAGCAGTGCGCGACACTGGCGGACACCGCCCTGACCGCCCTGGACAACTGGCACCGCCGCCCCGCCTGACCACCCGCCGGGCCCGGGGGCGGCGCCCTGCTCACCCGCCGCCGCGCCGCACATCAGGGCACATGACACAGGCCCCGGCCTCCATCGAGGAGGCCGGGGCCTGTGGTGCGGAGCGCTGGGCAGGCCTTGCACCTGCATCCCCCCACGGGAAGTGGGGTGTCTTTCCTTGGACCACCAACGCATGTGCCCCGACCGGCTTCCACCGGCGCGAGCAACAAGATCACTCTATCGCACCGCGACGCCCCTCCCGGCCACCGCGCCGATCACGGTGACGGGTTTCCGCCGTACCGCGCCACCGGCGTCCCCATAATGTGCGCAGCGTTCACGAGAGTTGGGGTCATTGATGCAGGAATTCGAATTCGCGGTGCCCGCGCCGAGCCGTGTCAGTCCGGATCTCGCCCGCGCGAGGGCCCGTCATCTCGACTGGGTCCACGCCATGGACCTGGTGCGCGGCGAGGAGGCCAGGCGGCGTTACGAGTTCTCCTGTGTGGCCGACATCGGCGCCTATGGATATCCGCACGCGACCGGTGCGGACCTGGATCTCTGCGTCGACGTCCTCGGGTGGACCTTCCTCTTCGACGATCAATTCGACGCCGGGGACGGGCGGGAGCGGGACGCTTTGGCGGTCTGCGCGGAGCTGACGGACCTGTTGTGGAAGGGGACGGCGGCCACGGCGGCCTCGCCGCCGATCGTGGTGGCGTTCAGCGACTGCTGGGAGCGGATGCGGGCGGGCATGTCGGACGCGTGGCGGCGGCGGACGGTCCATGAGTGGGTGGACTATCTGGCGGGCTGGCCCACCAAGCTCGCCGACCGCGCGCACGGCGCCGTCCTGGACCCGGCCGCGCATCTGCGCGCGCGGCACCGGACGATCTGCTGCCGCCCGCTCTTCGCCCTGGCGGAACGGGTCGGGGGGTACGAGGTCCCGCGGCGGGCCTGGCACTCCAGCCGGCTCGACGGGATGCGGTTCACCACGTCCGATGCGGTGATCGGCATGAACGAGCTCCACTCGTTCGAGAAGGACCGGGCGCAGGGCCACGCCAACCTCGTCCTGAGCCTCGTGCACCACGGCGGACTCACCGGGCCGGAGGCCGTCACCCGGGTGTGCGACCTGGTCCAGGGCTCGATCGAGTCCTTCCTGCGACTGCGGTCCGGGCTGCCGGAGCTGGGCCGGGCCCTCGGTGTCGAGGGGGCCGTGCTCGACCGGTACGCCGACGCGCTGTCCGCGTTCTGCCGCGGGTACCACGACTGGGGTCGCGGCGCCTCGCGGTACACCACCCGCGATCACCCCGGCGATCTCGGACTGGAGAATCTCGTCGCCCGGTCGTCGGGCTGAACCGGGCGCGGCCGACGGCGGCCCGGGCCCGTTCGTCCGGTGAGTCGGTCACCGGACGAACGGGGAGGGTGTGACCCGTCTCACGCCGGTTCGAGCTGCGACTTCGGCTGCGGGGCCGACTCGGCCTCCGCGTCCCACTGCCGGGTGGTCCGGACATAGAGGACGATCACCGAGAGCATCGCGAGGATGAGCAGCGGCCCGAACACCCACGGGTGGTCGGCCATCTCCATCGACAGATAGCGGTACGACACCAGGAACGCGGTGAAGACGGTCAGACCGTAAGCGACGATCCGGATGCCCGAGGGGTCCCAGCCGCGGTCGAACGCGCGCAGCCCGGCCTCGATGGTGAGCGTGAACACCACACCGGCGACGAGGTCGACCCCGTAGTGGTAGCCGAATCCGAGCGTCGCGGCGAGCGTGGCGATCAGCCAGAAGGTGCCGCCGAGGCGCAGCAGGCGCGGGGCCTTCCGGGAGTGGATGAAGATCGCGACGGCCCAGGCCGTGTGCAGGCTGGGCATGCAGTTGCGGGGGGTGATCCCGTCGAACGGCATGTGCTGCGGGGTGGTGATCTGCGGGGCCGTGTCGGGCCACAGATCGGCCAGCGCCCACGGTCCGCCGTCGGGTCCGAAGGCGAAGACCGGACCGACGACGGGGAAGATCATGTAGATGCCGGGGCCGAGCAGACCGATGACGAGGAAGGTGCGCACCAGGTGGTGGCGCGGGAAGCGGCGCTCGGTGGCCACATGGCGGAGCTGGTACACCGCGAAGACGACCGCGGCGACGGCGAGCTTGACATAGACCCAGTCGAGGACGTGGGCGCCGACCGGCCCGGTGGCCTCGACCATCCGGCCGACCAGCCAGGCCGGGTTGCCCAGCGCCTGGTCGGCGGTGAGTACGTACTGGTCGAGCACCTCGGGGCGGGTCTTCGAGGTGATCAGCAGCCAGGTGTCACCGGTCTTGCGGCCCGCCACCAGCAGCAGGCCCAGCCCGACGCCCTTCAGCAGCAGCATCCGCTCCTGGCCGGTGCGGTGGGTGACGGCGAGGACCGCGCAGCCCAGGACGACGAGCAGCGCGCCGTTGCCGTATCCCTGCTCGGCGTCGAGGGCCCACCGTACGAGGGCGAAGGCGAGGTCGATGCCGACCGCTGCGGCGGCGGCGATGAACCGCTGCCGCCAGGTGAGCACCACCATCATCAGCGCCATGCTGGCGTAGAGGAGGGGCCCGGACGCGGGGACGAATATCGCCTCCCGCGCCTGGTGGACGATGGGTCCCGGCAGCCCGTAGCGGCGTGCGGCGATCTCCAGCGCGAGAAGGAACCCGAGGGCCACCGCGCCCGCCGCGATCCACATCATCACCCGCGGTTGGCGCCACGCAGCGACCGCAGTTCCGCTTTCTATTCGCGAAGAAAGCTGCGATTTTTTACGTATCAATTTGATTTAGCCTATGTGTTTGATATGTAGAGAAATGTCATTTTTCGTACCACGTGGCACGTTCCCCGCGAGGGGCGAGTGATCAGGGCGATCGCCGTTAATCCGATCATGTTATCCAAGCGCCGCCGGGTGTCGACGGGGGGCGCGGGACGCGGCCGGCCGGGGCGAGGGCACTGTCGGCTTCCATCGCCCGTGGCCGGGACGGTGCGACCGTGGCGCACAACACACACCGGCTGACCGACTGACACCTTTAATCAGTCACCGGTGCCCCGCCAGGGTTGTCCGGTTCACACACGGAGGTCCGGAGTCGGAGGTCCGGAGGCCGGGAATCGGGGCCCGGGGTGGGGTGGGGTGGCCGAAGACCGTGCCCGGCCCCGGGCCCGGTGTACGCCGGTGCCCCTGCGGGCCGGCGGCGCAGGGGCAGGAGCCCGCGGAGAACAGAAAAAAAGGGGGGCGCCCCGAAGGGCGCCCCCGTACATCGATCGCGCGTCAGTGGATTCTGATCCAAGTGACCCGGTGAATGGACGGCTGACCGGGCTGCCACGAACGCCACTTGTCGAGGGTGACGGTCTCCAGCCGGGGCTCGCTCAGGTTCCGCTGGAACTCGAAGGTCACCACGTTGTTCCCCGACTCGATCCAGTTGACGCCATAGATGGCGACGGGCATCGAACCGGCGTTGGCGAAGCAGAGCGTGTCACGGCCATTGTTGTTGTGTATCTCGAAGTAGTCGTTCTGATTGCAGTTCGTGCGGTTGATGAGTATGGACACATCGCTGGACGCGGCCGACGCCGGAACGACCGTGGCGGCCAGCGCGGCCATGGTCGCGGCGGCGACGCCGAAGCACCTGCGGATGGACGGCTTGGTCATTGCTCGTCAACTCCCTCTCGTCAGCGGGACAGGGCGAACCCACCGTCGCACACCCGCCACACCCGAGGTGTTCCTCCCGGCCAGCCCCACATGCCCGTCAAGCACCACGAGAAGTCCGTACCGTGCCCGATCGGAGGCGGACGCTCCGGACGGCCGCCCCGTGAGGTGTCGGTCCGGGAGAGCTGTCAGGGGGCCGTCCGGGGCGGGAAGAGAATCTTCCGCAGCTCGGCGATCTCGGCGGGGGTGGCGACCATGTCGAGGGTGTCGAAGGACAGCTCCCAGGTGACACCGCCCCGGTCGGCGTGGGTGAAGCGCTCCGAGATGCCGTAGGTCATGCGCCGTTCGTGCCCCGGCGGTCCGACCCTGGCCCCGCCGACCCACTCGCGGTAGGTGACCCGTCCGTCCGTCACCGTCCTCCCGGGCCGGAGGCTCAGCCCGTGCGCCCCGCTGAAGAACCTCTCCAGATAGGCCCGTGCCTGCGCACGGCCGGTGCGGGGTGCCGTGAGCCCGGGGCCGGTCAGCCGGGTGAAGCCGGTCACCCCGGCGACCAGCGCGGCGGAGTCCCGGGTGTTCCACGCGGTGAGGCGGTCATGGGTGCGGGGCCCGGCCGGTGGGACGGCCGGGATCTCGGCGAAGAGGTCGGGCAGGTGCGGCGCCAGCGGGCGGAACAACTGCGTCTGGTCCCAGAACCGGCGCCCCTCCCGGACCCGCGCCCCGTCGAGGACGAGCCGGTGCGTGGTGATGTACGAGAACTCCCGGCCGACCGGCTCCCCCTCCGGGTCCTTTGCCACCTTCACCGTCCCGGTGTTGAGCGCCGTCACGAACGCGACCCGGCCATCGGGCGAGGCGTGCACGGTCCGCGGGCGGAAGCGGTAGTCCGGGATGTGCAGGAGAAGGCTCTCCATCTGGGCCCGGATGGCGTCCTTGCCGATCGGGGCGGGGAGCCCGGAGTCCATGAGCGTCCCCGTCCCGGTGAACAGCGCCATATACGTCCCGACCTCCGGCCGGGCGCCCCAGGCGCAGTACGCCTCCATGAACGCGGCCACGTTCGCCGGGAGCGGGCGCGCCGCCGGGGCGACCGCCGGGGCCGGTGCGCAGGCGGCGGCGACGGGTCCGGCGGCGACCGCGGCCCCGGAACCGAGCGGTTCGAACGGGTCCAGCGGCCCGAGCGGAAGCAGCGCGGCTGCGGTGGCGACGACGAACGCGGAACGGATGCGGCGGCGAGACATGTCCAACTCCTGGTCGAGGGGGTGAAGGGCGAAGGGACCCCCAAGGACCCGGTGTCCGGGGGCCGTTCGCCCGTCAGTGATCACAGTCTGCGCGGGCCGCGCCCCGGCCGCGATGACCTCCGAGGTAAGCCCGCGGGGCTCCGCGCGGTCCGGCAGGATGGCCGTATGGGAGAGAACATGGCCGTGCGCCGACTGGATCTGGGATATTTCGTCCGCCCTGTCGCGGAGACGGGCGGCCTGCACCCCCGGGTCGAGCCCGTCCTCGCGTATCTGGTGCGGCACCCCCGGGGGCTGATCCTCTTCGACACCGGCATCGGCAGGGGCGACCCGGAGACGGAGGCCCACTACCGTCCCCGGCGGCGGTCGCTGCCGGACGCCCTGTCGGCCGCCGGGGCCGAGCCGCGTGACATCTCCCTCGTCGTCAACTGCCATCTGCACTTCGACCACTGCGGCGGCAACCGCCTCCTGCCGGGCAGGCCCGTCGTCGTGCAGAAGACGGAGCTGGCCACCGCCCGCCGGGGCGGCTACACCTTCGACGGACTCGTCGACTTCCCCGGCGTGGTGTACGAGGAACTCACCGGTGAGGCCGAGGTGTGGCCGGGCGTCCTGGTCGTTCCGACGCCGGGGCACACCCCCGGGCACCAGTCGCTGGTCCTGCGACGGCCGGACGGCACGGTGGTCCTCGCCGGTCAGTCACACGACGTCGCGTCCGATTTCGCCGCGGAC
This sequence comes from Streptomyces clavuligerus, assembly GCF_005519465.1. NCBI lineage: Bacteria > Bacillati > Actinomycetota > Actinomycetes > Kitasatosporales > Streptomycetaceae > Streptomyces > Streptomyces clavuligerus. The sequence goes on along the minus strand of NZ_CP027859.1, from coordinate 1,303,229 downwards.
CACCTCGCCCACCGGGCCGCGCGGGACGGGGTGGAGCAGCCCCTGCCGGCCTGTCCCGACTGGCTGGAGCGGATAGCCGCGTTCGATCCGCAGCGGGTGTTCTTCGCCCACGACTGCTCGGTCTGGGAGCCGCAGTCCGGCGCCTTCCAGGAGATATGACCGGCCGCCGCGAACCGCGCCGGTCGCGTCGGCGGGGCGGGGGCGCGGACCCGGCTTTGGCCCTCACGCCGTGCGGGCCCGGCTTGACCCTCACGCCGCGTGAGGCCGGAGAGTGGGGCGCATGAACGACTACCACAACGCGTTCGACGTGAGTCCCGTACCCGCCCCCGGCCCCGACGCGGTCCCGCCGGAGCCGTTCCGCGGCATCTATGGAATGCCCGCGTTCGCGACGATCCCCACCCACGATCTGGCGGCTTCGGTGGACTTCTGGGTCCGGGGGCTCGGGTTCTTCGAACTGTTCACCGTCCCCGGCAGGCTGGTGCATCTGCGCCGCTGGGCGTTCCAGGACGTCCTCCTCGTCCCCGCGGTGGATGCTCCGGAACGGACACCGGGTCGGATACCGGCCCTGAGCCTCAATTTCGCGTGCGTGCTCAGCCAGGTCGACTCCCTGGTCGACGCCTGTCGCGCGGTGCGCCCGGACTCGGTCGACGGCCCTTCGGACACCCCCTGGAACACCCGCGACATCACGGTGACCACCCCCGAGAACACACGTGTCGTCCTCACCGCCGCGAAACCCTTCGACCCGGCGAGTCAGGAGGCCCGCAACCTCGCGGCGATCGGGATCACCCCACCGGGCCCGGGGCACGACGACAAGGGAAAGCGTGTCTGACGCCACCGCCACCACCGACGGCCTGCCCGATGGTCTGACCGTCGGCCAGGTCTCGGCGCGTCTGGACGTGACCGTCCGCGCGCTGCACCACTGGGACGAGATCGGTCTGGCGCGGCCGTCGCTGCGCACGGCCGCCGGGTACCGGCTCTACACCGCCGGTGATCTGGAACGCCTCCACCGCATCGCCGTCTACCGCGAGACCGGTCTCGGCCTGGACAGGATTCGCGCCGTCCTGGACGGCCCGGCCGCGGATGTGCCGGGGGCGCTGCGCGCGCAGCGCGCCCAGGTCGCCGAACGGATCGACCGCCTCCAGCGGCTCGGCGCCGGACTGGACCGGATGATCGACGCCCACGAGCACGGCGTGCTGCTGACCGTCGAGCAGCAGACCGAGATCTTCGGCCCCGCGTGGAACCCCGACTGGCCCGTCCAGGCCCGTCAGCGCTACGGGGACACGGCGCAGTGGCAGCAGTACGCCGAGCGCTCGGCCGGGCGCGGTCCCGGGGAGTGGCAGGCCGTGGCCGACTCGGTGGCTGATTTCGAACGCGCCCTCGGGGAGGCGATGGACGCCGGTGTCGCACCCGGCGGCCCGGAGGCGGGCCTCCTCGCCGAGCGGCACCGTGAGGTCTTCGGCGCGTACTTTCCGCTCACCCGGCGGATGCAGGTCTGTCTCGGCCGCACCTATGAGACCGACCCGGGGTTCGCCGCCCACTACGACGCCATCCGTCCCGGCCTCGCCGCGTGGTTCCGCCGCGTCGTCGACGCGGACGCCCGCGCCCATGGCATCGACCCCTCCACGGCGACCTGGGAGTAGGGGGAAAGCACCGGGCCCCGGTCTCCCTGAGGGGGAGGCCGGGGCCCGGTGAGCGGAGCGCTGGGCAGGCCTTGCACCTGCATCCCCCCACGGGAAGTGGGGTGTCTTTCCTTGGACCACCAACGCCTGTGTCCCGACCGGCTTCCACCGGCGCGAGCAACAAGATCACTATACCGCGGAACGCGCCCCTGACTCACCTTCACCCCGACGGGCGAGCGGGGAGGGTGGCCGTGCCGCCCCGGCGGATTCTCGCGCTGTCCCGGCGCGGCGGCCCCGGGCACTCTGGAAGGGCCCCGGCACCCGCCTCCGTATCCGTACCCGCCTCCGTATCCGCCTTCGTCTCCGTATCCGGCTTCGCCCCCGCCCCCGGCTGTGAACAGGACGGTCCCCCATGACGACCCATTCCGCCACGCTCGCCATCGACGAGCGGGTCCAGGCCCGCCGCGCGGCCGGGCACGACGTACTCCACCTGGGGTTCGGCGAGGCCGGGCTGCCGGTACCGCCGGGGCTGGCCGATGTGCTCGCCGCCGCCCATCGACGCAACGGATACGGGCCGGTCGCGGGCTCGGCCGAGGCCCGGGAGGCCGCGGCGGGCTGGTTCGTCCGGCGCGGTCTGCCCACCGGCCCGGAGCAGATCCTCTTCGCCCCGGGCAGCAAACCGCTGCTGTTCGCCCTGCTGGCCGCGATCGGCGGCGCCGTGGTGCTGCCCTGCCCCTCGTGGGTGTCCTACGCGGCGCAGGCCGCCCTGCTCGGCCGCCGGGTCGTCCCCGTGCCCGTCCCGGCCGAGGCCGGGGGCATCCCCGACCCCGGGCTCCTGGAACGGGCCCTGCGGCGCGCGTCCGCGGAAGGGGCCGGGCCGGGCGTGCTGATCCTGACCGTTCCGGACAATCCAACGGGTACGGTCGCGCCCGCCGAGCAGGTCGAGGCGGTGTGCGCCATCGCCGAGCACCACGGTCTCGCGGTCGTCAGCGACGAGATCTACGCCGAACTGACCCACGGCGGCAGCGCCCCCAGCCCCGTGCGACAGCTCGCCGAACGGACCGTCGTGACCACCGGGCTGAGCAAGTCCCTGGCCCTGGGCGGCTGGCGGATCGGCTTCGCCCGCACCCCGGCGGGCCCCTGGGGGCGACGGCTGCACCGGGAACTGACCGGGATCGCCAGCGAGATCTGGTCCAGCCTGGCCGCCCCCATGCAGGCCGTGGCGGCCCACGCGCTGAACGACCCGCCGGAGATCACCGCCCGTATCGCCGCCTCCCGCCGGCTGCACGCCCGGGTCGCCACGGCGGTCCACGGCCGACTGCTCGCGGCGGGCGCGCACTGCCGACCGCCCCGGGCGGGGTTCTACCTCTACCCCGACTTCACCCCCGCCCGGGAGGCCCTGCGCACCCGGTCCATCGCCACCGGCACCGATCTGGCCACCGCCCTGCTCGACCGGTACGACATCGCCACCCTGCCCGGCAGCGCGTTCGGCGAGCCCGACACCGCCCTGACCCTCCGGATCGCCACCAGCCTCCTCTACGGCACCACCCCGGAACAGCGCCATGCCGCACTCGCCGCGGACGCACCGGAGACCCTGCCCTGGATCGCCTCCGCCCTCACCCGCCTCGGCGGCGCGCTCGGCGGACTCATCACCGGCGGTCACCCCGGATGAACGCGGTATCCGCCGGCGGGCGGGCCGTCGGCCCCGTCGGGACCGGGAGTCCGGAGGAGAACGCGGATCTCCTCCGGACACAAGCCCTGTCCGCTCCATGCCGACGGGCCCGGTGCGAGCTGTCGTTCACGTACTCCGGGGAACGGGGCTCAGCCCTCCGTCGCCGCCGCCCGCGCCTCCTCGGCGATCTGCTCGAACTGCTCGCCCATCGCGGCGGCGAGGGCCTGCGCGGCGGAGAGGGGGCGGACCATCACCATGAAGTCGTCGATGAGGCCGTTCTCGTCGTGGTGGAGGAAGTCGCAGCCGGTGAGCTGCCGGTCGCCGACACGGGCGGTGAAGACGAGGGCGTGGTCGCGGCCGTCGGCGTCGCTGATCTCGCGGATGTAGCGGAAGTCCTCGAAGACGCGGAGGACACCGCGCAGGATCGCCGCCGCCATGGGCTTGCCGGTGTAGGGCTGGAAGCGGACCGGGGTGGTGAACACGACGTCGTCGGCCAGGAGTGCTTCGGCGGCCCGGTGGTCGCCCGCTTCCACGGCCCTGCGGAAGGGATGCATCCTCACACCTCTTATTCAACTTGTTGAATAGTCGCGGACAACAATAGTCGCTTCTGTATATGCTGTCCATATGTCGCTGAAGTACGCGGTCCTGGCGGCCCTCCTGGAGGGCGAGTCCTCCGGCTACGACCTGGCCAAGATCTTCGACGTGTCGGTGTCGAACTTCTGGGCGGCCACCCCGCAGCAGCTCTACCGCGAGCTGGAGCGCCTGGCGGCGGAGGGCCTGGTGGACACACGGGTCGTCCCCCAGGAACGCCGGCCGAACAAGCGGATGTTCACGCTCTCCGACACCGGGCGGCGGGAGCTGGCCGCGTTCACCGGGCGGCAGCCCCGGCCCACCGCGGCCCGGGACGAACTCATGGTCAAGGTGCAGGCCGTGGACATGGGCGACCCGGACGCCGTCCGGGCGCACATCGCGGAGCGGATGGAGTGGTCACGCTCCAAGCTGGCCCGCTATGAACGCGTACGGCGCCATCTCCTCGGCGACCTCGGCGAGGAGGAGTTCCTGCGGGACGGCGACCGGGTGGGCCCCTACCTCACCCTGCTGCGCGGCATCGCCTTCGAGGAGGAGAATCTGCGCTGGGGGGAACGGGCCCTGCGCGTCTTGGAGCACCGCGCGGCCGCCGCCGAACGGAACTGACCCACGCCCCTGACGGACCGACACCGCGGAGCGCCCCGTACCGGGGTGGTGAACAGCGCTCGGGCCGCCCCGTCCGCGCTCCGCGCGCCGGTGCGCGGCCCCTGTCCACGGTGGCATGATCACATCAGGCTGAGGACTCCGGACTTCTGGTGGTGACGCCCGTGGCAGCTCGTTCCGCACACACCGGGACCCCGATGGCGCCCGGGGCCCTGCCCCTCGTCGGCCATGTCCCGGCCCTCGTCCGCGATCCGGCGCGCTGGCTGGCGGCCTGCCGGGACACCGGCGGCATCGTCACGGTCCGGCTGGGCACGCGCCGGGCCCATCTGGTGTGCTCGTCCGAACTCGTCCACGAACTCCTCGTCGGCCAGGTCGACCGCTTCGACAAGGGCGGCCCGCTCTTCGACCGCGTCCGGGTGGTCACCGGCGACGGCCTGATCACGGCCCGGCACCGCGACCACCGGCGCCAGCGCCCGCTGATGCAGCCCGCGTTCTCCCCCGCCCATGTCTCCGCGTACACCGCGGCCATGCGGGAGGAGTGCGCCGCCCTGACCGCGCGCTGGGGACCGCGACAGCGGATTCGGGCCCTCAGCGAAATGCACTCGCTCCTCGCCGGTGTCCTCGTCCGGGTCCTGCTGCACGCGGACGACCTGCCGGACGGCGCCTGGCTCGCCGCCCAGGTCAAGACCCTGGTGAGCGGGATCACCACCCGTACCGTGCTCCCCTGGGCCGAGCGGCTCCCGCTGCCCGGCAACCGCCGGTTCCAGCGCGCCCTGCGGGAGATCCACGGCGCGGCCGACCGCGCCGTCGACGCCTCCCGGTCCCGGCCGGAGCAGAGTCGGCTGATGGCCGCGCTGCTCGCCCCGGACCTCGACGGCGACGCCTTCACCGACGAGGATCTCCGCGGTCAGGTCGTCACCCTGCTCGGCGCCGGGATCGAGACCACCGCCGCCACCCTCGTCTGGGCCTTCCTCCTGCTCGCCCGGCACCCGGAGATCGAGGCGCGGCTGTACGAGGAGTTGGACACCGTGCTCGGGGGACGGCTCGCGACGCCGGACGACTTCCGGAGACTGCCCCTGACCCGCACGGTGGTCCTGGAGACCCTGCGGATGTACCCGGTGGCCTGGATGCTGACCCGGGTGACCACCGCCGATGTGGAACTGGGCGGCCATCGCTTCGCCGCCGGGGAGGACTTCCTCTTCAGCCCCTACCAGCTCCACCACGACCCGGCCGTCTTCCCCCGGCCCGGCGTCTTCGACCCCGGCCGGTGGGCCGCCCCGCCCACCCCCGCCGTACGCCAGGCGTTCATCCCCTTCGGCACCGGCCGCCGCAGGTGCATCGGCGACACCTTCGCACTCGCCGAGGTCACCATCGCCCTGTCCGCGATCGTTCCCCGCTGGCGGCTCTGTCCGGCCCCCGGTGGCCGCCGGGCCGCCGGGCGTCCCCGCTTCCGCGCCACGCTCACCCCGGAGGACACCCCGATGGTCACGCTTCCCCGCTGACCCGCGCCGGAACGGTGTCCAGGGGCCGTGCGGCGTCCGCCCCGGCGCTGTAGCGACGGGTGATCCGCGACCAGTCGTGATTGCCACGGATCAGCGAGGTCATCGCATCGGCGTAGCGGAGCAGATCGGTGCGCTGCCGCTCGTCGAGACGGAGGGCGGAACAGAGCGCGGGGACCTCGGCCCGCGCGGCGCGGAAGGCGTCGTGGAAGGCGTGGACGCGGGCGCCGACCTCGTCGACCGCCTGATCTCGGGTGAGCCCCTGCCCGTGTTCGAGGAGAAGGACGATGTTGTGGAGTTCGCCCGCCGCCTCCTCCTTGTGCAGGGAGGCGACGTCGTTGACATGGCTGACGATGTCGGTGCACAGCTCCGTCATCCGGCGGATCAGCGGGCTGTCGACGGCGGGGCGTACCACCTCGAAGCCTCCGCCCGCTTCGGCCAGGTCGAGGAAGAGGGGGATGGCGACCGAGCGGCGGCGCAGCGCGGCGCAGGCGGCCGGATCGGGCGGGCGGCCTTCCCACTGGGCGGTGGTCTCCGCCACGGCGGCGGCCAGGTAGTCGAGCCACCGGGCCCGGGTGCGCCGCACCCACCACGGTGCTTTTCCCCGGGTCTGGCGTGCCCAGATGTCCCGCCAGGCGCGGGCGAGCGGCCCGTCGTCCCGCTCCGGCGCCCGCTCCGCCGGTGTCCGCCGTTCCGGTGTCCGCCGTTCCGATATCTCCTCTTCCGGTATCTCCTGTTCCGGTGCCTGTCGCCGCCCCGGTACGTCGTCGTCGGCGGCCATGACCGCCGCGTACCGGGCGTGCAGTGCGTCGAGCGAGTCCCGCGGACCCGGGTGGGAACCGATGAGGTCGTCGAAGAAGGCCAGCAGGCCGACGGAGTCCATCACCAGGTCCAGGCCCGGACCCTCCAGCCGGGGGTAGGCCAGGGCCACCGCCTCGGGGACCATGTGCCGGAGATAGGCGTCCGTTCCGGGGCCGGGTGTGAGCAGTCCCGTTCCGCACAGCCACGCGGTGTGGTGCCGCCGGGCGCGGTCCAGGCCGGGGCTGATCCGATACGGGAAGGGCGGTGGCAGGTCCAGTGGGTGCACAGGGTTCTCCCCTGGTCGGCGGTCGAGGGGCTAGAAGCCGAAGCGGCGGCGGCGCGCCCGGTAGGAGCGCAGGGCCACGGTGAAGTCGTCGAAGGAGAAGGCGGGCCAGAGCGCGGCGGTGAAGTGCAGTTCGGCGTAGGCGGTCTGCCAGGGCAGGAAGCCGGACAGCCGCCGTTCGCCCGAGGTGCGGATGACGAGGTCGACATCGGGGAGACCGGCGGTGGACAGATACCGTTCGACGTCGGACTCGCGGACGGCCGCCGCCGTACCGCCCGTGACTCCTGACCGCAGGAGTCCGCGGACGGCTCCGGCGATGTCGGCGCGTCCGTCGTAGGCGACGGCGACGTTGAGCGTCCCCGGGGAGCCGGTGGCGGTGCGGTCCGCGACGGAGCGCAGCCGCCGGGCCGGGGCCGCGGGAAGGAGGTCCGTCTCGCCGATGAGGCGGATGTGCCAGCGGCCGGACGCGGCGATACCGGCGAGTCCGACGGCCGTGGCGTCGAGAATCCTGCCGACGGCCGCGGCGTCGCGCCGGAGGTTGTCCCGGGACAGGGCCCAGACGGTGACGACGGCGATTCCTTCCGTCTCGCACCAGGACACCAGGTCCGCCACCCGTGCCGCCCCGCGTGCGTAGGCGGCCTCCAGGGTGGTCCCGTGGCCCTCGGCCCAGCGCCGGTTGCCGTCGAGGATGACGCCGACATGCCGGGGGTTTCCCGGGTGTGCTCCACCGGGGGCCCGGTCGGGGGCGGGCGTCGTGCCCGCCGGAAGCGGGGGCGGAAGCAGGGGTGGGGGCGGAAGCAGGGGCGGGGGCGGCTCCCGGCCCGTCGCACCGGCTGTCCTGGCATGCTGCATCGAGGTCATCCCCTCGCTGGCGGTGTGGGGCGCGGGCGGAGTCTGCGCGGGGACGGTCGCCGGGGCGACCGCACGGTGAAACATATGTCTCAGCCATGAACATCTTTTCCGGCGGGTGGGTGAGGGAACCCGCGCGGAGTTGCACGGCCCGCCGCGCGGACGGACGGGTCATAAGCCGGAGCCGCCTTGCTCGTCCGTGTGCGCCGTCCACTCCGGCGCGTGCGCGGAGGTGAGCGCCGCCCTGCACCCCGGTGCGCCTCTCGGGCGGACCCGGGGCGCGGCGGGGCGGCCCCATACGCCTCCGGCCGCGCCGGGCCCTATCGCTGCTGCGCGATCTGGATGAGGTTGCCGCAGGTGTCGTCCAGGACCGCGGTGGTGACCGGGCCCATATCCACCGGGTCCTGGGTGAAGCGGACCCCGAGCCCGCGCAGCCGCCGGAACTCGGCGCGCACATCGTCGACGGCGAAGGAGGTCGCCGGGATGCCGTCGCCGACCAGCGCTTCCTTGTAGGGCCTGACGGCGGGGTGCGCGTCGGGCTCCAGTACCAGCTCGGTGCCCTCGGGCTCCTCGGGTGAGACGACGGTCAGCCAGCGATGTTCGCCGAGCGGAACCTCGTGCTTCTTCACAAAGCCCAGCACTTCGGTGTAGAAGCGCAGGGCCTTGTCCTGGTCGTCGACAAAGACACTGGCCAGGTTGATCTTCATGGGGTGTTCTCCGGCGCGTCGGGCCTGAGCCACCGGGTCACGATGCGCTCAAGCGGTTCGGTGTTCAGGTCGTGGAATTTGTAGCGGCCCTCACGGCGTATCCGGACCAGGTCCGCGGCTTCCAGCGCGGCGAGGTGCTGGCTGATCGCCTGCCGGGAGAGCCCCAGGCCGTGCCGGGTGGTCAGCCGTGCGCAGATCTCGAACAGGGACTGGCCGTCCCGTTCCGCCAGCTCGTCGAGGATGCGGCGGCGGGTCGGGTCCGCCAGGGCCTTGAAAAGGTCGTCGTCCACCACGACCCCCACTATAGGCAAGCATCGACTTGCCTATCAAGCGGCGCGGTGCCGACGGGTGAACCGCCCCGCACCCCGGCCCGTGTGGTTGGGTGCACCCCCCGGCGGAGGTGAAAAGGGACGTCGGCGGTCGGCCACCGACAGCCGGCCCCCGACGTCCCCCCACCCGACCGCCCGACCGTCCGACCAGCCGGCCGACCAGGCCGTCCGATCGGCCGTCGGCGTGCGGACCGGCGCTGGAGACGGTGCCGCCGCCGAGGCCGGGAGACGAGCCCGTCGGCCGGGGCGACCGGCGCCGCACGGCACGATCACCCACAGCGCCCGGAGCGCCGCCGCGCTTCTTTCTGGCCTGAACCGTCTCCCCGTCCCGGTACGAGCAGGAGACTCATGCGCGGAGCCGGTCCCGGGAGCGTCCGATTTTCGTCGCTCTTCAGCGGTCTTCAGCGTTCTTCGGCGTTCTTCAGTGCTCTTCGGGAATCTTCGGCTTTTGACGTTCGACACAGGAGGCAGAGAGTGAGTCATGAACAGCGGGTGCCGTCGGTGGCGGCGCGGTACGGGGGGACCGCCGTGCACAGCGAGGACAGTGGACCGGAGGACGTCATGGTCCTCCGGGTCCCGGAACTCGGACGGCGGTTACGGCCGCCCCGGCTGCACCCCGCCACACCCGCCGTGGTCGGGCAGCGGGTTCCGTGGCTGCGGGACGCGCTCGCGGACATCGAGTTCCCCGGGGGGACGCCGGAGGACTTCCTCCGGCAGGACGTCCACCACTGGAGCGTCTACTGTCTGCCCACCGCGCGGGCCGACCGCATCGCCGATCTGAGCAATATCCATGAACTGGCCTTCGCCATGGACGACATGCTCGAATCCGTGCACGACACCGACGCCGACGCCGACGTCCACACCGCTTCCGATCTCGATCCCGCTTCCGGTTCCGCTTCCAATCCCGGTTCCGGTTCCGGTTCCGGTTTCGGTTCCGGTTTCGGTCGCGCGGCCCGCCGGGAGCGGGTCGAGCCGCTGGCCCGCGCGCTGGAGAGGGCGCTCGCTGGGCTGCCGCCCACCGGCCCGGTGCCGTCCTATCTGCGGGCGGCCGACGGCTGCTTCCGGACGCTGCGCGAGACGGGGCCCGCCCCCTGGTACCGGCGGTTCGGCGAGGCCGTCCTGTCCTGGTTCCACGGGGCCGTCAAGGAGAGTTCGATGATGGCGACGGGGCGGCTGACCGGCTTCGAGGAGACGCTGGACAGCCGTATCGACACCGCGGGCGGGTTCTTCATCGCCACCAGCATCGAGTACGGCCTCGGCATCGACCTCACGGACGCCATCGCCGCCGGTCCTGAGCTGGGCGAGGTGGAGCGGGCGGCCTGGGTGCACGGCGTGCTGGTCAACGATCTGTTCTCGTACCGTAAGGAGCACTTCGGGGAGGCGGGCCGTGCTCCGGACGGCCGCGCTCCGGACGGCCGTGCGAACACCCTTCGTGTCCTCGCCGACGAGTACGCGTGTTCCCTCCAGGAGGCGGTGGACCTGCTGGTCGAGCACGTCGACGCGGCGGAGGCCCGGTTCCTGGAACTGCGCGCGGACGTCCTCGGCGCTCCCCTCGGCGCCCGTCCCGGCGTCCGGGAGTATCTCGACGCCCTCGAACTGGTACTGCCCGGGAACATCGTCTGGTCCCGGACCTCACGGCGCTACCACGGGACCGGCTGCCCCTGGACCGGGACCGCCCGGACGGCGATGGCCCTCCACCCCGACAGGACCGTGTTCACCCCCTGGTAGCGACCCCGGCCCGGCCCGCACGGCGTTCCCGGCCAGGGCCGCCCGAGCGGCGGTGAGCCGGGGCGGCTGTGCCAGGGTGGTGGCATGACATGGAACGGTGACGCCTACCAGGCCCGGTTCGACGATATCGCCGCCGCGGGAGGGGATGTCCACGGCGAGGCGGAGCTGGTGTGTTCCTTCGGGCCCGCCACCGTCCTCGACGCGGGGTGCGGCACCGGGCGGGTGGCCGTCGAGCTGGCCCGCCGGGGCGTCGATGTGACGGGCGTGGACATCGACGCGTCGATGCTCGCCACTGCCCGGCGGCTGGCGCCGGACCTCCCCTGGCACCGGCAGGATCTGGCCGGTCTCGATCTGGGACGCTCCTTCGACGTCGTGGTGATGGCGGGCAACGTTCCCCTGTTCACTCCGCCGGGGACGGAAGCGGCCCTGGTGGCGGGGGTGGCCGGGCATGTCCGGCCGGGCGGTCGCCTCGTCGCCGGGTTCTCGCTGGACCGCGGATACACGGTGGACGACTACGACGCCCACTGCCGTGCGGCGGGACTCGTCCTCGAAGCCCGGTACGCCACCTGGTCCCGCGAGCCCTTCACCGGCGGGGAGTACGCCGTGTCGGTGCACCGCCGCCCCTGACCGGCGGGCCGCATCCGTGGGTGCGGGGTCCGTCCCGGGGCCACTCCCGGGGCCACTCCCGGGGCCGGAAACGATCGTCCGTCCGTTTATCGAACGTTGTGCTGACGTCAACACGGTCTTCCTAGGTTTCTTCTCGGCAGGGGCGCGAGCCCTCGCCCACCGCTCGACCGCTCATCGTTCAGCTCTTGAGGAAAGACCAGATCACCGTGAAATTCCGTGTCACTCCCGCGCGTCTGACCGCCGCCGTCATCGCGACCGCGAGCATCACGCTCGGCCTGTCCGGCACCCCCGCGTACGCCTCCGGAGCCCCCGGCGAGATCAAGATCGGCGGCTACTGCCTCGACGCCCAGAACAGCGGCCCGTACGACGGCGCCGCGGTCCAGCTCTACCCCTGCAACGGCACCGGCGCGCAGTACTGGTACGAGCGTGTCTACACCAGCGGCATGAACACCAAGGTCCAGCTCGTCAACAAGGCGTCCGGACGCTGCCTGGACATCCCGAACAACCGGGCCCACAACGGCGCCCAGCTCCAGGTGTGGACCTGCAACCAGAGCGACGCCCAGCGATTCCGCTTCGAACGGTTCAACCCCTCGGGCGGCTGGACGACGCTCGTCAACGACACCTCCGGTCTCGTCGTCGACGCCCCCGGCAGGATCTGGCACACCGGTGGCCGCCCCTATCTGCACGAGCGCAACGGCACGGCCGCGCAGAACTGGTACTTCACCCCGGGCAGCGAGTACCACGGGGGCGGCGGCGGATGCAGCGACCTCCCGGACGGCCTCGGCCGGGGCCCGAAGCGGGGCTGCGCCGAGCTGTAGGAAGCGCGCGGCAGCGGCCCTCGGCCACGCCTCCCCGGGGTGCGGTCCCCACCGTTCCCCGGGGCCGTTCGCCGCGGGACGGGCCGTTCGCTACGGCGCCGGGCGGCGGGCGAGGAAGACGAACTCCAGGCCCGGGCGGTCGGGGGCGTCGCGGACGTCCTCGACGATGAAGCCCGCCGCCGTCAGGTCGGTCTCGACCTCCCGCCGTTCCCGGAAGCGGAGGGTGGATTCCGAGGTCAGCGTCCGGCCGTCCGGGCCGAGGACGTAGGTCGCGCGGAAGGTCACCAGCGGCAGTCTCACCTCGACCAGGTCGTCCCAGGACTCGACGGTGCCGACGCCCGGAAGCTCCGTCACCTCGTAGGTGGAGGCACGGGTCCACTCCTCCCAGGCGCGCCGGGCCGGGTCGCGGGTCTCGAAGACGAGCAGTCCGCCGGGGCGCAGCGCCTCGTACGCCCCGCGCAGGGTGCCCCGCCAGAGGTCCGGGTCGTCGATCGCCTGGGCGACGTTCCCCGTCATCGTCGCGAGGTCGGCGCGGAGCGGCGGCAGGGCCGTCGCGTCCCCCTCGATCCAGCGCACCCGGTCGGCGCCGGGCTTGCCCCGGGCCACGTCGAGGGAGGCCCGCGCGGGGTCGACGCCGACGACGTCGATACCGCGTCCGGCGAGCAGCAGGGCGAACACCCCCGTTCCGCAGCCGATGTCCAGCACCTGGCGCGCTCCGGTCTCCTCCGTGATCCGGAGGTACGCGTCGAGGTCGCTCCGGTCGGGGTCGAGCGGATCGTAGAGCGGGGCGAGCCGCGGGTCCCGGAACATTTCGTCAGCCATGGGGGCGACAGTAGGCCGGGCGTCGGCGCCGTTCCACTCGTTTTCGCGGCTCCGCGCACGCCGGGCGGCGAGTCGCGGCCCCGGCCGGAGCGGCAGCCGCTTTGCTGGCCCCGTGCATTCCAGCAACCTCATGGAGTACCGGGACGAGCTGGCCGACGTCCTGCGCGAGCGCTTCGGTCTGAAGAAGGACCGCGTCCGGGCCTCCCGGTACACGGCAGCCGTCTCCCTGACCCACGCGATGGCCGATCTCCTCTCCGAGGACGACTTCGCGCTCTTCCTCCAGGCGGCGCTGCGCGCCGACCGCGACAGCAGACGAAGACCGGCCCCGCCGCCCCCGGTGCCCCGCTCGTTCACCGAGCACTTCGCGCGGGAGCTGCGCAGGGACCTCGGCCCGCTCGACACCACCGACGGCAGGCAGGAAGCCTGGCACATCATGCTCGCGCTGCACGCCATCCTGGCGCCGGACCTGGCGGGCCCCTACATCCGCTGCGCCCACGACGCGTGGGAGGCCGCCGGCTCGCTCACCCGCAGGGCCCCGGCCCGGGGGTGGTCGCCGAGCGCCCCGATGCCCCCGATGCCGGTGCGGACGGTGCCCCCGGTACGGACGGTGCGTCCGGGTCCTTCGCCTGTCGGCGGGGGTACCGGAGCGGGAGCGCCGGAGCGTGGATTCCTGAACGGGAACGCTTGAACGGGAGTGCTGGAGCGGAGGGACCTGAACGGGGTGCCTGAACGGGGTGCCTGAACGGGCGGGCGGGGCGCCCTGTCGCGCCCCATCCGGGCAGGACCGCCGGGCGGACCGGGCGGAACCTCGGGCGGACCCGGGCACGGGGGGCCGGGGTCCGGGCCGCCCCATGGTCGCCCTGCGCCGTCCACCCCCTGCCGGGGCGCCGAGCGCTCCCCGCCCGCGGCATTGACACCTCGTCAGAGGGTCGGTTCACTCCGTCCCAGAGGTTCCATCTCCCCGCACCCGTCCCGCGCGAAGCGGCGGGCCCGCTCTCGCGCCGCCCCAGAGAACGAGGCGATGTCGATGCCCGCGCCCTCTTCCTGCTCCTTCTCCTCTTCCCGCCGTGCCCGGCGTGGCGTGCTCCTCGCCGCCCTGGCCCTCGGCTTCTCCCTCTGCGCGCCCCAGCCGTTGGCCACCGCCACGGCCCCACCGCCACCCGGCGCGGGCGCGGCGGCGGCCGTGCCCGTCTTCGAGGAGACCTTCGACGGTCCGGCCGGTGCGGCGCCGGACGCGCGGAGGTGGAACACGGAGGTCGGGGACAACGTCAACAACCGGGAACGCCAGTACTACACGCCGGGCAACGCGAACGCCGCTCTCGACGGGCAGGGCCATCTGGTGATCACGGCCCGCCGGGAGAACCCGGGGAACTACTCCTGCTGGTACGGCCGGTGCGAGTACACCTCGGCCCGGCTGAACACGGCGGGGAAGTTCAACGCGGCCTACGGGCGGGTGGAAGCCCGTGTCAAGATGTCGCGCGGCCAGGGCGTGTGGCCCGCGTTCTGGATGCTCGGCCAGGACTTCGGCCAGGTCGGATGGCCCGCGAGCGGTGAGATCGACATCATGGAGAACGTCGGCCATGAGCTGGGCCGGGTGCACGGCACCCTCCACGGCCCCGGCTACTCCGGCGGCGAGGGCATCACCGGGTCCTACAATCTGCCGCCCGGTCAGGTGTTCGCGGACGCCTTCCACACCTTCGCCATCGACTGGGCGCCCGATGTGATCACCTGGTCCGTGGACGGACAGGTCTACCAGCGGCGCACCCCCGCCGATCTGGGCGGGCGCGCCTGGGTCTTCAACAAGCCGTTCTTCCTGCTCCTCAATCTGGCGATCGGGGGGAACTGGCCGGGTGACCCCGACGGTTCCACCGTCTTCCCGCAGCGGCTGGTGATCGACCATGTCCGGGTCACCGCGTCGCCGGGCACCCCGGGCCCCGGCCGTACTGGTGTGCTGACCGGCCTCGCGGGCAAGTGTCTGGATATCGCCGGTGCCAACCCGGCCGACCGGACCCCCGTCCAGCTCTACACGTGCAACGGGACGGTGGCCCAGCGCTGGACCCTCGGCGACGACGGCACCGTCCGGGCGCTGGGCAAGTGCCTCGACGCCCAGGGCGGCCAGACCGCTGACGGCACCCGGGTCCAGCTCTACACCTGCAACGGGACCGGGGCGCAGCGGTGGGCGTACAACTCGGCGGCCCGTGATCTCGTCAACGTTCCGGCGAACAAGTGCCTGGATGTCCTGGGGCAGAATCCGGCGGACGCCACTCCCACCCAGCTCTGGACCTGTTCGGGCAACCCCAACCAGAAGTGGAATCTGGTCGTCTGAGCGACCGGGCGGAGCGGGCGGCTCAGGGCCGCTCCGTCGGGTCGAGGCGGTCGAGGTACCCGTAGAGGGCGCGGACCATATGGGCGCGGTGCCGCGCGCAGTGAACCGTTCCTTCGACCGGGAGGTGGAGGATGCGGCGGGTGTCGTGGAGGACGGCGTCGGTGAGGGCCCGGGCGGGGTGGGTGTCGGGGAGACGGCCCGCGGCGTACCGCAGATCGTCGACGACGGCGTGGGCGGCGCCGGTGAGGCGGTGTGCGATCAGTTGGAGTCCGTTCTCGGGCAGTGCGGGGTCGCCGGGCCAGGCGAGGACCATATGGAGCAGGGCCTGGTGGGCGTCCCGGTCGAGCGGGTATCCGGCGGCGGTGCGACCACTGGGGTCGTGGAGAACGGTGTGCGCGCCGGTGTTGCGGGTACTGGTGGGGTCGGTCGTCGTGGGCATCAGGGCAGGTCGCCTCCCCGCGGGTCCGGTGTCGGGGTTGTGACGCTAAACGAATGCCTCGGTCCGGCGAAGTGAAATTGCATTTTCCGGCGCGATTTCACTCGCGCCCCTAGTCCTACGAACACTCGTTCGGGATTGCGGTGCGGCTGCACTACCCGGCCGCAGGTGCTCCGGGCGGGCGTCTGCTCCATGGCACCATCTGGTGCATGAGGCTGCTGGTGCTGGGTGGTACGTGGTTTCTGGGCAGGGCGGTCGTCGAAGGCGCGCTCGCGCAAGGGTGGCGGGTGACGACGTTCAATCGGGGGCGGTCGGGGGCGGATGTCCTGGGCGTCCGGGCGGTGCGGGGGGACCGTACCGTCGCGGCGGATCTGGCGCGGCTCGCGGAGCACGGTCCCTGGGATGCGGTGATCGACACGTCGAGTACGGATCTGGCGCCCCGTGAGGTGCTGCTCGCGGCCACCGCGCTGCGGGGGCGGGTCGCGCGGTGGGTGCATGTCTCGACGGTCTCGGTCTACGCGGACTGGCCCCACCATGCCCTGACCGAGGAGTCCGGGCTGCTGGAGTGCCCGGCCGGCGCGGACTCCTCCTACGGCTGGACCGGCGCGGACGGCAGTCCGACGGTGTACGGATTCCAGAAGGCGGGCGGTGAACGGGCCGTGGCACAGTGGTTCGGGGACGCGGCCGTGTTCCTGCGCCCCGGGGTGATTCTGGGGCCCGGCGAATACGTCGGCCGGCTGCCGTGGTGGCTGCGCCGGGCGGAGCGGGGCGGCCGTTTCATCGCACCGGGTCCGGCGGCCCGCCATATCCAGCCGGTCGATGTCCGCGATGTCGCCGCCTTCGCCCTCGACCGGGCCGCGTCCCGTGACGGCGACGGCGGGGGTTACAACGTCACCCACCCCGACGGGATCAGTTTCGAGGAGTTCGTCCGCGCCTGCGTGGAGGTCACGGGCGGTTCCGGCAGGCCGGTATGGACGGACCCCGAGACTCTGGCGGAGCACAGGGTGACGCAGTGGACCGAGCTGCCCCTGTGGCGCACGCACGCGGGCGTATGGTCCGTGAGCCCCGCCCGCGCGGTCTCCGCCGGGCTGCGGTGCCGCCCTGTCACCGACACGATCCGGGACACCTGGGCCTGGCTCGCCCACCAGGGGAAGCCCGTGGAACACCCCCGGTGGGCAGAGCACGGAATCTCCCCCGACAAGGAGGAGAAAATCCTCACCGCCCTATGATCAGCTCTCCAGAGCAAGGACGTCCGACGCACCGACACCTATCTGTCGTGACGCGGACGTATGGATGAAGTTTTCGATCCGATCGCAGAGCTCCATCGCGAGAGGTGTGCCGTACATATGCGGCACGGCCAGCAGCCGGCGAACCTGAGCCGTGCGGGCGAGGAGCCCCGTTCCACGCTGCTCCGGTCGCACGGTCCAGACATTTTTGAGCGCTTCGGCGGCGCCGTCCACGTCGTTGCCCAGCAGCCGGGCAAGCGCGAGGTCCGCCGAGGCGCCCCCTCGTACGGCCGCCGACAGACTTCCCTCCGCTCGCGTGTCGATCAGCGCGAGGGCGCGCTCCGCCGCGACCTCGGCTTGTGCCGTGTCACCGATGAGCAGAGCTGTCGAGCTGTTCGACATGGCCAGCCGCTCGGGTGTGAATCCGAACTCGCCTCCCACACCGTCATGCAGGTCGTCACGCCGACCTGATCCGTCTTCCTCCGAGAGGAGGATCGCCCGGCGTGCCGCGACGGTGTTGCCCAGATGTCCGTGCGCGCGTCCTTCGATGGAGCGGAGCCGACACGTCGCCACGTCACCGAGCCCACGACGGGTGAGCGCGTGTTGCGCGTACGCGAGAGCGCGGGAAGGCTCGGACGAGAAGTAGGAGATGTAAGCGAGGCTTCCTTCGGCGAATGCTCGCAGAGGCCCAAAGCGGGCCGTCTCCCCGTAGAGGGCAGCGGTGCGTGCAAGGCTCTTTGCACCTGAGAGCGATCCCAGGTCGAACGCCGCAGCGGACAGAAGTGCTGCGGACTGCCCCGTAAGGATGAGGAGTTCCTGTTCCTGTCCGGGAATCTGCGTACGCTCACGCAGATCCTCTGCGTTTCGACGCAAGGCGATGGCTTGCCGCCACACATCAAAAGCAGGCTTCTCATGGTACGTACGTGCGAGTGCTGTCGTCTCATCACGTAGCTGGTCGATCGCGATGTCGGAGATCGAAGCTGCGGCGGTCGCGCTGGCCTCGTCCTGTACTTCACGTGCGGTCATGATGATCTCATCTTCCAGATTGAGCACGGATACGTCAGTCGTGGCGGCAGCAGCCGAGGGAGGAGCAAAGAGCGCCGCCGCGTCGGTCTCAAACAGGACTTCGAGTACGTGGCAGGTGTCCGGGCCAGGCAGTCCCTTGAGCTTTCCACCCGTCCAACGTCGGAACTGTGATTCCCCCACCGTCGGAGGGCTACCGCTCTCAAGCACCCTTCGTGCCGCAGAATCGAACGCTCGCTCAAAGTCGCTGTATCGCCAGTTTCGCTGCCCCACCAGAACTTTCAGCAGCGTCTTCGGCAGATGCTCCATGCTGCGCTCCCTGCATCTCTGCCATGCGTTGTCCGCTCACGTCTTCTTCAGGGAAGTGAAGAGCAGCGTCTGTGACACGGCAACACCCTTCGGCGAGAAGCCATGTCGAAGCCATAAAAGAGCTTTGCCATTCCCCCGGAAGAGCTGGAGAAGCCACCCGCCGGGCCATGGCGGAGCTACCCACAGTGCGGCCAAGGTATTCGGCACCGACGCTGAGCACGCGATATCCGGTCGAAGGAGGTGCCCGTCATGAGGCTTCAACCCGCCCTCTCAGGGCCCGCCCCTGCCCTTTCTCCCGCTGAACCGCCTCCACGAGGGCCACAGGTACACGTTCGTCGACACCACGGGGACATCTTCGGTCCGTGTCAGGTGTCGATGACGCGGTACGGCCGTCCGGGTGAGCCGTTGCCCGATGCCGATCGGCAGTGGGTGGGGCGGGCGCGGCGGATTGTGCGGGCGCGGTTGCGGCACTGGCGGGCCGAGGGGGTGATCGAGCGGGGGGAGCTGGTGGTGTCGGAGCTGGTGACCAACGCGTTCGCGCACGGGCGGGGGGCTCGTGTGGGGTTACGGCTTTCCCGGGCCGGGGCCGTCGTGCGGATCGAGGTCGGCGACGGCACCGTGGTCACGCTTCCCGGCGAGCGTCCGAGAAGCGCTTACGCGGAGAGCGGGCGCGGGCTGGACCTGGTGGCCGCGTGCGCCGACGCATGGGGACTCACCACCGACCAGACCCGGGTGTGGTGCGAACTCCACGTCCCCCACGACGGGGCGGACCGGTGAAGCGCAAAGCGTTCCGCATCCTCCTCTGGCTGCCCTGGTCCTGCCTCATGACCGTCACCTGCCTGTCCGCCCTCGGACTCCTCGACACCGGCGCAGCCGAACAGCTCTGACCGAACCCCGTCGGCCACCCGAACGGCCCGGCGGGGGTCGTTCGGGTGGCCGGAAAAGGACGCTCGCGGCCGAGATGGGCAGGTGGGGGCGGAGCACGGTCTCGCCCGGACGCGGAGCAGAAGATCCTCGACGTTTTGTGATCAGTCGCTGCGGCTACCCGGTTCAAGGTGCCATTCGTCATCGACCATGGCATGCACCACGGAGTCCCGCCATACGCCGCCTTTCTGGATATGGCGGCGTATCACGCCCTCCTCCGTCATTCCGGCCGCCTCCATGGTCCTGGCAGAAGCCGTGTTGAGAGGGGAACGGGCACCCCAGAGACGGTGCAGACCCAACTCCTCGAAGCCCAGACCCAGCAGCAGCCGCACCATCTCCGTGCCGTACCCGCGCCCCCAGCTCTCCGGGCGGAGCGCGAAACCGAAGGTCGCCCCTCTCGGCTGGTGCGGATCGAGCGCGATGCGCCCGTACCCGACCATCCGGCCCCCCGTACGCTCGACCACCGCCATCGCGTACTCATGACGTGGTGTCACCGCCGCGGCGGCGACGGCCCGCTCGACGATCTCCCGCACATCGGCACGCGTACGCGGCTCGAACGACAGGTGCTCGGTCGCCACCGGGCTCCCGTAGATCGCGTGGACGGCGTCCGCGTCGTCCATGGTCAACTCACGGAGGCCCAAGAGAAGGCCGTCGCGTCTGATCGGATACATGTCGCAGGACTCTATGCCTGTTCACGCGGACAGGGCGCGCTTCACACGGGACAGTCGTGCGCCGATGCGGTGGATGGTCGGACCGGAATCGATCGTGGTGATCGTGGCGGCTGCTTTCTCGTGCTCCTGCTGGGCCACCTGGATTTCGGCGAGCAGCACGGTGTAGTACGCCTTGCTGCGGGGCATGGACGACGGGGCCAGGGTGATTGCCTGCGCTGCGGAGTCCGCGGCCCGGTGGTAATCCCCGAGGGCGCGGTGGACCAGGGCGCCGATGCCTGACATCTCGGCTTCGTTGAGGAACGCGAGCCACGCCGGGGGAGAAGTCCGGTGCACCCGTTCATAGGCGCTCTCGGCAGCGGTCAGCGAAGTGACGGCTTTCCTCTCGTTGCCCGTCAGGGCATGGGCGATGGCCAGCCGGGAGTTCAGCAGGGTGTCGACGTACGGATCGTTCCGGGCGCGGCGATTGTCGAGGGATGCCTGTGCGATCTGAAGGGCCTCGCGCTGGCGGCCTTCTTTTCGTGCGTGCATCGCGAGGGAGTCCCAGGAACGCGCTATGGCGTTGGGGTCGTCGGCGAGCAGAGCGCTGTTCAGGGCGGACCGGTACAGCGATCCGGCCCGTCGGCTGTCGTTGTTGTCCATCGCTCCCCAGCCGGCTTGGGAGTAGAGGCTGCTGACGGCTCCGTGCAGGGCCTTTCCGACCCGGTCGCTGTAGGTGCAGCCGTTGAGCATGCGGCGGAGGCCGTTGATGTGGTGGGTCGCGACGTCGACCACGGAGCCGCCACCGGTGGCGAGGAACCGTGCGTTGAGTGTGTCGATCCGGCTCGTCACCCGGGCGACGTCGTTCATGGAGATATGACCGCGCTGGGGCACTTCGCTCATGCCGAGTGTCGTGGCGACGGTCACGGCTGCTGAACCGGAGATGAATGATCGGCGGTGCACGGGGACCTCCTTAGGGGTGGCTGCCGCAGGTGGGACCGGAACCGAACTACTTTTCCCTCTGGGGATGAATCCCATGTCTCGCACCGGGCGTCTGAAAATCTGTTCCAAGGCGAAAAGGTAGCGTTGAGTGGGCCACCGTACATCCCCTCGAACCCACCGTCTGATGGTCCGCTCGTCGCATGTATGGGGAGTCTGCGGACCGTAGTAGCGAGTGATGACGTCGCTGATCTTCTGCGCCAAATCCGCATGGGTGAAGCCGAACTCGCTGATCACAGCGATGAGTTGGCTGTTCTGCGCTCTGGTCACAGGTGCCCCCGATCCGGTTCTGCCCACTGCACGCGGAACGATAGACATCAGCGTCCCAAGGGTTGGCAAAAACGTCCGGCAGTCGATGTGGGTGTTCTGCTTTCTGACCTGTTGGGCGCCATTGGAGAGGAGTTCACTGAAGATCGTCGGAAACCCGTTCCGGGGAAGGCCCAGATGGTCCAGACACCACTTCACAACCGAGTACCTGTCGAACCCACGCGTTCGGCCACACCGATCTTCTCCCCCATCGAGCTGGCCATAAGCCGCCACGGCCGTCCGGGTGAGCCGTTGCCCGATGCCGATCGGCAGTGGGTGGGGCGGGCGCGGCGGATTGTGCGGGCGCGGTTGCGGCACTGGCGGGCCGAGGGGGTGGTTGAGCGGGCGGAGCTGGTGGTGTCGGAGCTGGTGACCAACGCGTTCGCGCACGGGCGGGGGGTACGTGTGGGGTTACGGCTGTCCCGGGCCGGGGCGGTGGTGCGGGTCGAGGTCGGCGACGGGACCGTGGTCACGCTTCCCGGCGAGCGTCCGAGAAGCACGTACGCGGAGGGCGGGCGCGGGCTCGACCTGGTCGCCGCGTGCGCCGACGCATGGGGACTCACCACCGACCAGACCCGGGTGTGGTGCGAACTCCACGTCCCCCACGACGGGGCGGACCGGTGAAGCGCAAAGCGTTCCGCATCCTCCTCTGGCTGCCCTGGCCCTGCCTCATCACCCTCACCTGCCTGTCCGCCCTCGGACTCCTCGACACCGGCGCAGCCGAACAGCTCTGACCGAACCCCGTGGGGCCCCGGCACCGGGGCCCCACGGGTCAGACCGCGCTCAACGCCCGCGTCGGCGCCAGTCTCGCCGCCTGGGACGCGGGGTAGAGCCCCGCCGCCGTGCCGATGAAGGCCGCTGCCGCCAGGCCGCCGAGGAGGACCTCGGGTGGGAGGACCGGGGGCCAGCCCTGCCAGGTCGACCAGCCGACGGTGATCAGCGCGCCCAGGAGGACGCCGACTGTGCCGCCGAGGCCGGAGAGGGCCACCGACTCCGCCAGGAACTGGAGGCGGATATGGCCCCGGCCCGCGCCCAGGGAGCGGCGGAGGCCGATCTCCGGGCGGCGTTCCAGGACCGAGATGACCATGGTGTTGGCCACGCCGACCCCGCCCACCAGCAGGGCGACCGCCCCCAGGCCCAGAAAGAGCGAGGTGAACGCGGACTTCGCGGCGAGTTGGGCCTCCAGGGCGTCCGACGGGCGGCTCACCCGGACGTTGTGCGGGTTCTCCGGGTCGACGGTCGCCGCGAGGACCCCGCGTACGTCCTCGACGGCCTCCTCCGCCGAGCGTTCGTAGACCGTCGTCGGATGGCCGTCGAACCCGAGCAGCGAACGCGCGGCCTCCCAGCCGACGAGCGCCGAACGGTCGAGCTCCGGGGCGAGTTCCACCGGGCGCAGCACCCCGATCACCGTGAACCAGCGGTCCCCCAGATAGACCTGGCGGCCCGGTTCGTCGACGCCCAGCCGGGCCGCGGCCAGGGAGCCGAGGACCACCGACGGATAGCGGGAGGTCGCCGCGTTCAGATAGACGCCCCGGTGGACGGAGCCGCCGACCGTCGGCAGCAGGTCCGTGCGGGCCGCGCTCACCCCGATGCCGCCGCCCGCGAGCGGGTCGATGCGGTCGGTGCGGCGTACCGTGACCTCGGGAAGCGCGGCGGTCGCGGTCACCGAATCGACGGGGCCGATCCGCCCCACCATCTCGACGGAGTTCAGCGGCAGTTTCGCGTTCTCGCCGAAGAGGTTCCGGCCGGGGGACACCGTCAGCAGATTGGTGCCGAGACGGCCGATCCGGTGGAGCAGGTCGGCCTGGCCCGCGTTGCTGATGCCGAGCACCGCGACCATCGCGGCGATACCGATCGCGATGCCCAGCGCGGAGAGCACGGCGCGGGTGGGGCGGCTGCGCATGCCGACGAGGCCGACGCGGGCGATGTCGGACGGGCGGAGCCGGGGCGCGGGCGGCAGCGGATGGCCCTGCGGGGCGGGGCGCCGGTCGGGGCCGGTCCGGGATCGCGTCACCGGGCCGCCCCCGCGTCCCGCCGGGCCCCGGCGCCGTCGGTGTCCCGTTCGTCGCTGCGGACGCGGCCGTCCAGGATCTCCACCCGGCGCGGCAGCCGCGCCCCGAGCGCCGTGTCGTGCGTGATCACCACAATGGTCGTTCCCTGGTCGTGGAGTTCATGGAGCAGCCGCAGGATGCCCGCGCCCGCCGCCGAGTCGAGGTTGCCGGTCGGCTCGTCGGCCAGGACGACGGCGGGGCGGACGGCGATGGCCCGGGCGATCGCCGTCCGCTGCCGTTCGCCGCCGGACATCTCGTGCGGACGGTGGTCGAGCCGGTGCCCCAGGCCCACCCTGCGCAGCGCGTCGACCGCGAGCGCGCGCCGTCGGCGGGCGGGGATGCCGTGGTAGAGCAGGCCCTCGGCGACGTTGTCCACGGCGCTGCGGCCCGGAGTGAGGAAGAACTGCTGGAACACGAAGCCGATCCAGTGGGCGCGGACGGCGGAGATCCGTCGGTCGCCGAGCCGGGCGACGTCATGGCCGCGGAGCAGCACACTGCCGGTTGTCGGCCGGTCCAGGGTGCCCATGAGGTGCAGCAACGTGGATTTGCCGGAGCCCGAGCGGCCCATGACGGCGACGAGTTCCCCGGCGCGGACCGTGAGGGAGACCTCGTGCAGGGCCCGGACGCCGCCGGGGTAGGTCTTGGACACTCCACGCAGTTCGATGACCGGCGGGGGCTGTGCGGTGGACGCCGTTCCCCCGGACGTCCTCCCGGCCGCTCCCCCACCGTCGCCGATCCCGCCGGTCCCACCGATCCTGCCGGTCCCACCAGTCCCACCGATCCCGCCGATGTCGCCGGTCCCGCTGACGTCGTCGATGCCGTCGATGCCGCTGACGTCGCCGATGCCGCTGACGTTGTTCATGACGACGGCACCTCCACCCTCAGCCCCTCACGCAGCCCCTCGCCCTCGACCTCCACCTTGCCCTGGGCGAACACTCCGAGCCGGACGGGGATCAGCCGGTTCGCGCCGTCCCCGCCCGGTGCGGCGGAGCCACCGCCCTCGGCGGCCTCCACGGCGTATCCGCCCTCCGCGAGCGCGAGCAGCGCGGAGACGGGCACGGCGAGGACGTCCCGTCTGCTGCCGCTGGTGAAGTCGACGGAGACCGGGGCGCCGTCGAGGGCACCCGCCTCCCCGGGGCGGGTGAGCTGCACCCGGACCTCCACGGTCGCGTTCTCGGTCGCCGTGCGGCCCCCGCCGCCGCTGTCGCCGCTCGTGCTCCCGCCGCCGCCCCGGGAGGCGGTCCCCTCCTCCCCGCGCGCGACCGTGCCCACGTCCATGACCTTGCCGGTGGTCGTCCGGCCGCCGGGCAGCCCGATCCGGACGGTGGCGCCGAGGCGCGCCAGTTGCTGCTGGGCCACGGGCATGTCGACGGTGACGATCCGCCGGGTGCCGGAGAGCGTCAGCAGGGTGTCGGCGGCGTCCGCGCCGATGATGCCGAGGGTTTCGGTGACCCGGACGGCGCCGGGTTCGACGACCGCGTCACCGGGGGCTGCGGTGCCCGTCTCCGTGCGGCCGAGGCTGTCCTGCCAGGCGCGGACGGCGTCGGCCGTGCCCTCGGTGAAATGGTCGTCGACCGTGAGGGCGGGCCCGTGGCCGAGGGCCTTGAGGTTGCGTTCCAGCATCTCGACGTCCGGGCCGTCGTCGACGCCCGGTTCGAGCGTGCGGTAGAGCGGGGTGTCCCCGTACAGCAGGGGCACGGGGCGGCCGTTGACGGCGTAGACCCGTTCCCCGCGTGCGAGGGTGTCGCCGACGTCGGGGAGCCAGGTCAGTACGCCGGACCCCGGGCGGGCCTTGACGGTGTAGGCGCCGTCGTAGCGGAGGGTCCCGTCGACCCGCTGCGTCGTCACCAGGTCGGTCCGGACGACAGGCGCGGTGGACACCCGGGACGTTCCGCCGTCCGGGGTGGCGCGGGAGTCGTCGCGGTCGAGGAGGAGGAAACCCGCCGCCGCGCCGCCGCAGACGACGACGGCCGTGGCGGCGATCAGCACCCGGCGGCGTCCCAGGGAGTGGTGTCCGCCGATGCCGCTTCCCGAGTCACCCGGAGCGGCGACGGGGTCAGCGGCGTCGACGGGGCTGTCCGGGCCGCGCGGCGCCGGTTCGGCCGTCTGCTCGCGCATCGGGCTCACTCCCCGGACGGGGACGTGTTCGCGCCCCTGGCGGCGCGGCACTCCGTGATCGCCGCACGGACCTTGGGATCGTTGCCCCCGCCGGTGAGCTGAAGCGGCTCCCCCGGCTTGGGGTCGGCCACGTTCACCCCCTTCTCCCGCAGGCACTTCGCCAGCTCCACCGCCCGGTCGTGCACCGCCCCGTCGGTGACGTCCTTCGCGCCCGTCCCCGATCCGAGGTGGCGCTGACAGGTGGCGAGCGCCTTCTGCGTCCCGGCGTCTCCCTTCGTACCGGCCGGGAGCTGGATGTTCTCCTCGCCCGGCGCGGGGTCGGGCATGTCGATACCGTTCTCCCGCATGCAACGGGTGAACGCCACGAGCTGATCGGCCCGGTCGGCGGGGGCGGACGGCGAGGCCGAGGCGGAGGAGCCGTTCCCCTGCTGCACACGGGCGACCTTCTTCCCGTCACCTTCACCGTCGCCCCCGCAGCCCGCCACGGCCAGCGCGAGGAACAGCGCCGCCGCCGCTCCCCGTACGGCCCGACCGCGACCGGGCAGCGCTCTCCCGTTCCCGCACCCGCCCCCGTTCCCGCATCCGGTCAAGCCCTGTCCGCTCCCGCTGCCGTTCCCCCTGTCGGTCCCGCTGCCGTTCCTGTCGTTCCTGTCGTTCCGTACGGTCGTCCGCACCATCCGCCGGCCCCTTTCCCGGGTCGATCACCACAGGCCAAGCTGTTCCCGGCCCGTCGTCACACGTCTATCGGGAGCGGGGTTGCCGGGCTGTTACCGCGCATGCCCACACCACGGCAACATCGGGCGGGATATCTACTGATCAGTGGTCGGCGCGCGGACGACGGTGTCCGCGACCGCGCCGGCGCGGGAGGGAAGACGATGCGGGTACTGGTGGCGGAGGACGAGGAGATGCTCGCCGAGCTGGTCGGCGAGGGTCTGCGGCGGCATGGGCTGGCCGTGGACATCGCCCTCGACGGCGACACGGCGCTGGAGCGGCTGGCCGTCAACGACTACGACGTCCTTGTCCTGGACCGGGGGCTGCCGGGCACCCACGGCGACGACGTCTGCCGGGAGCTGGCCTCGTCCGGCGCGCGGGTGCGCATTCTGATGCTCACGGCGGCGGGGCAGGTCGGCGATCTGGTGGAGGGACTGGCGCTCGGCGCGGACGACTATCTCGCCAAGCCCTTCGAGTACCCGGAGCTGGTGGCCCGGGTGCAGGCCCTGGGCCGACGGGCCAACCGCGCCCTGCCGCCCGTACTGGAACGGGCCGGGATCGTGCTGGACGCGCCCCGCCGCCAGGCGTTCCGGGACGGGCGCTATCTGCGGCTCTCCCCGAAGGAATTCGCCGTCCTCGAAGTGCTCATGGCCGCCGACGGGGCCGTGGTGAGCGCCGAGGAACTGCTGGAACGGGCCTGGGACGAGAACGCCGACCCGTTCACCAGCGCCGTGCGCACCACCATGAGCAAGTTACGGGCGAAGCTGGGCGAACCGCCCGCGATCGCTACCCTGCCCGGCGTCGGCTACCGGCTCTGATGGGAACAACGCGTCCCCTGAGGACGTCGATCCGGCTGCGGCTCACCGCCCTGTACAGCGGGTTGTTCTTCGTCACCGGTCTGGTGCTGCTCGCCCTCACCAATCTGCTCGTCCACCAGACCACCACCGTGCGGGAGAACCCCACCATCACCACGGTCCCCAAGAGTGAGCTGCCCAGCGGCGGGGTGGCCTCACTCTCGGCCGGGCAGCTCGCCGAGATCGCCGAACGGCTGCGGGACGACGCGCAGCGGCAGTTGCTGACGATGTCCGCGCTCGCGTTGCTGGTGATGGTGGTGGTGTCGGTGGTTCTCGGCTGGTGGATGGCGGGACGGGTGTTGAGCCCGTTGCACACCATCACCGCCACCGCGCGGCGGCTGTCGAGCGTCAATCTCCATGAACGGATCGCCCTGGACGGTCCGGACGACGAGCTGAAGCATCTCGCGGACACCTTCGACGACATGCTGGACCGGCTGCACCGGGCCTTCGGCAGCCAGCGGCGGTTCGTCGCCAACGCCTCGCACGAGCTGCGCACCCCGCTGGCGATCCAGCGGGCCGCGATCCAGATCCGGCTGGGCGGGGCGCGCGAGGCGGATCTGCCGCGTATCCAGGAGGAGTTGCTGGAGACCAACCGGCGCAGTGAGCGGCTGATCGAGGGCCTGCTGCTGCTGGCGACCAGCGATCGCGGCCTCGACCGGTACGAGCCGGTCGACCTCGCGGAGGTCGCGGCGGAGACGGTGGAGCTGTGGCGGCCCCGGATCGAGGAGGCGGGGCTGCGGCTGGATCTTTCGCTCGCGCCGGTGCCGGTCTCGGGCGACCGGGTGCTGCTGGGACAGCTCGTGGAGAACCTGGTGCAGAACGCGGTCCGGTACAACGTGCCGGGCGGGGCGATCTCCGTCGTCACGTCCCCGGCCCGGTCGGTGTACGGGCTGACGGTGCGGAACACCGGCCCGCTGGTCCCGGAGGGCGAGGCGGAAGGGCTGCTGGAGCCGTTCCGCAGGCTGGTGCGGCGCGGCGGGCCGAAGGACGGGGCCGGTCTCGGGCTGTCCATCGTCCAGTCGATCGCGCAGGCGCATGGGGGGACGGTCACGGTCCGGGCCAATGCCGAAGGCGGGCTTGAGGTGCGGGTGGCACCGGCCTCGGCCGCCGACCGGGCCCGGACCGGGGCGGGGGTGGCCGGGTGAGGGGCGTGGCCGCCCCCGGTGGGGGGAGGCCGGGCACGGCGGGGGTTCCGCCGTGCCCGGACCACCCCGGCGGTGACGCGCCCCGCAGCGGCGCCGACCTACCGCTGGGCGCGACCCGGGCCCCGTCGTCAGGGGCCACCGCCGTCCGTGCCCCCGTCGCCGGACGCCTCTCCGGCGCGCGCAGTGCGTCCGGCGCGCCCGGCACGCCCGGCGCGCTTCGCCGCGAGGGCCGCCTCGATCGCCGCCGCCTCCTTGGCGGTCCTGGCTCCGTTGAAGCCGTGCGGGGCGTGCGGGGCGTTCGGGCGGGGGGTTTCGGTGTGTGTGTCGGTGTCGGTGTACGTGTCGGTGTAGGCCGACGCCTGGAGCGCGAACAGCCGTGCGTAGCGCCCGCCGAGGGCGATCAGCTCCCGATGCGTGCCCTGCTCCGCGACCCGGCCGTCCTCGATCAGCAGAATGAGATCGGCGCGGCGGACGGTCGAGAAGCGGTGCGAGATATAGACCGTGGTCCGGCCGTGCGCCAGCTCGCGGAGGCGGCCGAAGAGATCGGCCTCCGCCTCCGCGTCGAGCGCGGACGTCGGCTCGTCGAGGACGAGGAGGGTGGCGTCCCGCATGAAGGCACGGGCCAGGGCGACTTTCTGCCACTGGCCGCCGGAGAGTTCGGCGCCCGTGGCGAACCACTTCCCGAGCGCGGTGTCGTAGCCCTGCGGCAGCCCCTCGGCCAGCCCGTCGGCTCCGGCGCGGCGGGCCGCCTCCGCCACACGGGCGCGGTCCTCGATCCGGTCCACGTCGCCGAGACCGATGTTCTCGGCCATGGTCGCCTGGTACGAGACATGGTCCTGGAACATGGCGCCGATCCGGCGGCGCAGCAGCTCGGGGTCCAGCTCGCGGATGTCGACTCCGTCGAGCAGGATGCGGCCCTCGTCGGGCTCGTACAGTCGGCAGAGGAGTTTGATCAGGGTGGACTTGCCCGCCCCGTTGGGGCCGACGACGGCGACCGACTGGCCCGGCCGGATCTCCAGGCTGACGCCGAGGAGCGCGGGCCGCTCCGTGCCCGGGTAGCGGAAGGTCACGTTCTCCAGGACGACATGGCCGCGCAGGGGGGACGGCAGCGGGCGGAAGGCGCCGCCGCCGGGGCGTGTGGGCCCGCCGTCCTCGGCGCTCTTGGCGTTTTCGGCGCCCTCGACGTTTTCGGCGTCCTTGGCGTCCTTGGCGTTTTCGGCGGGCACCGCGAGCAGTTCGTACAGCTTCCCGAGGTAGAGATTATTCTCGTACATCCCGGCGAGTCCGCTGAAGATGCCCTGGACGGAGGTCTGCACGGTGGTCGCGGCCGAGGTGTAGAGCACCAGGTCACCCAGGCTGAGACGGCCGTTCACCGCCTGGAGCGCCACATAGAGGTAGGTCAGCGAGCCGACCAGGGTCGCCAGTGCCGACCAGGCGCCGCCCACCAGATAGCGGGCGGTGACGACCTTCCGCAGCCCCCGATAGGCGGTGGCGCCGAGCAGCCGGAACCGTTCCGTCAGGAAGGGGGCGAGGCCGAAGACCTTGACCTCCTTGGCGTAGGAGTCGGTGGCCACCAGCCGGGAGAGGTACTCCATCCGGCGGCGGATCGGCGAGGACCAGAGGGCGACGACGAAGGTGCGCATGCCGTACCGGGCGTCCGCGACGAACGCGGGTACCGGCGCGATCAGCGCGGCCAGCGCGATCAGCGGGCCGAGGCCGATCAGCAGCCCCACCATGCTGACGAATGTCACCGCGGTCTGGAGCAGTCCGAACACCCCGCTGATCATCGTCACCGGGCGGGTGGACGCCTCCTGCTGGGCCTGGCGCAGCAGATCGTAGGAGCGGGAGTCCTCGAAGAAGGACAGCGGCAGCCGCCCCGCGTGCTCCATCACCCGGAGCTGGACGTCCTGCGAGGTCCGTTCCTGGAGGAGCTGCTGGGCGATGGAGCGCACGGCGGTGGCGAGGGCGCCGAGCGCGTAGACCACGAACTGGGCCGTCGCGAGCGCCACCAGGGCTCCGACGACGGTGAGGACGGGGAGTTCCAGCGAGCCGCCGGGCAGGGGCAGGGTCAGCCCGATCCGGTCGGGGCCGTCCTCGGCGCGCAGGGCGGCGCCCTGGACGACCGTGTCGACAAGCAGCCGCGCCGTCATCGCCGTCGCGGCGGGCACCAGGCCGATGAGGACGGTCGCGAGCCCCAGCGCGGTGGTCAGCCAGGGGCTCGCCGCCCACACCAGCCGGAAGACCCGGACGGCGCCGACCGCGGTGGCCGCCGCCGAACGGCCCGTCTGCCGCAGTCGGCCGCCGGCGCCCCGCGGGCGGCGCGGCGGCGCGGGTTCCGGGAAGTCCGGGGGGCCGCTCAGCCCGCTGCCGCCCGAGGACGCGGTGGTCCGCGAGGTGAACACGACCTGCTGCACCGGCTGCATCAGTGTTCCAGCTCCGCTGTCTGCCGTACGCGCTGTCGTACGGGGAGGAATTCCACAGGACGAGGACGAGGGTCGGGGCCGGAACCAGGGGCGGGGCCGGAGGCCGGATCAGGGCCGGTCCCGTGAGAGACGGGACGGACGACAAGACCGGGACGAGCGGCACCGGCGGGGCGAACGGGGTGGGTGGGACCGGCACGGCGAGTGGGACCGGTCGGGCGGACGGGGTGGGTGGGGCGGCCATCGGGACGGACGGGGCAGTCGGGATGGACAGGGCGGGGCGTGCAGATGGGACCGACGAGACCGGCGGGGCGGGCCGGACCGGCAGAACGGACACGGTGGGCAACACGGATGGGACCGGCCGGACGGACGGGCCGGGCCACGCAGATGGGACCGGCGGGGCGAGCAGGGCGGGCGAGACCGGCAGAGCGGATGGGGCGGGCCTGACGGACGAGACCGCCGGGGCAAACGGGAGCACCGGCCGGACGGGCAGGGTAAGCGCGACCGTCGGGACAGGCAGGAGCGGCAGGACAGGCAGGAGCGGCGGGATGGACGGGCCGGGCCGCGCAGACGGAACCGGCGGGGCGGACAGAAGTGACAGGACGGAAGAGACTGGGGTGGCGGGCGAAATCGGTGGGACGGGCGAGTCGGGCGGAAGCGGAGCGCCGGGCGGGAACGGGACGCTGGACGGGAAAGGGACACCAGGCAGAAACGAGGCGCCGGGCGGAAGCGAGGCGCCGGGCGGGAGCGACGCGTCGGCGCTCATTCCGCGGGCGTTGCTCTTCGGCAACCCGGACCGGATGAGCCCGGCGCTCTCCCCCGACGGCGAGCACCTGGCGTTCCTCGCCCCGTACGACGGGGTGCTCAATGTGTACGCCGGGCCGTGGCGGTCGGGCGAGTACCGGCCGGTGACCGCGGACCGGGGGCGGGGCATCCGGGCCTTCGCCTGGGCCGGGGACGGCCGTCATCTGCTCTTCGTCCAGGACCGGGACGGGGACGAGAACACCCGGCTGTACGCGGTCCCGGCCGGTTCCGGCGCCCCTCCGGCCGCGACACCGGCTCCGGCTCCGGCGCGCGATCTGACCCCGTACCCCGGTGTCCAGGCGCGGATCATCGCCCTCGATCCGCGCACCCCCGGCGGGCTGCTGATCGGTCTCAACCTCCGTGAGCGCTCCGTGCATGACGCCTACCGGCTCGACATCGCGAGCGGACGGCTCGAACTCGCCGCCCGGAACGAGGGGTTCTCCCGCTGGGTGGCGGACGGCGGGCTGCGGGTGCGCGGCGCCGTCCGGCCGCGCCCCGACGGCGGCAGCACCCTGCTGGTCCGCGCGGACGAGTCCGCCCCGTGGCGACCGCTCCACGAGACCGGCCCCGAGGACGCGGTGGCGCTCCGCCCCGTCGCGTTCACCTCGGACGGCACCCGGCTCCACCTCCTCTCCTCGCGGGGCGCGGACACCGCCCGGCTGCTGAGCGTGGACACCACGAACGGCCGGTACGAGGTGCGGTACGAGGACGGGGAGTACGACGTGGACGGCGTCGGGCTGCACCCGGTCACCGGGGCCGCCGAGTTCGTCGTCGTCCAGCGGGCCCACGCGGAGACCGAGATCCTCGCCCCGGCGGCGGTGGCCGCCGACTTCGCGGCGCTGCGCGAGGCGGCGCGCGGCGATGTGCGGGTGCTGGGGCGGGACCGGTCGGACCGGCGCTGGCTGGTCCAGCACCTGGTCGACGACGGCCCGGCCGGCTATCGCATCCTGGAGCGGGACGGCGGCGGCACCCGTTTCCTCTTCAGCCATCTCCCGGCGCTGGCGGGGCACCGGCTCGCCCGGATGGAGCCGTTCTCGTTCACCGCCCGGGACGGGCTGCGGGTGCACGGCTATCTCACCTTCCCTCGGGGCGCGGCGCGGCGCGGGCTGCCCACCGTGCTGTGTGTGCACGGCGGTCCGTGGACCCGCGATGTGTGGGGGTTCCGGGCGGAGCCGCAGTGGCTCGCCGACCGGGGCTATCTCTGTGTCCAGGTCAACTTCCGGGGTTCGACGGGGTACGGCAAGCGGTTCTCGGCCGCCGGGGACCGGGAGTGGGGCGGCAGGATGCAGGACGATCTGCATGACGCCGTGGCCCATACGGTCGCCGCCGGGTACAGCGATCCGGGCCGGGTGGCGGTGTACGGCGGTTCGTACGGCGGCTACGCGGCGCTGGCCGGAGCGGCGTTCACGCCGGGGGCCTTCCGGTGCGCGGTCGCCGTCGCCGGTCCCTCGGATCTGCGGACCTTCATCGGCTCGGTGCCCGCGACCTGGTCCACGCTGGGGGCGCAGCTCCGGCGGCGGATCGGTGACCCGGCGGTCGACGGGGAGTTCCTGTGGTCGCGCTCGCCGCTGTCGGCGTACCGGGACATCCGGGTGCCGCTGCTGATCGGGCAGGGTGCCAACGACCCCCGGGTGCGGCGGGAGGAGTCGGAACAGATCGTCGCCGCGCTGCGAAGGGCCGGGGTCCCCCATGAGTATCTGCTCTTTTCCGACGAGGGGCATGGCTTCGTCCGTCCGGCGAACCGGATGGCCTTCTACGCGGCGGCCGAGCGATTTCTCGCCACGCATCTCGGTGGCCGGTACGAACCGTAGGACGGTGGCCGGTACGAACCGTGGAGTGGCGGCCCGGCCGTGGCGGCGACCGGGTCACCGGATCGGACAAGGCACCGGATCGGACAAGGTACCGGATCGGACAAGGCACCGGGTCAGGCGAGCGTCAGCAGCCCTTCCTGCATCAGCCGCCGCACCAGCACCAACTTCCCCTCGATGCCCAGTTCTCCGGGGATGTCCCGGGCCGCGAACGGGGCGTCGGCGTCGAGGACGAACCGCAGCTCCTGCGCGATCCGTGCGGGCAGCCGGAGCACCTTGCCGTGGAACTCCAGGGTGAGCAGCGGTTTCGCCGTGTCGTGGGCGTCGGTGGACAGCTCCCACAGCAGTTCGGTCCGGCGGCGCACCCGGGTGTCGGCGGCCAGTGTCCGCAGCCCCTCCAGATCGAGGAGGTGTCCGCCGAGCACCGGGGGCCGCCGTGCGTTGGCGCGGCTCACGGCCCGGTCGATCAGATCCCCGGGGCGCACGGCCGAGCCGACCGAGGCCAGCAGTTCGCCGAGCCGGTCCACGGTGCCCGCGCGCAGCTCCGGGTCGAGGGCGAAGCCGGGCGGCAGCGAGGAGCGGTACCGGGGGTCGCTCTCGATGGCGCGATCCAGCGCGTCCTTGAGGACGGTGGCCCACAGCACGGGCTGGACCCCGAGGGTGACATGCAGGGACGCCTGGTCCTGGGCGGTGGCGTCGTGCACGGTGCCGCGCGGCAGATACATCATGTCGCCCGCGTTGAGGGTGAATTCCCGTACCGGATTTCCCGGTCCCTCCTTCGTCCGCCGGAAGGGCTGCGACTGGAGGGGGAGTTCGGCGGGCGAATCGTACAGCCGCCAGTGTTTCGAGCCCCAGATCTGGAGGACGAACACATCATGGGTGTCGTAGTGGCTGGTCAGCCCCTGGGCGGCGGCGGGCGTCAAATAGGCGTTGGCCTGGAACGCGGCGCTGAACTCGGCGGCGAGCGTGCGGCAGAGCCGGCCCAGCGGCTCCCAGCGCTCGTGCAGGAATTTAAAGACGACCGTCGAGCCCTTGCGGTAGAGGTCGTAGAGGACTTCCAGCCCATTGGCCGGGCCGCCGGGGCCCGATGCGGTCATTTCCTGGAGCGGTATCTCCCGCCCGTTCACGACCACCTTGAGTTCGGAGGAGCGCACACTCGATGTCGAGAGAATCTGGTCGACATCGTGGAAGGTCAGCGGGTCCGTGTAGTAGTGGGGGTCCTCGCGGTGGACTATCAGGGGCTTTTTCTCCCAGTAGTCGCGCTTGAATTCCACAGGGTCGACAGGGTGCAGGAGACGGGGAAGGCGGAGCGAAGGCCGTATCTGGGATACGGCCTTCTGCCCGCCGTGAGTCACGGCCATTGAATCAGATCACCGGGTCGAACGGGTCGGGGTCCGCGATGGCGATCGGCGGGTCCGACGGGTCGTTGTCGGCGATCACGAAGTCCGGGGTCGAGACCGGCGGAATCACCTCGATCTCATCCGGTTCGAGCGAGGTCTTCTTGTCGTCCATAACTCTTTCTCCTGTCACTTGTCCTGCTCAGCTTTGCCTTACCTTTGTTTCGTCACTGACGTTTTCTCCCGGGGCCGAGAATGCTGCTTCACATAAACCGCCCGTGTCAACGACCTGGCAAATGCCGGGTGACCGGTCGGCTGGCTGGTTCTCTCGCACCGGCAAGGCTGTCGGCGGCGGTCGGTGGGGACGGAGTCTCAGGACACCGTTGACATATCGCGCTCCGGACATGGCTGACATCCGACGGGAGGGGTGATGGCGACAGCGGTGCAACATCCGCTGTGACATACACCTGTCGAGGGAGAAGCACAGGGACCGCACAGGGACTGCACAGGGACCGCAGACAGACGGCAGACGGACGGCACAGGGACCGCAGAGGGACTGCACGGAGGGAGGCAGGGTCACGTGCTCCACCAGGAGGAACGACGGGCCGCGCAGGAGGAGAGACGGCTGACGAGGGAACGGGAGCGTCGGCACAGACGTCAACGGGCGGTCCTGGAGGTACTGGGAGGCCGCCCGGTCGTGGAGGTGGCGCGGTCGCACGGGGTCTCCCGGCAGACCGTGCACACCTGGCGCAAACGCTATCTGGAGCAGGGGGAGGCGGGCCTGGAGGACCGGTCGCGGCGGCCCCATCGGAGTCCGCGACGGCTCGACGATTCGACGGTGGCGCTGATCTGTTCGCTGCGCCGGGAGCACCCGGGGTGGGGGGCGCAGCGGTTGCGCGCCACGCTCGCCCGGCTGGGGGTGGAGCCCGTCCCGTCGCGGTCGACGGTGCACCGGGCGCTCGTCCGCAACGGTCTGGTCGGCGCGGAGGCGGCCGGTCCGGCGGGGTCGCGGGCGGGGTCGCCTCCCCCGTCCCCGCCCCCGTGCCCGTCGGCATCGGCATCGGCGGGGTGCGGCTGCCCCGCCACCCGGGCCGGGGAGTGCGGCCCGTGCGGGCTGTGCTGCCTGGGCTGTCCGCACTGCCTGAGCCACGGGGAGTCGATGACCCCGTCGGCCCGCATGGCACCACCGGTGCCGGAACGACGCGTTCCGCGTGTCACCCTGTTCGAGAGTCCCCCGCAGCCGGTGTCAAGGATCTCCGGACACCCCGCACCGGCCGAACCGGTGCGGAGCGAGCGTCCGGTGTACGACTCGATCGGCTGAAAACAGTACCGTCAGGGCGATGCCCCCGGGGCGGGCGGGACACATGTGAGGATCGGCGGTCCGGCCACCCCGGCGGACGGACCCCGTCCACGCGGACGGACTCCGCCGCTTTCACTGCGTGATGCGGCGATGGCTCGCCACGACCTCCTCCCGACCCGCCCCCGACCCGCCGGCTCCCCCGACCCGCGTTGCCCTGTGCCCTGCGCCCTGCCCCGTTCCTTCTGGCACGCCCCATTGACCCACTCCGTTCATCCCCCTAGCCTCCATTCCTGTACACGAACTCCATTCACATACACAAATGATCCACGGCACAGCACCGAGGGAAGTGCCATGCCCCTGCTCGTGGTCGGCATCAGTGTGCTGCTTCTGCTTTCCGCTTTCCGCTTTCCGCTGATGACCAAGGCGAAGCTGACCGGCCTCGGCTCCTTCGGTCCCCGCCGACCCACAGGAAGCCGGGACACATGAGCAGGCAGCCCACCGTCACCGCCCTCACCGTCCACCCCGTCGCCGGGCGCGACTCCATGGAGCTGAACCTCTCCGGCGCCCACGGCCCCTACTTCACCCGGAACGTCGTCGTCCTCACCGACTCCGAGGGACGCACGGGGGTGGGCGAGGTCCCCGGTGGCGAGCGGATCACCCAAACGCTCCGGGACGCCGAACCTTTCGTCGTCGGTGCCCGCGTGGGCGACCACGGACGGGTGCTGCGGCGGATCGAGGAGCGTTTCGCCACGCGCGACACCGGCGGGCGCGGCGCCCAGACCTACGATCTGCGGACCACCGTGCACGCCGTCACCGCCGTCGAGTCGGCCCTGCTCGACCTCCTCGGACAGCACCTGGACCTGCCCGTCGCGGCGCTGCTCGGCGACGGCGTGCAGCGGGACTCCGTCCGCGTCCTCGGGTATCTCTTCTATGTCGGCGACCCCGACCGCACCGGTCTGGAGTATGTGCGCGAGCCCGGTGCCACCGAGCGCTGGTACCGGATTCGGCACGAGGAGGCGCTCACGCCCGAGGCGATCGTCCGCCAGGCCGAGGCAGCGTACGAGCTGTACGGCTTCCGCGACTTCAAACTCAAGGGCGGGGTCCTGCGCGGCGCCGAGGAGGTCGAGGCGGTCCTGGCGCTCAAGGCGCGCTTCCCCGGGGCGCGGATCACGCTGGACCCGAACGGGGCGTGGTCGCTGCGCGAGGCCGTCGAACTGTGCGCCCCGCTCGTCGGCACGCTCGCCTACGCCGAAGATCCGTGCGGCGCCGAGGACGGCTACTCCGGACGGGAGATCCTGGCCGAGTTCCGGCGGGCGACCGGGCTCCCCACCGCCACCAATATGATCGCCACGGACTGGCGTCAACTCACCCACGCCCTCGCGCTCCAGTCCGTCTCGATCCCGCTGGCCGATCCGCACTTCTGGACCATGCGGGGGTCGGTCCGGGTGGCCCAGCTCTGCCAGGCGATGGGGCTGACCTGGGGATGCCACTCGAACAACCACTTCGACATCTCGCTGGCGATGATCACGCACTGCGGGGCGGCGGCACCCGGCCCGTACAACGCCCTGGACACGCACTGGATCTGGCAGGAGGGCCTGGAACGGCTCACCACCCGGCCACCGCGCATCGTCGACGGCGAGATCGCCCTGCCCACCGCGCCCGGCCTCGGCGTCACCCTCGACCGGGACCGGCTGCGGGCGGCCGAGGAGCTGTACCACGCGAAGGCCCTGGGCGCGCGCGACGACGCCGCCGGGATGCGCTGCCTCGTCCCCGGCTGGACGTTCGACCCGAAACGGCCCTGCCTGGTGCGGTGACGAGGGCCGGGCACGGTGACGAGGGCCGCGCCCCGGCACGACGCGGCCCGCGCCCGGCACGGTGACGGGCGCCGCCCCGCACGGCGACGGGTCCGGGCCCTCCCCGGTGGGAGGACCCGGACCCGGCTGCCCCGTCGGCTCAGCAGCTCACCCGAGCACGGTCGGATCCGGTCAGGCGACCGGTCCGAGCCGACTCCAGGCGTTCTTCGGGTCGGCCGCGTCGGGCCGGTTCCCCTTCGTCCAGAACTTCGCCTTCCAGTAGAAGCCGCCGTACGAGACGACGGTGCGCGTGGCCCCCTCGGGGTCACCCGCCACCAGCTTGGTACGGACCGTTCCGCCGCTGTTCCTCGGCTCCAGGACATGCCCGGACGCCGCGAGCAGCCCATGCGGCCTGCCGTCGGCGGGGATTCCGGCGACCGGTGCGCCCCGCTCGTCGGTGAAGCTCCAGGACTGCGCGGCACCGCCGTCGCACGACCGCACCGACGCCTCGGCGAGCCGCCCGTCCGCACCGAGGCACTGCTGCCGTCCGCCGCTGGCCGTGATGATACGGAACCGGCCGGTGGACCCGTCCGGGACGATGTTCCACACCTGGTTCGCGTTGCCGTCCTGCGAGCCGATCAGATGGGTGGTGGCCCAGGTGCCGGGGTGGTCGACGACCAGGGAGCTGCCGGGGTCCTGGATCTTCCAGCCGCCCTGGGTCCGCCACAGCGCGAACGGGGCCCACGCGGGGTTGTAGGTCCGCGCCGCGTCCCACGCCTCCGCCTGGCAGGCGGGCCCGCCGCCGGTCGCCGGGGGTTCGACGGTCGTCGTCCCCCTGCGGCGGTCCTGCGTCAGACCGTAGGTCGTGCCCCCGGTTTTCAGCGTGAAGTTGGCGGGCCCGGTGAGCGGCAGGAAGTACTTGACGCCGATCTCCCGGGACTTTCCGGGCGCGATGGACTCGCAGTGGCCCAGTTTGATCGTCACCCGGTGGAAGTCGGCCTTCAGACCGCCCGTGTTGGGTCCGCTGCGGCCCGGCTGGACGGCGTCCTTCATGTCCTGCCACGCGTCGTCCTTGAGCAGCGGCGGCGCGCTGGTCGGGATGTCGAAGGACAGCTCGGTCCCGGACGGCAGCGGACGGGTGCTGTTGTTGGTGATCCGCAGCTTGGGCTGCTGCGGCCACAGGTCCGCCTCGGCGGTCGGGTACCCGGTGAACTCGGCGCTGACGTCCAGCACCTGGCCGGGCAGCGGGGTCGCCCCGGCGCGTTCGCCCCGGTACGCGCCCGCGCCGCGCAGCCCGTCGGCGATGCGGGTCGTCGTGTCGTACCCCATGACGTACTGGCCGTCGGCGCCGCGCGTGTAGTCGCCGGACAGCTCCCACATCATGACGCCGCCGATGCCGCGGTCCTTGACGTACTGGACCTTGGCGTTGACGGACCGCTCGTCCTCGGTGGTGAGGAAGACCTTCTTCTCCGGGTTCCACAGCCAGGCGGCTTCCAGCTCACCGCTGTAGTGGCGCTGATAGGTGCCGGTCAGCCGGTTCTCGGGGCGGGCCGGATCGAGTCCGTAGGACGTCAGATACCCGGGGGTGATGCCGTCCTGGAGGTTCCGGGCGTGCCACAGCGGGTTGACTCCGGCCGCGACCTCCCGGCCCCGGCTGGTGTCGTGCCAGACGTTGTCGATGCCGACGGCACCGTTGCCGCAGGGCGTCCTCGTACCGGTGCCGGGCTGGCACTGCCCCTGGTCGGTGAGGGGCGCGGTGCCCCACAGGCCGTTGGTCCCGCCCCGCACATCGCGCCAGCCGCGGGTGTAGAGGGGGAGGCCGAGATTGATGCGGCCGGGCTGGAGCGCGCCCCGGTAGTAGTGGTAGGCCCAGTCGACGTTGAAGTAGCCGGTGCGGTCGTACTCGGGGTTCTTGGCGCTGTCGTAGACCCCGGCCGCGGCGAGTTCGCCGTCCTTGCCGTCGTCGTACAGCGGCGCCTGCGGGCCGACGAACTGGTTCCAGGAGCCGTGCAGGTCATACGCCATGACATTGACGAAGTCCTGGTGGGCGAGGGCCTGTCCGCCGTCGTAGCCGCGCACCAGATGCCCGGACGCGGAGGCGGCGGAGGTGAGCAGGTAGTACCGGCCGCGCTCGGCGCCCGCCCGGTCCAGCTTCTCCCGCAGGGTCTTCATCAGCGCGTTGTACCCGGCCTGGAGGCCCTTGCGGCGCGGGTTGGCGAGCGCCCAGTCGTCCGGGTTGCCGCTGTCGGGCAGGGCCGTCGGGTACTCGTGGTCGATGTCGACGCCGTCGAACGCGGCCCCGTAACGGCCGAGGAAGGCGGTGACCGAGTCGGCGAAGGTGTTGATGCCCGCCTGGTTGACGGTGCCGTCGGCGTTCGTGGTCATCGCGTAGAAGCCCTTGCTGTCGCTCCAGCCGCCGACCGCGATCAGGGGCTTCACCTGCGGGTGCTTCCTCTTGTAGACGGCGAGCTGGTTGAAGTGGCCGCGGTAGGGCAGCGACTCGTCCATCTCGGCGCCGCGCACACCCGGCCAGGTCATGCCGGTGGCGGGGTTGTCCGGGCTCTGCTCGTCACCGACGGAGATCCTGTCGCCCTCGATCCGGGCGAAGGCGTAGTTGATGTGGGTGACCTTGGTCCAGGGGATGTTCTTGACCAGGTAGCGGGGTTTTCCGTCCTTGCCGTGGCGTCCGG
This sequence comes from Streptomyces clavuligerus, assembly GCF_005519465.1. NCBI lineage: Bacteria > Bacillati > Actinomycetota > Actinomycetes > Kitasatosporales > Streptomycetaceae > Streptomyces > Streptomyces clavuligerus. The sequence goes on along the minus strand of NZ_CP027859.1, from coordinate 1,263,057 downwards.
AGTGGAAGTAGCCGACGACCCTTCTGTCCTGCCCGTTGCCGCCGAGCCACTCGCGCCCGTCGGTGCCGTACACATCGCAGTAGCGGGCCGTGACGCCGGGGGTGGCCGCCATGCCGTCGGGGCGGCAGGCGGAGTGCGGCCCGGAGACCGCCGGTTTGGGGCCGCGGTGGTCGGTGCCGGTGTCGACGGGGTCACCGGCCGAGCCGGGTCCGGGCTGCGGCCCCGGCCCCGGGCCCGGCTCCTGCCCCGCGCCCTCGCCGCCCCGGTACCAGTACTCGTTCATGGCCTGGATCTGCGGGAACAGATCGCCGTCCCGGTACTGGTCGACGGCGACGAAGTTCGGTTTGCGGCGGGCCGCAGTGGTGCACACGCTCTCCGCGCGCTGCCTCAGCTTCCGGTTGTCGTTGGTGTAGGTCGGCGCCATGGGGACCTGACGGAAGTGGTTCATCACGAACAGCGGCTTGAACCTGCCGGTCTGGCCGGAGGTTCCCGTGCTGAGCGGCCGGCCTCCCCACCGGGAGAAGCAGGACCAGTCGGCGTCGCCGAGGCCGAGACCCATCTGCCAGTGGTTCTCGACCCGCCAGCGCTGGTCCGCCATGAAGCCGATCTCCTGCCGCTTCTCCTGGCCGGAGAAGATCAGCAGCCGCTTGTTCTTGGCGATCATGTCCTTGAGCAGCGGCCAGCCGTTGTCCTGGACGTTCCAGCCCTGCTTCAGCTCCGCCGGGACCACGGTGTCGTCCGGGACGAAGAGCAGGTCCCGGGCGCCGGGCGCCTGGTCGAAGCCGTGGCGGAGATAGTCGTCGTTGGTGAGGTCGGTCATGGACACGTCCTCGATGAAGAGGGTGACGATCTCCTTCCTGTTGGTGTCCAGGAACTCCTTGACGGTCGTGAGCATGGAGCCGAAGTTGTTGGACGGCACGATCTGGCCGCCGCACTTGCCGCCGTGGCAGAGCGGAATGGTGCCGTTGACGACCCCCGCGTTCACGTCCGGCATCAGGGCCCGGACCCCGTCGGCGAGCTGGCGCCGCATCGAGTGGGGCTGATTGGGCGCGAGGGTGTCGTAGCCGTCCTCAGTGTTGATCATCGAGTTGTGAGCGGTGAGGAACGTCATGTGCTCCAGCGTCCGCCGGTCCTCGGGCGGCATCGGCAGCCGGGGCCAGGAGACCGCGGTGAAGATCCACTCCTTGTTGCCGTCGGTGCTCGCGTACGCGAGGGGAGTCTCCTTACTGCTCTTGCTGATCTCGCCCGCGGTGGAGAGATGGCGGTCGGTGCCGGGCTGCTTGATCCGGAACCGGTCGCCGCCCAGGGACTGGACGTCCCACACGGTTCCCAGGCCGGTGCAGTCACCGAGGATCGCCGGTGCCTCCCCGTAGTGGACGAGGCACTGCGTCGGCAGCTCCGTGTTGCGCAGCCGATGGCCCGAGCCATCGGGCTCCAGCGTCCAGGACTGGTGCTTGTCGTCCCCCTGCGGCGCCTGGACCGCCACGTCCGGGAGGCCCGGGTCGATGTTGCCGCTCATGACGCCGATATGGCCGCCGTTGTTGACGTTCTGGATGTACAGGGGGGTGCTGACGGGTACGGAGGCCGCGATGCCCGCCGCGCTCGCCGCCCTGCGGGGCGCCCGGTCGCCGTCGGCTGTGGCTGTGGCTGTGGCTGTCGGGGCGGTCGCCGCCGCGGGGGTGGCCGCGCCGCCGGTGACGACGATGCCCACCTCGGCCACCAGGACGCCGGCGAGCAGCGTCCCCCGCAGGCGATGCCGCCGTCGTCTCCCTGTCGCTCTGTCGATCACCGTGGGGTCGTCTCCTTCGCTGACGGATTCACTGACGGAACGGGCGCACTCGGTCCGAGGCCCCGACCCGTCAGGGTCCTCACGGGGTGTCGACAAAAGGTGAACGACGGATCAACGCCGTCGCCGCCCCGGCACGCGGACGGCGACGGCGGCCGGGGCGAGGGGCGTTCGGGGGTCGTTCGGGGGGTCCGTCCAGCCGGTTCAGTGGCCGTACGGGGGCTGGAAACAGCCGGTCTCCGGGTAGGGGCCGGTGACCGAAACCCCGTGGTCGGTCTTGTCGATGAACGCGCTGACACAGGCGTCGTCGTGGACCCGGAGCCCGATGAGGGAGCCCTCGGGGGTGACATACCGGCTGTTCTCGTAGACCGTGTCCTGCTCCCGCACCGTGAGCGTCCCGCCCAGCCGCTCGCCGCCCGACCCCGTCCGCTCCTCCTCGTATCCGAGGCGAAGCAGTGCCGCGCGCACGGCCTCGGGGTTCCACTTCTTCTCCGCGGACAACCGCTTGAGGACGGGCCTGATACGGTCCGCCTCCTTCCGGGCGTCCTTCTCGCTGACGGCGGACATCTCACCGGCGCGGCGGTAGGCGTTGTTCTCGCCGTGGTGGGGAGCGCCGTCGACAACTCCGGGTTCCACATAAGGGGAGGCCCCGGGGGCGGGGCTCGACGCGGTGGCCGAGGGCGCCTTCGACGGGGAGATGGAGGCGGAGGCGGCGGGGGCGGGGGCGCCGCGGGCGTCGTCTATGGAGGCCGCGGGGGCGCTGCGGGCGTCGTCCCCGGCGCGTTCCTCACCGCAGGCGGTCAGGAGGAGGGCCGCGCCGAGGAGGAGTACGGCCGATGGGGTGGCGCTGGTGTGCCCGCGTCGGGCGGGGCGTGCGAGCTGTGTGTGGGGGAAGTGGTCAGCCATGGGAACGACTGTGCCACGGTGGGCACGGTCACGGGTGGCCGGGAGACGCCGCGACGGCGAACTCCTCGGCGTCGCACCGGCGCCGCGCGCTCGTGGAAGCGGCACCACCGCTGTGCGCGATGGTGCCGTCTCCGCTGTGTCCTTACGTGTCCTTGCTGTGTCCTTCTGGACCGGTGTCCGTCAGGGGCGGGGCCAGGCGCAGTGGATGTGGGTGCTGTGCCCGGCGTCACCGGGGCCGAGCACCTCGGTGGCGCCCAGCGCCCGGCAGGCCGCCATGGCCGCCGCGTGCGGGGCGCCGCTGCCGACATGGCTGCCGTTGATGACGTTGATGTCGAGGGCGACTCCGACGTAGTGCCGGGAGTTGGCGGAGTGGTCGCCGCCCACCAGCTCGGAGACGGAGACGGTGTAGCCGTAGGTGGTGGTCAGCCTGAGCAGCCCGTTCAGCATCGCGGTGCTGAGGAACACCCGCTGGTTGGGCACATCGCTCCAGGGGCTGGTGGCCGCGCCCAGGCCGTTGGCGGTGTCGACGATGTTCTGCCGCGCCGTGGAGGCCGCGTGGACGCCGCCGACGTGGGCGGTGGCGAGGGTGATGGCCGCGGAGTCGCGGATCTGCCGGGCGAGCGTGACCCGGTCGAGAGCCGTCTCCTGCAACAGGGCCAGCCAGGTAGTGGTGTCCACCACCCCGGTCACGGCCTGCCCGGCCCCCTGCTGGAACGCCCGCACCTTGGCGGCGGTGTCCGCCCCGAAGATCCCGTCGACGCTGACCGCCTGCCCCCGCGCGGCCAACAGCGTCTGAGCGGCCCGGACGGCGGACCCGCTCGACCCGGACTGCACCGTGGTGACCAGCGCGGACCAGGTGTCCGCCCCGACCACACCGTCATCGGTGAGCGCCTGCGACTGCTGGAACGCCTTCACCTTGGCCGTGGTGGTCGGCCCGAAGTCCCCGTCCACGGTGAGGGTCTGCCCCCGGAAGTTGAGCAGATGCTGAAGCGCACTGACATTGGCCCCCTTCTGCCCGGCCCGCAACACCGGCCAGACATTGGCTGCCTGCTGCGCCGCCGCCTCGACGGCGGCGGGCGCGGCGGCGGCGGGCGCGGCGGCGGCGGGCGCGGCGGCCTGCGCGGGCCCGGCGACGACAACGGCCGGCGCGGCGAGGGCGGCGACAGCAGCGAGAGCGGTCGTCCAACGGAAGGAACGGGCGGTTCGGCGGTCGGGCATCCGGATTCTCCTTGAGAAAGATGGAATGATCACGTAAACGCCATGCGTGATCTTCTCAGGCCAAAACCTTCACTGGACACGCTCGAACAGGACACGAAATCTTCGCAGTCACCGCAGAGGAATGGCCGGAATTTTCCTTGACCAACCAAAAATAGAGGACTCCTCCGCAACAGTGTTACGGAGGAGCCCTCCAGCTATGAGTGGTGGAAACCGGCCCACCAGGAACTTGCGGTCAGGCCACCTCAATCACTCAAGGGAACCGCAAGGCACTAGCCGCGCAAGAAATTCACCAAAGGACTGAGCAATCCGCCGCGGGACGCGATCCTCATCGACATACACGACAGCCGGCTCCCCTTGCAGGCCACACTCAGAATAGTCGAGCATCACGGTATCATGCCCAGCCGAAGGAGTCTCGCAAATCACTACGCCGATTTCCGGATAACCCCATTCGGAAATCAAGTACGAACTGCCCCTCCCCGAAGAAGAATCAATTCCCCAAGATCCACCGATTCCTCGAATGCCGCTGATCTCAAAATGATCATCGGCCCAAGATGTGGGAAAATCCGTTGGGTAGCAGCGATTCCGCGGAGTTCCTCCGTTTCGCACAAGCAGCGTCTCGATATAGCTGCAAGGCAGACGTACCCCCAGATCCCCCTCGACTCGATAAACCATATCGATGTCGAGTGGAGGTCCAGTATAGTAATCATCCTCTTCGAATACATCCATCATCAGAAACCCCCAGTATGTCCGGTGTCGGCATGCACTTGCCTATCAATGAGCTGCATGAGACCACGATCCTGATGATGGTGCCATGTGTAGCCTGTTGGCGTTGAAGGCAACCCTGCCGCTTGGTTGGCAAGCCTGAAGTCTCTAGATCGACTACCGGTGAGCTGGATTCGAACATCTGGAACCTGTGGATGACGCCACGCCGAAAAGTCGGGAAATCCCTGCGCGTCGAACGGAACACCCGTATTTGGATGGACGCTTCCAGCAAGTTTACCGTTCCGCACCTTCGGTACGTCACCATTGGCGCAATTACATCTCGAAGGGTGGCTTTGAACAGCTCCACCGCAGTTGTGGACCAGAACCGGAGTGCCACCCGCCAGCACATAGTACGTGTGAAGGCCATCCACCGTCAGGTTGTAGACCCTGATCCGCTCCGTACGGGCACGGTTGGCCGTCACCAGGACGGTCGTACCGCTGTCCGTGAGGAGCGTCATGCCCGCGGTCAGATCCGCGGCGTCGATCCAGCGGCGTTCGGACGGGGACCAGAAGGGGTGGTTGTCCGTCGCGGTGAGTGGCTCGATGCCGTCATCCGTCGCGATGGACAGCTCAGCGAGCTGCTTGTCGCCCTGGCTGCGGATGAGATGGGTGACCTGGCGCGCGGCCCACTCGCCCGTTTCCGGGTCCAGGGCCATGACCATGTCGCCGACCTGCACGTCTTCAATGTTCTTGGCCGTGCCATCGGCCATGAGCACTTCGGTGCCAGCGACGAAGGAGCTCCCCTTGCAGTCAGGGTTGCGCTTGGGACCGGGCTTGGCCCCCGTCGGCCTGCGGGACACCAGCGAGCCCACGAGCCCGGCTATCTGATAGGTGACGCTGGAGGTGTCGACCCCCTGCTCCCCGATCCAGTTGTCCCACTGGGTCCCGTAATCACAGCCCGCCGCGCCGGCGCCACCGTTCCAGCAGTCGCCGTCGAAGGTCCAGCCGAAGAGTTCGGAGGTGTAGGCCGCGCTGGAGACGAGTCCGTAGGTGGCCTCCCCGGGGATCTCGACGGCTTGCTCGACAAGAGCCGCGCCCTTGTTCCAGACGCTCTTCGCCGCGGAGGAGATGCTCCAACCGCCACCGCCACCGCCACCGCCGCCGCCACCCATGCTGGCCGCGGCTCTGTGTCCGCCGCCACCGCCACCGCTGCCCGCTTCCGGCCCGCTGTAGCAGTTGGACGTGCAGGTCTTCGGCTCTCGTTCCGGGTGGTACTTCGATTCCTTGGTGGGCGCGCCGTTCTGGCACTTGGAGAGGGCTCCGCTGTGGCATTCGGGTACGCCCATGCCGCTGGGGTCGGAGCTGGTCATGGGGTTCTGCGCGGCGTAGCTGTAGCCGTTGAGGGTGTGCGGGATGCTGGTCTGGAGCAGTGGGTCGGCGCTGATGAACCGGCCGATGGACGGGTCGTACTCGCGGGCGCCGAGATGGGTGAGGCCGGTCGACTTGGTGTCGTCGGTGCCGCCCACGAACCCCTTGCTGCCGGGCCAGGACGCCGGGGCGTCCCCCCGGGGACCGCCGAAGGGAAGGCTGCGGCGCTGGCTCACGCTCAGGTCGGCGGCCTTGACGGCCAGTTGGCCGGTGCCATGGTGGTCGGCGATGGTGAATGTGTGGCTGCGGTCGTTGTCCTGCACCGCGGTGTGGCCACCGCCGATGGGGACGTAGCGCGTGGCCTTGGCCGCCGTGGCGCCCTTGGGCAGTGTGATTTCGGTGTGGCCGAGGTAGAGGGTCGTCTCGGTCGGGGTGCGCCCGATGAGCCGGTTGCCGTCGGCGTCGTACACGTACTCCGTGGTCTTGGTGCCTTCGGTGACCTTGGTGAGTCGGCCCTCCACGTCCCATTCGAGTTTCTGGCCGGGACGGGTCTGGGTGTTGCCGACGTCGTCATAGCCGTAGTTCAGGGTCGTCGGAGCCGGACCGCTGCTGGTGACCGAGAGGACACTGTGCGGCCGGGGCTGCCCCGCCTCGGGGTAGGTGTAGCTGCGGGTGATGTCCTTGGCCGGCTGACCCGTGGTGTCGTGCAGTGTCTCCGTGGTGCGGTTGCTGGCCTTGTTGTAGCGGTAGCTGTGCCAGTACGGGGCCGGACCACCGATCTTGTCCGACGCCGGAGCGGCGGCACAGGTGGTGGCGGACTGGGTCCACGCCTCCGTCAGACGGGTGAGGTGGTCGTAGGCGAAGCACTGGTTGTCGGTGCCGGTGCGGGAGACGTCGGCCATCGACCGGACGTTGCCCGCGTCGTCGTACCGATAGGTGACATGGCGGTCGACGCCGTTCTGCTCCTCACGGTCGACACGTGAGGTGGCGAGCCGCTGGGTTCCCCACTCGAAGGTATTGGTGACCTGGACTTTCTTTCCGCCGCTCCGGTTCATCGTGTACTGGAGGGGCTTGCCGGTCAGGCTGTGGATGACACTCGCGGACATCCCGTCGCCCGTGACACCCACCGGCCGCAGAATGTCGTCGTACGTGGTGACGACCGCCCCGCCGGGCAGTGCGCCGGCGGCGGAGTAGCTGATGGACGCCGGCAGTCCGGACGGTTTGAAGGCCGTGGCGTTCTGGTAGGTGCCCTTGAGGACCCCCTCGGCCTCGGGGATGACGACGGCGCTCCGGACCGGACGGTACAGCCGGTCATAGGCGATGACCTTGGAGCTGTATGCCTGGTCCTTGTGGTAGCGGATGGACTCGGCGAGCTGTCCCTTGGCCTGGGCGACGGTGTCGTACACCCACTTGGCACGGGCCTTCCCGGTGGCGCTGCCCTCCCGCACCTCGGTCTTCCGTCCGAGGTTGTCGTAGATGTGGTGGAGGGACTGCTGTCGTGCGTCGGTCGTCGAGAGCAGTTGCCCACGGTCGTCGTAGCTGCTCTTGACGATGCCCTTGTCCGGGTCGCTGGACTCGATGGTGCGGCCGAGCTGGTCGTGGACGTACCGCCAGACGGCACCGGAGGGGCTGGTCAGTGTGGCGAGCTGGCCGCTCGGGGTGTACTTGTAGCGGGTCGAGTCGTACGCGGAGTCCGCGGAGCGCTCGTGGTGCTGGCGTACCTCGGCGATACGGCCTCGTCCGTCGAGGATGTTGGTGATGGTGGTTCCACCGTCCGGCGGAACGACGGTGGTGCGGTCGCCCCCATAGGTGGTGGTACTGGTGGACAGAACGGCGCCGCCATCACCGTTTCCGGCGATCTGGCGCACCTGGGTCTGGCGGCCGAGGCCGTCGTAGGTCGTGTGGGTCTGGGTCTCGACCGACAGCGCCTCATCCGGGGTGAAGAGTTCGAGCTTCGCCTTCTGCGTCGTGTAGTACGGCGCGAAGGACTTCACCGCGTTGCCACGTTCGTCGTAGAAGACGTCGGTCAGAATGGTCCCGCCGTCCGGACCGGGCGACTGGGACTGGCGCTCCCGCAGAAAACCGTCGTACAGGACCCGTGACGAGATCTGTCCCTGGTTGTTGTCGATGGTCTTGCTGATGACGACCGAGGGCTTGCCGTCCTGGATGTGATAGGCGAACTCATGGCTCGGCAGGTCGGTGGTGCGCCGGTCGGCGAGCCAGACCTTGGAATTGCGGCCGAGTGCGTCATAGTGCTGCTCGGTCACATTGCCGTTGGTGTCGGTGCTCCGCACCGGCAGACCACGTGCGCCGAAGTCCTGGGTCGACGTCTGCGCACTGCCCGGGACCTTGGTGTCCGCCGGCGGGGTGGTCGTCTTGACCTGTGTGGGCAGCCCGGTCGCCGGGGTGTAGACGGTGGTGCTGGTGCGACCGTCGGTGCGTGCCGTGCGCGTGGGCGCCTTGCCGGTGGGAACGGTGACATCGGCGGTCAGGTCCGTGCTGGTGAGCACACGCCCGTACCCGTCGTAGGTGGAACCCGTCTCCAGGTAGACCGCCTGGGCGGCGTCCCGCTTCTTCAGAACGGCTGTGGCCGTGACATCGCCCTTCACCGGGGCGGCGTCATACGCCTTGCCGTCGTAGGCGGTGCGGACATCGGTGATGACGTCCTTGGTGCGGTCGGTCGACGCGGCGCACGCCTTGGCGACCGTCTCCACGCGGGAGGGCAGGCTCAGGATGGCGGGTGTGCCCGCGGGGTAGGTGGTACGGACGCACTGGTCGTCCTCGGCGGTCGTGTCGTCACCGAAGTCGTCGACCTTGACCAGTCGGCCCGCGACCGTGTCGTAGGTGTTGTCGGTGGTGTAGGTGCGCCACTTGGCACCTGCCCCGTCGTCGATCGACTCCCAGCCCTTGACCTGCGCGTTTCCGGTGAGGTTCGCGGTCACCGTGCCCCAGGTCCGGTCCTTCTTGCCGGTTTCGTGGTGCCAGGGCCTGCTGACGGTCTTCGCCAGGATCTTGCCCCCGGGCTTGTCGAAGGTGACCGTCTTGTAGCTGAACCCGGAGAGCGACTCATGGTCGGTGATCGGGGTTCCTTCGCCCTCGCCCAGTTGGACGGTCACCGTCTTCTTGCCGTCCTCCTCCTTCACTCCCGCGCGGTCACCGTCCATACCCCTCAGATAGTGAGTGTCGCGCTGCGACTTCATGGCGGCGGTGCCGCCCTGGCCTCCGGTCTGTACGCGGACGTGTCCGTATCCGCGCCACTGGGACCAGGTCCGTTCCTTCTCCTTGCTCAGGCCGTCGCCCTTGTCGAAGGCCCAGGCCGCGTCACCCAGATACTGGTAGCGCGTCACCGCGTCGGGCGCGCCGCCGCTCCTGTCCGTGGTGGTGGCGGAGGTGACGACATATTTGTTGAACCAGTGGAGCTCCGCCGCGGCGACGTTGTCACCGCCCAGATACTGGGGGAAGCAGCGGGTGGTGTTGGACTGCGGGGTCGGCAGGGCGTTCCAGTCGCACGCGGCGGCCGAGTAGTTGGCGCTGACCTTGCCACCCGTCTCGTCGTCGACGGTGGACAGCCGCTCCTTGACGAACGGAGCGTAGCCGTCACCGGTCTTGTCGAGACGGTTCTCCAGCTGGGTGTAGGCGAGGGTGGTCCTCGGCAGGGTCACGGCGGGGGTCGCGGTGTGCCCTGTGCGCTGGATGTCGGTGAGGATGAGCTGGTAGTCGACGTCCGGCTTGCCCCAGCGGTGTCCCAGCTTCCAGCTGTCGTGCTTGTCGTAGGTGCCGCCCGCGTTGAGAGTCTGGGTGGTGACCTGCGTCAGCCTCTTCCGGGTCCAGAAGGACGGGGAGAGCCGCCCCTTGTCGCACGTGGTGCCCGCGGCGCAGTTCAGGTCCCAGGGCGTGTCGTACCAGTAGAACGACTTGTCCTTGATGGTGTCCGGGAGACAGGTGACCCCTGTCTCCGGCAGACACCGCTCGTCGCTGTCGAAGACGACCTGCGCGAGGGGCTTGTCGGTGTAGACCCGGTCGGACTTCAGACCGTAGTCGATCCGCTTGAGGTAGCCGCCCCGGGTGTAGGGGGTGTCGTCCGCCTCTTTCAGATTACGGCCGTAGGAGTTCTCCTCCTTGCCGTAGTGGTAGGTGATGACATTGCCGTGGGGGTCACGGACATAGTCGAGGTTCCACCGCCAGCCCTGCTGGCACCAGGAGGAGGCGAAGTCGGTGCCCTTGCACATCTCGCCCGTGTCGTTGCCGAAGACGGGAACGGTCCAGGTCGAGTTGGTGGTGTCCTTGCCCGTGGTCCAGCCGGGGAGCCGGTTGTACCCGAAGTGGTACTCGGTGCCGTCCGGCGTGGTGAGGAGCCAGTACTCGCCGTCCTTGTCACCGTTGGCCCGGTTGGTGTCGTAGAGACGCTGGACCTTGGTGCCGTCGTCGTTCTTGATCTTGAAGGTGCCGGCCTTCAGGTCGACCGGGACGAGCTCGCCGCCCTTGCCGTTGAAGGAGAGGAACGCGTTGTCGTAGGCCCAGCACAGATCCCCGGGCTTGCTGCCGTCGGCGTTCTCGGCCCCGTCCTCTGAGCACGGCTTGTACCGGCGCTCGATGGAGCCCGGTGACAGTTCGAAGCCGTCACCGACCCAGGACGCCTGATTGTTCGAGTTGCCGGTGCGCCCGTCGATGGAACCCGAGGAGTAGTGGAGCCCGACCTTCGGTGCCAGTTCACCCGGCACACCGGGCACGGGCATGCCGTAGGACCAGGTGAAGTCACCGGTGTTGAGGTTGGTGCTCCAGGATGCGGAAGAGGCCAGTGAGGTGGCCTTGTAGGTGCCCTTGTCGCCCTCGGGTGCCGCCACGGCGGCCAGGACGGTCGCCGCCCCGAGGCGCATGCCGACGGACTTCGCCGTCAGGGTCTGACGGACCGTGTCGTTCTTGCCCGCCAGCGGGGTCTCCGTGCGGCAGGCGTCCTTGGCGGGGGTGGTCAGCGCGCAGGCGGGGAGTTGCACCAGGCGCAGACGGGAGGCGTAGGAGCCGCCGAACGCTCCGGCGAAGTCCGCGTAGTCCAGGGTGACCCCGACCGGAGCGGTCCGCGCCGCTGTGGTGCCGGGGCCGGGGGCCACGGTGAAGAGGACGCCCTTGACTCCGGCGCGTTCGGTCTGCTTCCGGTCGAGTATCCGGGTCTCGACGGTCCTGGGTGCGGCCTGCCCCGCGGTCCGCGTGCTCCGCTGCTTCTGTGCGGGATCGAGAGCTGCGGGGGTGATCCGGATCGGACCGCTCCGGGCAGTGGCGGACCGTGCGGCGCCGGGGACCCCGGGGTCGGACACGGCGACCGTGGTACGGCCCGGGGCGGGCCAGGAGGCCCGCGGCTGCTGCTGCGGTCCCTGAGGTCCGCGCCAGGAGGCCCGGGGAACGGACGCGGTGCCGAAGCTGCCGGCGACCGGCTTCTCGGCCGACGGTACTCCCGGCAATGGAGGCGGGGTACGGCTCTCCGCCTCCGCCGGAAGGGTGACGCCCTGGATCACGGTGGCGATCATCACCGTGGAGAGGGCCAGTGTCGTACGTCTGAACAGCGCTCTGCGCAGACGTATCGAAGGGGGTTTCATGGGTGGTGTTCCTCGTTGTCGGACGCCGCGCGCCCTGCGGCGGAGCGGCGTGGACCTTGAGCGGTCATGGACCTTGAGCGGTGAACGGCACGCGGGTGTGCCGGGGGCGGTGTCCGGGCCGGGTGCCCGGACACCGCGTCCGTCCTCGGTGTCAGAGGTCCGTCGGGACCTCGGTGGGGGCGTCGAACAGCCTGGCCTTGACCATCTCGACCTGGGTGTCGCTCAGCGCTCCCTGGAAGACCCAGACGTCGTCGATCAGTCCGGAGAAGTACGTGCCGGCGTTGTCGAGTCTCGCCCGCCCGACGAACAGATTCCGGATCGCCTTGAAGACCGGGGCGTTCTCCGTCCAGGAGATGCGGTCGGCGCAGCCGGGCTCATCGGGCTTGTTGTTCCCGTCGAGGTCGGGGCACTCCTCTTCCTGGAGCACCCCGTTCACATAGAGACGGAGTTCCTTGTCGAAGCCGTCGTGGACGAGGGCCAGATGGGTCCACTCGTCGACCCGGGAGGCCCCGGTGTGCCTGACCCTCTTCACCAGGAGATCGGTCTCCGAGCCCAGGCTGTCCTTGCCCGTGACGGTCACCTCCCAGTAGCCGGGGTCGTGCGCGTCCGCCGCGTTGCCCGGCTGATAGCGGATCTCGAAGGCGTTGCGGAGGAGGCCCGAGGCACTGACGACGGCCACGCTGTGCTTGGGCTTCGCCGTCGCCTGTGCCCATGCGGTGACGGTGAAACTGCCACTGGTGTCCACGGGGACCGTGGACGTCATGGCGTAGGCGTCGGAGCCGTTGAGCTTCAGTGCCCGCTGATCGACCTGGAACGCGTCGGTGAGCTGAGCCGCCCCTTGCAGCGTCAGGGCCGTGCCACCTGTCTTGAGCCCGTCGGGCGTGGTGGCGGGCGTCCCGGCGGTGGTCTCCTCGAAGTTCCAGCGGCCCTTGACCAGGGCCCGCTGTTTGAACAGCATCTGCACCTCGGGACCGGAGACCGGCCGGTCGAAGAGCCTGACGTCGTCGATGAGCCCGGGGAAGAAGGAGCCGGGCCGACGGTCGTAGGAGCCCGCTCCGATCTGTACCGGACCGCCCGCGTACCAGGTGTCGGTGACCTCCGCGCGGCCTGCCTCGGCTCCGTTGACATAGAGCGTCAGCCGGTTGGCGACAGTGTCGTGGACGCCGACCAGATGGGTCCATGACTCGGCGTGGACCTCTTTGCCCTCGGCGATGGCCCTGATGGCGCCCGATTCCGGAGTGTCCGTGGCGTACTGGTTGAACACCCACTTGTTCAGGGAGCTGGAGTAGTACAGCTCGAAGCCCGACTTATGGGTACCTGCCTGGGTGGCCACGATCGCAGCCTGCCCGGGGATGGCGTCCAGTCTCACCCACGCCGATACGGCGAAGCTGCGCTCGTTGTTGAGGTGCGGTGCGGTGGTGACCGCGTAGTCGTCCTTTCCGTCCAGTCTGAGCGCGTTGCCGTCCATGCCGGGCTCACCGGGCATGGAGGCCCCGCCCTTCAGAGCGGCGGCGTCGACATCGGCGCGGCCGATGACCTCGGTCGCTCCGGCCGGCTCGTCGAGCGGGAGGACAGCGCGCGCGGGGCGGCCGGTTCCGATGGGCTGCTTGGCATGGAGCCGGGTGACGTCGTCCGGCGAGAGCGGCTTGTCGTAGATCCGCAGTTCGTCGATGGCGCCGGGGAAGAAGGAGTCGAGCCGACCGCTGTAGGACCCAGCGCCGATCTGGAGACCGCGGCGCGCGTCCCAGGAGCCGGTGTGTGCCGTCGTGCCCACCAGCTTGCCCTGGACATAGAGCTTGAGCTCGCCCGAGCCCTGGCTGTGGGTGCCGACCAGATGGGTCCACTCGCCCGCCCGGACACCGCCGGCGGCGGGGGCCATGGCCCGTACCGGAGTCGCGTCCGCCGTGTCGGACGTGTACTGGTTGAACACCCAGCGGTCATAGCTCTTGGAGTAGTAGAGCTCGAACCCCGGACGGTGGTTACCGGGCTGGGCCGCGATGACCGCCGCCCCGTCCGGCAGTTTCGACAGCTTCACCCAGGCGGATACCGAGAACGCGGCCTCGGTGGCGACCGAGGAGAGTTCGGTGAACGCGTGGTCGTCCACGCCGTCGAGAGACAGAGCCGTCCCGACGGCCCCCGGCACCCCGGTCGTGGCACCGCCGCGCAGCTCGGCGACCCGGTCACCAGCGGTTCCCGTGATCTCCGTCTTCCGGTCCGGTTCGTTCATCGTCCAGGTCGCGCGCTCGGGCTGGCCCGCCCTGACCCGGTACTCGTAGGTGTAGATCTCGCTGTCGTTGCCGACCTCGTCGAATGCCTGCGCGGTGATGAAGTTCAGGCCCGTCCTGGACGGCAGCACCGGGATACTTCGCGCTGCGCCGCCCGATGTCGTCAGGGTGTTCGCGGCCGAGGGATTGCTGTTGATGCCATAGCGATAGCGGGTGACATCGCCGTTGACCGCCTTGATCTCGAACGTGCCGTAGTTGCCGACACCGTCCCGCCAGGGGTCCAGCGGATTCGCGCTGTCGGAGGCGGGGTACTCACGAGAGGTGACCTTCGGAGCCTTCGGAGCATCGCCGTCGTAGAGGAAGTAGCAGCCGGTCGGGTCTCCTGCGTTGGACCAGGGCGACTCCGCGCTTCCGGCGCCCTCGCCGTCCCGTGACTTCACGTACCACGAGACCTCCCGGTCCACCGGTATGGACGTCGGCAACTCGATCGCGAAACCGCTGCCGGAGTTCTTCGCGGTCGTCCAGCCCGGTTGCCAGCGGGGGATCGCCCCCTTGCCGTCACCGCTGTCCCAGGTGGCCTGGAACTTGACGGCGACCGGATCACCATCCGGGTCCGTGATGTCCCTGGCGTAGAGCTTGCCCCGGGTGCGTACCCGGGCGGGTGAGTCAGGGCCCGGGCAGGTGCCGCCGTACTCCATCGCCAATTGCGATGTCTTGATCTGCGGCGGGGGCCGGTTGTACTTCACCCGCAGATGGGCCTGGTCCGAGAAACGCTTCCAGGCGTACGCGTCGGTCTCGCTGGCCGCCCTCAGGCCGAAGGTCATGGCAGATGTTCTGCTGTTGACCGCCGCCTGTACCTCGGTCCGCACATCGAACTCGGCGTCCTTCGCCACACAGCCCTCAAAACCGTGGGCGAAGGACCGGGACGAGAGTTCCTTGATCCAGAAGCCTGACTCCTGCTGGGAGTCCCAGGTCGTCCGGTCGTTGATGGACTTGGTCCGCCACAGCTCGACCCCACGTGCCGAGCACGAGGCCGACCAGGTGTTGCGGACGACGAACTCCGCGCTCTCGATCCGCTTGCCGGCCAGACCCGAGGTGTCGATCTGGTAGAACAGCCGCTTGGTGTCGTGAGGGTTGCAGTAGTGCCAGTTGCACAGGCCCAGCCCCTCGGTGGACTTCCCGTTGAACTTCCACTGGGGCTGGCCGTTCCAGTACTTCGAGACCATTGTCCACGCCGAGGCCCGAGGCGAGTTCCACTGCGGGTCGATGAAGACCGGATAGACCGTGTCAGGACCGGAGAGCACCCCGGTGTCGGGCTTCAGGATCAGCGCGTCACCGGTGGCGGGGAGTTCCACCCCCACAGGTGCCAGCTTGCCGGACTCACCGGCTCCGGGTTCCGTGCCCGGCTGCGCCCCCGGGGCACCGCCCGAGGTGCGGGCGGTCTGCTTCCGGGCCGCGGGCGGACCGGCGCCGGAGGGAGGAGCGCTGGAGTCCCACATCACCGGCCGGGGCGCCTCGAACACCGTGCCCCCGGAACTCGCGTCCACGGCCGCCAGACCGCCGCCGGCCGTCTGCCGGACCTCCAGCCCTTCCGCGGCGAGCGCCAGACGCAGCTCCGCCAACCTCTTGTCGGCGGCTGCCGCCGCGGACTTGACCACCAGGAGCTGAGTGAAGCCGTCCTGCTGTGCCTCCATCCGCAGATCGACTCCAGGCAGCACCTCGCGGTAGGTGGCGGTAGGACCGTTCAGTTCGGGCGCGGGCAGTGTGCCGGGCCAGGACAGGGACATTTCACGCCCTGCCTTCTCCATCCGGACCAGCGGCTCACTGCCGCCCTTGGAGAACTCCAGGCCGACGACCGTGGCCTTGGGGACGACCTTGCCCTCCGGGGAGCGCGTCAGCCCGGTGTCGACCGGCGACCAGCCGTTCTCGGTCCGCACCCGTACCGGGCGCAGATGGATACGGGACTCCAGTCCGCCGCCGGGCGTGGCGAGAACCTCGCTGGTCTCGCTGCGCATCGAGGCGATCTCGACAGATCTGCCGGAACGTTTCGCCTCGGCCAGCGCGGCATCAGTGGTGACGACGGAGGGCTCCCCCTCCGCCGTCCGCCCGACCGCGGGCGGACCGGACGGCGACTGGGGCGACATCTGAAGCGGCACCGCCGCCGGGGCTCCGGCGGCGGGCTGAGCGACGGCCGGGGCGATTCCGGCGGTCAGCGCGAGGACGAGGCCGCCCACCACCCCACGGGCCGTCAGCCGATTTCTGCTCCGGCGCCTTGGCCGGAGAACACGTTTCACTTGTTTCTCATCCACCACTTCAGTCTCAAAAGTTCACTGCTTTCACACAGCCTCCGCAGAGTTAAAGGGTGGTTGCAGAGCGTTGTCAAGAGGTTGCGGTCTGGAGGCACCGCTCCCGTTCGGGCAGGGCGGAGCAGCGGACGGTCAGGGGCGGGGGCGGGCAGGGCTCGGGTGGTGGTGTTTCGGGCGGGTCAGGTGGGTGGGGAGTGGGCCCGGGTTCAGGGTGAGTTGGGGGAGGCGGGGCAGGGGGCGGGTGCTGGGGTGGGGGTGGAGGTCCCAGTGGGAGAGCAGGCTCGCGAGGAGCAGGGTGCCTTGGAGGTAGGCGAACTCGTCGCCGATGCAGCGGCGGGGTCCGGCGCCGAAGGCCAGGAAGAGCGGTGGCGGCGGGGAGCCGTCCGGGCCCGGCTGCCAGCGGTTTGGGTCGAAGGTGTCCGGGTCGGGGTGTTCCTCGGGCAGATGGTGGAGCAGATAGGGGCTGTAGGCGAGGACGGTGCCCCGGGGCAGGGCGTACGGGCCGAGGGTCGTGTCCTCCTCGGTCCGGCGGGTGAGGAGCCAGCCGGGCGGGCAGAGCCGGAGCGCTTCGGTCAGGGTCTGCCGGGTGTAGCGGAGCCGGGGCAGATCCGCCCAGGTGGCGGTGCGGCCCCCGAGTACGGTGGCGATCTCCTCCGTCAGCCGCCGGTGGACCGGCGGGTGCAGCGCGCTGAAGTGGAGGGCCCAGCACACCGCCCCCGCCGTTGTCTCGGTGCCCGAGACATAGAGGGTGACGGCGTGGTCGATGAGTTCCTCGTCGCTGAACGCGGGGCCGCCTTCCGGGTCCCGCGCGGCCAGCAGCAGTGACAGCAGCCCTGACCGGGGGTCCGCGGGTCCGTCCGGTGTGCGGTGGGAGGCGGCTCCCGCCGCGCGGTGTCCGGCGATCAGTTCGCCCATCAGCCGCCGGGCCCGGGCCGAGGCCCGTGCGTGGCGCCGGTTGCCGGGGGTGGGGAGCCGGCACAGCGGCTCCGGCAGCAGGCTGCGCCGGAAGACGCCCGCCAGCAGTTCATGGAGGTCCGCCGCGAGGAGGGCGTGGACCGCCGGGTCGAGATCGGCGCCGAAGACGGTCGCGACCAGCACATCGGCCGTGATGCGCCGGGTCTCCCGGGTGAGGTCGACGGTCCCGCCCTCCTGCCAGCAGGTGAGCGCGGCGTCCGTCCGGTCGGTCATGATCTGCGCATAGCCGGGGAAGCACCGCTGGTGAAAGGCGGGTTGAACGAGCCGCCGCTGCCGTCGGTGCTCGCTCGCGGGGCAGGTGGCGAGGCCGACGCCGCCGACCTCCTCCAGCCGCCGGTAGAGCGGCCCGCCCTTGTCGAAGACCCGGTCGTGCCGCAGCAGTGTCCGGGTCAGCTCCAGGTCGCAGACCACCACCATGCGCCGGGTGCCGAGCCGGATCTCGACCAGTTCGCCGTGGGCGGGCAGCGTCCGGACGAACGCCAGCGGCGCCCGGACGAAACGCGGCAGATGGCCCAGTAGCGGCAGGGCCCCCGGCGCCGTCGCCACCGAGGCCGTTCGGGGATGTTGCATCGTCGCCCTCCCTCTCCCGTGGTTCTCCGGCTCCAGGGGAGAGCCGGACACCTACCGGTGCGTGTCGGTATGTATCAGTGCATATCAGCGAGTGTCGGTGTATGTCGGGCACTCTGGGCCCGTATCGGCCCGGCCCCGGGCCGTCTTCCGGCAGGGACCGCGGGACCAGCGGTGCGGCGCGGGGGACACGGACGGACGGCATGCTAAGCGCGGGGGAACCCCTCCACCAGATATCCGTCTGTCCGTCATATACGGAATGGCTCATACCTGTAGGAGAGGCCGATATCCGTCCCGGGGCGAGGAGCCGACGGCCGGACGGTCCTGTGCCGCCCGTGCCGGGTGAGCCGGTGTTGGGCGGGGCCGTCACAGGGGATGCGCCCCGGCGGAGCCCGCTGGGCCTCGGCATCACCGCCCCATGACCGCCGTACCAGCAGCGCAACCGCGCAGGGCGTCCCACACCCCTGCGGCAGGCGCCGAAATGTACGGCGCATACGGTCATGACCATGGCACACTTGCGTATATCCGCCGATCGAGCACGCTGGACGGCCCTGGCCGCCGCGGGCGTCACCGTCGTTCTCTGGGCCTCCGCCTTCGTCTCGATCCGCAGCGCCGGGGAGTCGTACTCACCCGGCGCGCTCGCCCTCGGCCGACTCCTCGCCGGGGCGCTCGCCCTCGGCTGCGTACTGCTGATACGGCGCGAGGGCCTGCCGCCGCGCGCCGCCTGGCCCGGGATCGGGGTCTCCGGACTGCTCTGGTTCGGCGTCTACATGGTGGTGCTCAACTGGGGTGAGCAGGAGGTCGACGCGGGCACCGCCGCGATGATCGTGAACATCGGGCCGCTCCTGATCGCCCTGCTCGGTGCGCGGCTGCTGGGCGAGGCGCTGCCGCCCAGACTCATCGCCGGAATGGTCGTCTCCTTCGTGGGGGCCGTCACCGTGGGGCTGTCCATGTCCGGTGACGGAAGCGCCTCCGTGCTGGGGGTGTTCCTCTGTCTGATCGCCGCGGTGGGGTACGCGGGCGGCGCGGTCGCGCAGAAACCCGCGCTGAAGCACGCCAGCGCGCTCCAGGTGACCGCCTTCGGCTGTCTGACCGGGGCGGTGCTCTGCCTCCCGTTCACCGGGCAGTTGGTCGCCGAGGCGGGGCAGGCGCCGCTGTCCGCCACCCTCAACATGGTCTACCTGGGGGTGTTCCCCACCGCCCTCGCATACACGACCTGGGCGTACGCCCTCGCCCGGACGACCGCGGGCCGGATGGGCGCGACCACCTACGCCGTCCCCGCGCTGGTGGTCCTGATGTCCTGGGCGGTCCTGGACGAGGTCCCGGGCCCGCTCACGCTGCTCGGCGGCGTGCTCTGTCTGGCCGGGGTCGCGGTCTCGCGTTCCCGCAACGGGAGCGGCGACCGCGACCGCGGGGACGATCAGGCCCGGGCCGCCGGGACGGAGACCACAGCGACGGAAGCGACCGAGAACGCGTCACCCTCCGCCCGCTCCTGATCCGAGGTCAGGACCGGGGCAGGGCAAGGGCCTCCAGGGACTCCGGCAGGGTCTGGCCCCCGTCGACGACAAGGGTCTGGCCGGTGATGAAAGCGGCCTCGTCGGAGGCGAGGAAGAGCACCGCGTGCGCGATGTCGGAGGTCTCGCCCAGCCGCCCGAGCGGGATCGACGCTGTCATGCCCCGCATGTACTCCTCCCCCAGTTCGACCAGGCCCTCGGTCCGTACATTGCCGGGCAGGACGGCGTTGACGGTGATGCCGTACGGCGCCGTCTCCAGGGCGGCGCTGCGGACGAAGCCCAACTGGCCCGCCTTGCTCGCTCCATAGTGGGACCAGCCCGCGAACCCGGTGCGGGGCCCCGTGATCGAGGAGGTGAGGACGATCCGGCCGCGCCCGGCGCGCTCCATCGCGGGCAGGCAGGCGCGGGCGGCGAGGATACTGCCCCGGAGGTTGACGTCCAGCATCTCGTCCACGTCGGCGGCGGTCATCTCCCGCAGCGGCTTGCCCGTGAACACACCGGCGTTGGCGCACAGGACATCGATGCCTCCGTGGAGGCGTACGGCCTCGGCCGCCATCTCCTCGATCGCCTCGGGCTCCCGGAGGTCCACGCCCATCCCCGCGACCGTGCCGCCGGTCGCGCGCGCGAGATCGCCCGCGACCCCGCGCGCGGTCTCCCCGTCCCGGCCGGTGAGCAGCACGGCCGCGCCCTGGCGGGCGAACAACTCGGCGATGCCGCGTCCGATGCCACGGGTCCCGCCGGTCACGACGACGGACCGGCCTTCCCAGGGTGTGAACGTCATGATGTGCCCCTTGTTCCGGTGTTTCGGTGTTTCGGCTGTTCGGCGCACCGGCACAGCAGCCCGGCCGGTGGCGGGGGCACATTAGCGGAACCTGTCGTCCCGGACCGGTGGCGCACACACGAGCGACCGAATATCGACGGCGGACGACGGGGTGCCGTCCGATACCTTCGTCGTCGCGCCGGGCGGCGTCGGGGCAGCGGGCCGCCGGACGCCCCGTATCGGCTGCCCTGCCGGGTATGGGAGGGCACGCCGTCGGAGCGGGCCCGGCGCACAGCGGGCGAGAGACAGGAACTGATCGATGAGAGTCACAGTCGTGGGTGGGGGCATAGCCGGGCTGACCTGTGCAT
Organism: Streptomyces clavuligerus; assembly: GCF_005519465.1. Classification (NCBI taxonomy): domain Bacteria; kingdom Bacillati; phylum Actinomycetota; class Actinomycetes; order Kitasatosporales; family Streptomycetaceae; genus Streptomyces; species Streptomyces clavuligerus. Next base: position 1,242,771 of record NZ_CP027859.1, on the reverse strand, counting down.
TGAGCCTGCACTCCGCCGGTTTCGAGCCACGGGTGCGCGAGGCGGCACGGAGCATCGAAGCGGTCGGGGTGGGGATCAATCTGCTGCCGCACGCGGTGCGGGAGCTGGCCGAACTGGGGCTGGCCGATGAGCTGGACACCATCGCGCTGCCCCCGCGGCGGCTGTGCTACTACGACCGGGCGGGCGGGCCGGTGTGGGAGGAACCGCTCGGGCGCGCGGCGGGCTATCGCTGGCCGCAGTACTCCGTGCACCGGGGCACGCTGCATCTGATGCTGCTGGCGGCGGTGCGGGAGCGCCTGGGGCCGGACGCCGTCCGCACCGGTCTGCTGTTCCAGCGGTTCGAGCAGACGCAGGACGGTGTCCGGGCCCACTTCCTGGACCGGGCGAGCGGCGCGCCCGTCGCCGAGGACACCGATGTGCTGGTCGGCGCCGACGGCATCCACTCCGTGGTCCGGTCCCGGCTCCACCCGGACGAGGGTCCTTCCCGCTGGAACGGCGTCCATATGTGGCGCGGGGTCGCGCGGGGTCCGCGGATACTCGACGGCCGTTCGATCGTGGTCGCGGGCGGCACCCCCGGGGCGAAGTTCGTCGCCTACCCGATCGAGGACCCGGTGGCCGAGGGCGGTGACGCCCTGCTGAACTGGGTGCTGGAGGTGCGGCATCCACGGTCGGACACGCCCCTGGACCGTTCGAACCGGCCGGTCCCGGCGGCGGAGGCCCACGCCGGTCTCGCCGGGTGGAGCCTGCCGTGGATCGACCTGGCGACACTGGCCGAGCGCTCCTCCGCGATCTTCGAGTACCCCATGCTCGACCGCGACCCCCTGCCCCGCTGGAGCTTCGGGCGGGTCACCCTGCTCGGGGACGCGGCGCATCCGATGTTCCCCATGGGCATGAACGGCGGTTCGCAGTCGGTCGTCGACGCCCGGGTGCTGGCCTGGTGTCTTGCCGGGGAGAGCGACCCCGTGGCCGCGCTGCGCCGCTACGACGAGCTGCGGAGGCCGACGGTGAACGCGGTGGTCCTGGCCAACCGGGAGCTGGGCCCCGAGGCGATCATCGCGCGTGCGGCGGAGCACGGCGGGGCGCTGCCCGCCGGACAGGCCGAGAAGATCTCCGAGGCGTACAAGAGCCTGGCCCAGGCGACGGCGGAGCAGGTCAACGGCCATGCGTCCTGGACCGTTCCGGATGACGCCACCAACACCACAGCCACCGCCGCCGTGACCCTGAAAACGGCACCGCCCGGCGCCCCGGCCCCGGATGCCACGGCCCCCTGAGCCCGGGAGTCCCGGCACCGCCCCGCGCTCCCCCGGGGCGGCCCTGGCGGCAGGGCCGCCCTCCGGCGGCGGCCGGGACCGCCGCCGGAACACCGGCAGCCACCCGGACGGGGTGGTCACCGGGCCACCGCCCGCTCCACCAGTGCGGCGATCCGCGCCTCCACCTCGGCGTTCACCTCGGTCAGCGCGAAGGCCACCGCCCACGTCGGGCCGTCGTCCAGCTTCGCCTCGTCGCTGAAGCCGAGGGTCGCGTAGCGCGTGGAGAACTTCTCCGCGCCCTGGTAGAAGCAGAGGACCTTGCCGTTCAGCGCGTAGGCGGGCATCCCGTACCAGAGTCTCGGCGCGAGCTGCGGAGCGCTCGCCGTGACGACGGCATGGACGCGCTCGGCCCTGCTCCGGTCCGGCTCCGGCATGTCGGCGATCTTCGCGAGCACCTCCCGTGCCGCCTCCGCCTCCTTCTCCTCCCGCGAGGCGCGCCGCGCCGCCGCCCTCAGCTCGCCGGCGCGTTCCTTCATCGCGGCCCGCTCCTCGGCCGTGAAACCCTTGCCCGTGCCGTTCCCGCCGCTCTTGGTACCGCCCATGGCAGAACTCCCCTCGGATGTCCCTGATGCCTGAGGTCTTCTCCTGGACAAGGACTCTAGGCAGGGGCACTGACAACGGGCCCTGACCAGCGCCGTCGCCACGGCGACCGTCAGGGCCGGGCCGCCTTCGCCCCGTCGTACCGCTCCCGTCCGTACCTCTCCCGTCCGTACCCTCACCACCACCGTTCCCACCGCCACCGTCCCTATCGCTCCCGTCCGTACCGCTCCCCATCCGGGTGGACACCCTCCGTACCGCCCCCGTCCGGGCGGACACCGTCCACGTCGGCCCGACACCACCGGCACCTTCCGTATCGGCACCGGAGGCGGTCTCCGGTCATCTCCGCGGCGAACGTTCTCGGCCGAAAGAACCGTCGGAGCACCGCCCCGCACCCCGGTGGGCCGCCGCTCGCCCGGCCCCTCCCCCGGGTGCCCCCGCCGGGGCCGACGGCGCCCGTCACCGACGCCTCCCTGGAGAAACGGTCCTTCACTCGCTCCGGACAGCGGAAGGATCGCCACCGATTCCCCCGCATCGACCGCCCGACTCCAACGCGCCCTCCTGGCAGAGGAATCCAGCCATTCGTGACGCACCCTTGTGACGTCACTTCAAGCCACATTAGGCTCCCGCTCGTTTCGTCCCCACCACACTTTCTGCACGGTTTCTCCAAATCGACGAGGTGTTCCCGTGGAACGGTCAGAGTCACCCGCACGACCGTTCCGCGACCGGGCGGGACCCGACACGGAACCCACCACGGAACCCGATACGGGAACCGATACCGGAACCGACGACTTCCGGCATGACTTCCGGTTGCTGTGGTGGGCCAACGCGGCCGACGGCGTCGGCAGTCAGGCGTCGGGCGCCGTCCTTCCGCTGCTTCTGCTGGGGCTGGGCACCTCGCCCCAGGTCGTCGGCCTGATCGCCGGGGTCTCGACCGCCGTCGGACTCGTCCTCGGACCCGTCGTCGCCGTCCCCGCCGACCGCGGGGCGCGCAAACGCGTGATGTTCTGGTCCGCCACCGTCTCCGCGCTCGCCATGGGCGGGGTGAGCCTGGCCCTGGTCACCGGCGGCCCGCCGCTGGGGCTGATCCTCGCGGCGGTCCTCGTCGAACGGGTCGCGACCTCCTGCTTCGAGGCGGCGCAGCGCGGAACGGTCGCGCTGGTGTGCCCGGCACCCGAGCAGCCCCGGGCGATCGCCCGGCTCACCGCCGCCGACCAGGGCGCCCTGATCGTCGGCCCGGCGCTCGGCGGTCTGCTCTACCAGGCGGGCCGCGCCCTGCCGTTCCTCGCCGACGCCCTCTCCTACGTCGTCACGGCCCTGTGTCTGCGCGCCCTGCGCGCGGATCTCGCCGCACCGGCCGAGCAGCCGACCGGCGAGGAGCAGCCGACCGGCGAGAGGCACCGGACCTGCGAGGAGCGGCGGACGGACAAGAAGCGCCGCACCGGCGAGCAGCGGCAGAGCCGCGAGCGGCGGAGCAGGCGGCCGAGGGACGAGGGGCTGCTGCGGGAGAGCGCCGCCGGGCTGCGGCTGGTGCGCCGGTCCCCGCTGCTGCGACTCGTCCTCGTATGGTGCACCGCCGTCAACGTCGTCGTCGTGGCGCTCTACTACAGCGCCGTCTTCACCCTCCAGCGCGGCGGGCACGGCGGTGCCGTCCTCGGCCTGGTGCTGGCCTGCTCGGGTGCCGCCGGTCTGGTGGGGGCGCTCGCGGCGCCGCGGGTGGCGCGGCGGTTCGGCGCCCCCCGGGTCGTGACCGGGGTGACCTGGCTGCTCGTCCCGCTCGCCGCCGCGCTCGCCACCGTCACCGGGGCCTGGGCGTACGGGCTGCTGTTCAGCCTGGTGTGTCTGCTGATGCCGCTCGCCGCCGTGGTGCTCCAGACCCGGGCCGTCCAGGTGACGGCCCCCGCGGTGCAAGCCCGTACGGGTGCGGTGCTGGCCACGGCGACGACGGGCGGCGCCGCCCTCGCCCCCGTCCTCGCCGGGCTCCTCGCCGACCGGGTCTCCACCGCCGCGCCCGCGGTCGGCTGCGGGGTGACGCTGGCCCTGCTCGCGCTCCACACCTCCCGCCGCACCGTGCGCGGCTGTCTGACGGCGGGGGCCGCCGGATGAGCTATCAGGTCTATCGCGCGGCCCTTCCGGAGGTGTGCGCCGCCGACCCGGCGAAGATGGTCTTCACCGCCGACGCCGAGGGCCGGTGCGAGGTCTTCACCTGGGACGCCGCCACCCGCACCGCCCGGCAGGTCACGCGCCGCCCCCGGGGCACCCTGCACGGCGCCATCGACCGGGACGCGTACGTGTGGTGGTTCGACGAGGACGCGCGGGGCTCGGGGCGCTGGCGCTTCCAGCCCTTCGCCGGGGGCCCCGACCTGCCCGGACTGCTGGACGTGCCTTCCGGGTTCCCGCGCGGCCTGGCGATGAGCGACCGCGCGACCGTCGCCGTCGGACTCGGCGACGGCCGTGCCACCACCGTCCATGTCGGCCCGCGCGGCGGCACCGCCCGCACGGTGGCCCGGGTCGACGGCCATGCCACGCTCACCGGCATCACGCCCGGCGGCGGGCTGCTCGCCCTCGCCCGGACCGACGCCGTCACCGTCCTCACCGCCGAGGGCGCCGTACGGGCCGTGCTGTCCGGCGGCGCCACCGGACGGCTGTGGGCGCTGGGCTTCTCCCCCGCGCCGGAGCGCGAGGAGCTGCTCCTCATCCGCGAGTGCGACGACCGCTACACCCTGGCGACCTGGCGGCCCACCGCCGGACCCGCCGGTTCCGGGGAGCCGACCACCGGGAAGCCCACCACCGGAGAACCGACCGCCGGAGAACCGACCACCGGGGAGCTGACCACCCACGACTGGTGCTCCTTCGACACCGAGATCACCGCCCGCTGGGACGGCGGCGGGAGCGGCGGCGCACCCGGCCGCGGTGTCCTCGTACGCCAGGACCGGCACGGCCGCTCCACGCTGCACCGCGCCGACCTCGACGCGCGGACGCTCACCCCCGTCCCCACCCCGCCGGGCACCCTCCTCGACGCCGCGACCAGGCCCGGGGGCGATCTCCACTACCTCTGGACGGCGACCGGCCATCCGCCCCGGCTGTGCTCCACCGGGCAGACCGCGCTGCCCGGACTGCCCACCGTCACCGGACGCGTCCCCGGCACCCACCGGGACATCTGGACACCCGGCCCGGAGGGCCCCGTGCACACCCTGCTCAGCCTGCCCGACGCACCGCGCGGCCCCGTCCCGGCGGTGTTCCTGGTGCACGGCGGCCCCGCCGACCACGACCGCGACGCCTACGACGGCATCGTCCACTCCCTGGTCGCCTCCGGTTTCGCCGTCGCCCGCGTCAACTACCGGGGCTCCACCGGATACGGGCCGCGCTGGCGGCGCGCCTTCGGCAGGGACGTCGGCCTCGCCCAGGTCGACGACCTGGCGTCGGTCCGGGCCGACCTGGCCGCCCGCGGTCTGATCCGCGCCGACGCCGTGGGGCTCTGGGGCACCTCCTGGGGCGGCTATCTCGTGCTGCTCGCCCTCGGCACCTGCCCCGGGCTGTGGCAGGCGGGGGTCGCGGTCAAACCGGTCGCCGACTGCGCGGCGGCCCACCGCACCACCACCCCCGCGCTGCGCGCCCTGGACGAACGGCTCTTCGGCGGCACCCCCGACGCGATGCCCGAGCGGTACGCGCGCAACTCGCCGATCCACTACGCCGCCGCCGTCCGCGCCCCGCTGCTGGTGGCCGCCGCCACCCATGACGCCAAGTGCCCGCCCGGCCAGGTCCGCGGCTATCTCGACGCGCTGCGCGCCGCCGGGGTCCGGCACGAATCCCTGTGGCTCGACTCCGGCCACGACGGCTACGACGGCGGCGACCACGTCACCGTGTTGCGCCGGGCCGTGGTCTTCCTCGACCGGGAGCTGCGCCGCGCCGGCCGAAAGCCGCCCGCCCCGGCCCGCCCGGCCCCTCAGACGCCCCGTTCCGCCCGGAGCGGGGAGCACCGCACCACCGAACCATCCATGGAGAGGAGAAGGTCTCATGCAGAAGGACGTCATTCACAACGACCCGCTCGCGGGTGACGAGGAGAACCGCAAGCCGAGCGTCGGCATCACCATCACCGTTCCGTTCCGGAACGCCGAGGACGCGGACGAGGACTGAGTCCCTGACCGGGCCGGTCCTGTGGTGCACCGCCGGACCGGCCCGGTCCCCCATTCCCGAGGAGCCGACATGCGTGTTCTGCTGGTCAATATGCCCTGGTCGCCCATCGACCTTCCGTCCCTCGCCCTGGGAATCCTCAAACGGAGCGTGGACGAGCGTGTGCCCGGCGCCACGGCCGAAGTCCTGCACGCCAATCTCGAATTCACCGACTGGATCACCGCGCGGCGGGAGTTCACCGGGGAGGACTACGAGTACTACGCCCTGTCCTCGTACTTCATGGGCTGCGGCGACTGGGTGTTCTCCTCCGCGCTGTACGACGATCCGCAGTGGCGCGAGAAGGAATTCACCGAGGCGATGCGCGGGAAACTCAAGAAGTCCCGGCTGGAGATGACGCTCGCGCTGCACAAGACGGTGCCGGAGTTCGTCGACGAGATCGCGCGGAAGATCGTCGCGTACGGGCCCGACGTCGTCGGATTCACCTCCACCTTCCAGCAGAACGCCGCGGCGCTCGCCGCCGCCCGGCGGGTCAAACAGCTCGCGCCGGACATCGTCACCGTCATGGGCGGGGCCAACTGCGACGGGGAGCAGGGTGCCGCCGTGCACCGCAACTTCCCCTTTGTCGACCATGTCGTCCGGGGCGAGGGGGAGGCGGCCTTCCCACAGCTCCTGACCGCGCTCACCACCGACGGTTCCGATCTCGCCGAGGTGCCCGGGCTGTGCCACCGGGGCCCGGACGGGCAGAGCGTCGCCAACCCCATGGCGACCCGTCCGCTGCCGCCCGCCACGATCCTGCCGCCGGACTACAGCGGGTATTTCGAGCGGCTGGCGGTCTCCGTGGCCCGTAACTGGGTCGAGCCCAAACTGGTCGTCGAGGGCGCCCGGGGCTGCTGGTGGGGCGAGAAGCACCACTGCACGTTCTGCGGGCTCAACGGCTCGTTCATGCAGTTCCGTTCGAAGAGCCCGGACACGTTCTACGACGAGATCATGGATCTGGCCCGGCGCCACCGGGTCCTGGACATGTATGTCGTCGACAACATCCTCGACATGGGCTATCTGTCGACCGTCCTGCCCCGGATCATCGAGAGCGAGTACGATCTGCGGCTGCATATCGAGATCAAGGCCAATATGCGCCGCCCCCAGCTCCGTACGCTCGCCGAGGCGGGGATGATCTACGTCCAGCCGGGGATCGAATCGCTCAACCACCGGGTCCTGGATCTGATGGACAAGGGCGTCAGCGGCTGCCAGAACGTACGGATGCTGCGCGACGGGGCGGAGACCGGACTCTCCGTGGCCTGGAACTATCTGCATGGCTTCCCCGGTGAGACCGCCCGGGACTACGAGCCGGTGATCGCCCAGATACCGGCGCTGGAGCACCTCGATCCGCCGGTCGACATGTCGGCCCGGATCGCGATCGAACGTTTCAGCCCCTACTTCGAACGTCCCGAGCTGGGCTTCACCGGGCTGCGGCCCGAGGAGCACTACCGCTTCACCTACGATCTGCCGGAAGAGGAGCTGTACGACCTCGCGTATGTCTTCGAGGCGCCGGAACGGGGGATCACCGAGCCGACGGTGACCGAGCTGAACAACGCGCTGACCGCCTGGAAGAAGCATCACACCGACGCCCGGCTGACCCATACCGACCTGGGGGAACGGATTGTCCTGGTGTCCCGGCGGCGGGCGTTCGACTGGCAGACGGCGGAGCTGGCCGACCCCTTCGAACTGGCCGTCTTCCGCCTCCTCGACCAGCCGCACGCGGTCGCCGCCCTCACCCGCAAGGCCGGGCGCAAGGCGCCGGGGGCCGCCCGGGACGAGGCCGGTGTGCAGCGGCTCCTCGACTCCTGGGTGGAGCTGGGGATCGTCTTCACCGACGGCGGGCAGTACGTCCACCTCGCGCCTGCCGCCGTGAACGAGGATCTGCTGCGGCTGGACTTCATGCGCCATGTGTACGCGGCGAGGACCGGTCAGGACGGGCCCAGGACGGCGGACGGGCCCGTGCCCGCCGCACCCGTACCGGCACCCGCACCGGCACCGGCACCGGCACCGGCCGAACCCGTTCACGTATGACCGCGCCGCCGCCCGGAGCCGGTCCCGCGCACCCCGCATATCCCCTGCGTCCCCTGCGTCTCGCACGCCCCGCACGCCCTGTACATCCCGCAGGTCCCGCCCCCGTCGTCGTGTCCCGGCAGGAGGAGCACGCCCCATGAGCACCGCCCTGAGTCCGTCCGCCGTCCTCGCGTGGCGCGACTACGACCCCGCCGCCTGCGAGCTGCCCGGCATGTTCCTGGGGGAACTCACCCTCCCCGGACCGCTGAAGGACGAGGGCGAACGGCTGTGGCAGCTCGGCGTCCGGCGGGTCCGGCTGCCCGCGCCCGTCGATCTCACGGATGTCATGGACCCCGCACGGGCCGCCGACGCGGTGGCCGGGCTGAGCCTCGTACGGGATCTGACCGCGCGGGCCGTCCTCGTCGAGTGGGAGCTGCGCCTCGACCCGGCGGCGGCGCCGGACGCGTGGGCGGTCCTCAACCACCTCCAGCCGCCCTGGCGGCTCAGCGGACCCGAGGGCTGCGAGGACACCCTGCGCACCTGGCGGCAGGGGCACTACCTGTGCAAATGCCTATGGCGCAAGGGTCCGGGATTCATCCAGATCCGGGACCGCCGCTGGGGTGAGCTGCGCCGCTTCACCGCCGACGAGCCGCTGTACGAGACCACGATCGAGCGGCTGGCGTACGGGGCGCCCGCGGACTCGGTACCGGCCGCGGTCCTCGACGACTTCCGGAACGAACAGCTCGTCCTCGATGTCGGGCCGCTGGCCTGGTGGATTCCGTACCGGATCAGCCGCTGGCTCCAGGAGTCGATGACGATCTGAGCCGACGGGGCGGGCTGACCCGGCCGGGCCGCGCGGCCGGGTCAGCCGCCTTCGCGGATTCTGACGCTGTTCTTGCTCAGCCGTGCCAGGTCGACACAGATGTTCAGATTCCGCAGCATCAGCACTTCATCGCCGCGGTCCCAGAACACGACCTTGCTGGACTCGGCTCCGTCCGGCGGCCCGAATGCCCCGGTGAGAGCGACCAGATAGTCCATGAAAGCCGACTCGAAGGACGCCAGGGACTCCTCGCTCTTGGCGGGGTCGACATCGGTGAGGTTCACCGCCACTTCCAGCACCAGGCCCTCGTCCTGGAGATTCACCACAAAGCCGTGGACGCCGGGGAGTTCGGGATTGTCCGTACGCAACGACGGTCCGTCCAGCGGGTCGAGCGGGACGAGTCCGAACGCCTCCAGCGCCGGGCCCAGCTCCTGGATGGTCCAGGACCAGTCGTGGGAGTCCAGGCGCCGGGCCGCTTCGACGCCCTGTTCCGGGGTGAGACGCCGCATACTTCCTCCTGTCAGCCGCGGGAACGCGGGCTACTTCTTGAACTCTCGCACCGTGACGTTCCGCCCGCCGGAGGCCGTCACCAAATAGTATTCGACCGGCAGCTCCCTGTTCTTGATCCGCTGGAGCAGCCCATGCTCCTCCGCCGCCTTGTGGAAGTCCTTGTCGTTCTTCAGCATCCATTCGAGATACTCGGGTCGCCCCTGCTGATAGTCCTGGCCCCCGATGGCCCTTGTCCCCAGGGTGCTGCTGCCCCCCTTGGCCTCGCAGATGATGAGGGTCGGTGGATTGCCGGGCTTCAGTTTGACGAGGTCGAGCGTACCGGCTTTGCCCGGGGCCCCCTTGTAGAAGTCGACTCCGCCCTTCGAGCGCGCGAAGTCCTCGGCGGCGTGCATACCCAGTTTCTCGGACTCGCCGGTCAGCTCCGTGCCCAGCTCCTTGTACTTCTTGTCCGCCTTCTCGAACGCGTCCACGTCTTTCGCGTTCCCCAGCCTGCGCTGCTCGGCCAGAGCCGCGCGGTCGACCTTGTCGGGGTTGTTGTGCCCCATCTTCTTGGCGAGTTGCGTGCGCTCCTTGTTCTCCGGCTCCCGCAGCCCCTTGAGCCGCTGCCGTTCGGCCTCGATCTTGTCCATCTCCTTGCCGGACTTCTCCGGCACCGTGTGCCGCTTCTCCTCCGACATCTCCGCCGCGACGTACTTCTCCCGGCGCGCCCGCGACCTCTCGATCAGTTCCTTGAACTTCTTGTGCGCCGCCTCCTTGGTGAACTTCCCTCCCTCCAGGTCCTTCATCAACTGGGTCAGCTCCGCCTTCTCCGCGGCGGTGAAGGTGCTGTCCTGGTGCTGTTTCTGATATGCCTTCATCTCACCGAGCACCTGGGCCTGGGTCATCTCGGTGGCCACGGGGTTGATCACCCCGCGCACCGCCCAGAAGCCGCCCTTCTCGACGGCGGTGAGCGAGGTCAGCCCGTACCGCCGCCGGATCAGGGGGAAGAGGGCGTTGAGCGCGAATTTGCCGACCACGCGGCCCCGGAACCGGTTGACCGCCGAGACGGCCGCCGCCATCGCCTTGGTCAGGCGCTTCCGCTGAGCGTCGGCGTCCTTGCCCTTGTCCTTGTCCTTGCCCTTGCCCCTGTCCTTGTCCCTGCCGCTGCTGGAGTCCCTTCCGGAGTCCTTGCCCCTGCCCCTGCCGGAGCCCCCGCCCGGTCCCTGGCCCGCTGCCTTGCCCCTGCCCAGGGACGTGCCCTTGGCCTTGAGGCTCCGCCAGAGCCGTTGCACCAGGCCGACGATCCTGTCCACGACCCAGTCGACGGCCATCTGGACCGGCCGGGCCATGGCCTGGACGATCTGCCGGACCCGGGCGGCGATGCCGCCGATACCCAGCAGCGCGGCGAGGAAGCCGAGCAGCAGCGGGATGGAACCGGCGAGCGCCCGCTCCACCAGGCCCGGGACACCGCCCGCTCCGCCCTTGGCGATGGCGATCACCGCGTCCAGGACCGCGTTCATGAAGGCGATGACCTGGCGGGCCTGGGTCACGATGAAGGTGATGACATCGATGATCAGCTTGACGGCCCGGACGAACGCGGAGGCGGGGTTGAGGAGGGAGAGGATCCAGGCGATGCCCGCGACCACGAGGGTGGGGACCACATAGTCGATGACCTTGTCGACGAGGGTCTTGCGCAGATCGCCGACGCGGGCCCGGATGTCGTCCCACAGCCCGGCGATGCCCTGTCTGCGGACGGCGGCGACCAGCGGTACGGCGGACTCGGCCGCCGCGACCGCCGCCTCCGGCACCCGGCGGGTGATCCTGGCCCGGATCGACGCCCAGGTCAGGCCGAGCAACCCGGCCAGCAGGGTGAACACGCCGCGGGCGTCGAACTTCTCGGGGAGCTGGAGCCCCGCCTCGGTGGCGCGGCCCAGCAGCCAGGACATGATGCCCTGTTGGAGGTGGCGGCCGATGTTCTGCTGGAACTGGCGCAGCCCCGCGCCCACGCCCCGCACCAGGTTCCCCAGGAAGCCGATGGGGTCCCGGAGGATCATCATGACCGCGCCGGCCGCCTTGGCGAGGACCGCTCCCAGCAGTCGGCCCAGCTCCCGGATGGTGTCGATGACGGAGATGATCGCCTTGACGGCCTTCTGGACGAGGCCCTGGTTCTTCTCCCGTTCCTTGGCGATCTCGGCGTCGACGGACTTGAGGGCTTCGGTGTACTTGTCGGCGAGGGTGTCGACGAGTTGGGTGGCCTTGTCGTCGACGGACTGGGCGAGGTCGTCGAACCGGCCCTGGAACTCGGTGGCCGCCTCCGCGCCGATGGCCCGCAGATCGGTGGGGAGCCTACGGACGGCGGCCTGGAGTTCGGTGCGGCCCTGGGCGATGCGCCGCTTGGCCCGGTCGAGTTCGGAGCCGATGGTGGTGGCGACGTCGGAGATCACCTGGCGCATCCGGCGGAGATAGCCCGCGCGCGCGTCGTCGAAGATCCGGTCCGCCTCCGCCGGGAGTCCGACGAACAGGTCCCTGATCCAGCGGAACTTGCCGATGACGCCGGAGTAGCGGCGGTCCTTGTACTCCTCCATCTTCCGCCGGTGTTCGGCGGTGAAGGCGTCCCTGGCCTCCTTCTCGCCCCGGGTGAACTGGTCGTCGACGCGTTTTTCCAGCCCCTCCAGAATGGATTCGACGTCTTTCTTCATCGTGTCGAAGACGCCCTGGAGAAGCGCGGTGACCTGGGCCCGCTTCTCCTCGTCCCGGCTCTTCGCCCTGCCCTTGCCGGAGCCGACGCCCTGGCCGGTGGTCACCCGCTGGGCGGCCATCGCGCCCATGGCGGTGGCTCCGCTCCGCTGGGCGTCGGCCGTGGTGGTGCGCAGTTCGTCCGCCTCGTGGCGGCGCAGTTGGCGCGGGGCGGTGGCGGAGTGGCGTTCGGCGGCCTTCTTGTCGCCCAGTGCCCTGGTGAACGTCGGTTCGTTGGCCCGTTTCAACTGGCGTTCGGTGACCTGTGCGCCGGACATCTCCCGGTTCACCCGGGCGGGGCCCTCGGACATGTCGGTCGCCGACGGGGGGAGCCGGTCCGGCGCGGCCTTGCTCGCGTCGGGGGGTGCGGGGGTGCCCGGGGGGCGGTCGCCGGTGAGGGGGACGACCTTCTTCTGCTGCGCGGCCGAGGTGTCCGGCGCGGCGGCCGTGGTGGTGGCGATCTGCTCGGCGGACTCGGTCCTGCCCTCGTCGACGGAGCCCTTGACCTCGGCGCGGACCTCGTCCGCCTTGCCGGAGTCCGCGAACTTGTCCGCCTCGTCGAGGTTCTTGGGGGCCTTGGCGGCGATCGCCTTCTCGACCGCCTGGATGAACGCCTCCTTGTCGAAGGACTTGGGCTCCGCCGCGTTCATCTTCTCGGCGTTCGCGGCCTTGCCCTGGGCCACGGCGTCGTCCTTGGGCGGCAGGGCGGCGTCCTGCGCGGCCCCGGCCTCGGTGCGGGCCGGTGGGTGCGAGGTCGCCACGGACCGCTTCTTGCGGCTCACATCGGCCTTGAGCGCGGCGAACTTGGGGTCCGCGTGCGGCCCGGGGCGGCGTCCGGCTCCTCCCGCCTGGCCTCCGCCGCCGCCGGAGCGTTCCCCTCCGCCGGGCTGTTCGGCGGGTGCCGGCCGCTGCGGCGCCGCGGGTCCGGCTCCGGGCGGCGGGGCTGTCGTGGAAGACACCGGCGATACGGCCGAACGGGGCGCGGCGGGGGCCGTCGCCGGAGCGGCCTGTGGGGCCGGGCCCGGCGCGGGAAGCGTCTGGAGGGCCGCCGCGACCGCGCCGTTGCCTGCGCCGGTCGGCCCCGCCGGGGGCGCTCCCCGGGGCCCCGGGCCGTGCGCCACGGGCCCGGGCCCGCCGGAGAGGGCGGCGGCGACGGCCGCGTTGGACGGGGGCGCGGTCCGCCCCCGGTCCGGCGTGGCTCCGCTCCCGCCCGGCCGGGTCTTGGGGACGGTGGCCGTCGCCAGGGCCTCGGGCCGTGGCAGACGGATCTTCGGCGGCGTCATCGGCTGAGCCTCCCTGGACTTCCCCTTGCCGATCGGCACCGCGTCGGCGCCGTACCGGCACCGGAGCGGCGCCGGGGACGAGCCGGGGTGCCCGAGGGCTGTCGCCGTCGCAGCGTGCCAGGGCGGGTGTGGCGCAACCGTCGCGGCGCAGTCACCGGGGCGTCGCGCACGCCGGACGGTGGTGGAGCGAGCCTTGGGGCCCGGAACGCGCGGGAGCCCGGCGGCCCGCCCCTGTCGGGGACGGTCCGCCGGGCTCGTTCGCGCGGTACGGGGTCTGTGTGCTTATCCGCCGGCGCAGCTCGGCCAGGTTCCCCGGGCTTCGACGCAGACATCGTCGATGACGGCGCCGTTGGCGGCGGTCGCGCTCATGGTCCCGGCGAAGGTGAGCGTCGTGGTGGTCCCGGTGGCCACAAAGGTGAACTGGCGTCTCACATAGCCCATGTTGCCGTAGGTCTTGCCGGTGACGTCGAAGGAGAACTCCTGGAACCTCTGGCCGTCGATGAGGGCTTCGCCGGTCTTCAGCGCGGGCAGGTCGTAGGGGTTGCCCGCGAGCGAGTAGGTCACCGTGTAGGTGGTGCCGACGTTCGTCGTGAAAGTCTGGCTCACGGCGCCCCGGGCGTTGAGGTCGATGGACTGGTCGCCCTCGGCCGCCTGCCAGGTGCCCGCGCCGATCAGGTCGACGGCGCCGCCGGACACGTACCACGAGCCCATGAACTGCCCGGGGAAGTACGAGGTGAAGAAGTTGACGGGTGCTCTCGGGGTTTCGAAGCTGCCGTCGTGGATACGGCTCGCGAGCGGCGCCGGGGCCGCCGTCGCGGCGGTGCCGGCGCCCACGACGGCGAGCAGGGCGGCAGCCGCGGCGGCGGCGACGGAGACACGCGAGGAGAACATGGGACCCCTCCTGGAGAAGAACGGCTGACGGACGGCTGACGGACGGGCCGGGCGGCCACGCGCCGACGGACACCGGCCGGACGGGAAGAGCGGACCCAGGCTAGGGCGCGCGGTCGCACCGGGAGAGACCCCGTACCGCGCTGGGGGTGGCGCCTCCGGGCGCAGAGGAGCACACGTCCGCCGCCCGTGCGCCCCGGCTTCTCCCTCAGGGCGCGGATCGGTCCGAAGCCGTGCGGAGCCGGGCCGGACAGAGCCCTGTGGATCACTCCGCGCGCAGGGGTGCCAGCTCACGGCTCAGCCGGAGGACGTCCGCGACCGCGCGGGGGTCGGTGCTGCCCCGGAAGGCGGGGACGGGGACCGCCAGGGGGCCGATGAGCAGGCCGGTCCGCCCCGCGAACTCGGGCGCGGTGGCGGCGGCGACGGAGGAGCGGGCGGCCAGGGAGGCGGGGCCCGCGGTGGAGCGTTCGAAGGCGCGCCGGACCAGCGGCCACAGCAGCCTCAGCGGCGGGGAGACCACCTTCGGGGAGGTCAGGGTACCGTCGGTCATGTCGGTCGCGGCGCCGCCGGGGTCGGCCGCGAAGACCGTGACGCCACTGCCGCGCAGCCGTTCCGCCAGGTCCAGGGTGTAGACGAGGTTGGCGAGCTTGGCCCGGCCGTACCAGTGGAAGCCGTAGTAGCCGCCCGGGGGTTCGACGGCGGCGAAGGTGCGCCGCGCGACCCGGATCGCGGCGGAGCTGACGTTCACGATCCGGCTGGGCCCGCCCGCGCGGAGGCTGTCGAGCAGCAGTTCCGTCAGCAGGTAGGGCGAGAGGTGGTTGACGGCGAAGCCCGCCTCGATGCCGTCGACGGTCCGCTGCCGCTGGGGGAACATCGCGCCGACGTTGTTGACGAGGATGTGCAGCGGGCCCTCGGCGGCGAGCCGGGCGGCGAGGGCCCGTACCTCGCGGAGCGAGGAGAGGTCGGCCGCCAGGAACGCGGGGCCGCCGCCGGTCGCGACCGCCGCGATCCGCTCCAGCGCGCGGGCGCCCCGCTGGGCGTCCCGGCCGACCACGGTGACGGTGAACCCCTGCGCCGCCAGCCCCTTCGCCGTCTCCAGGCCGATTCCGCCGGTTCCCGCTGTCACCACTGCCCGTCGTCGATCCATGGCTCTGCCCTCCGTCGTCGCCACCGCTGTCGCCGTCGCCACTTCGTTCCCAGCGAAACGGATAGCTATCCACTTCGCTGGAGGCACGCTAACACAACCGGATAGCCATCCGGTTGACTTGAGGGAGGAGCAACCGCCCTGGCGGGCGCGGGAGTCGGGCCGGGTCAGCGCGGCGGGCGCAGGCCCTCAAGGAGAACGCCGAGGTACAGCTCGGCACGGGCCGGGCCACCGCTGCCGCCACCGCCACCGACACCGCTGCCGCCACCGCTGCCGCTGCCGCCGCCGCCGGAGCGCACGGCGTGCTCGATGCCGCAGAGCAGTCGGCGTACATCGTCCGCCCCGACATCGCGCCGGACGGCACCGGTCCGGCGGGCCCGGTCGAGCAGCCGGGCGACGGAGGCGTCCAGTTCGTTCTTCAGCTCCGAGGTCCGCGCCTCGGCGTCACCCGCGGACGCGAGGACGGCGGCGAAACCGGTGTCCTCCAGCGCGCGGGCGAGGGTGAACCGCAGCAGGCGGTGCAGACCCGCGAGCGCGTCCTCGTCGTCGGCGGCGGCCCGTGCCTCGTCGACGAGTTCCTGGAAGCGCTCCGCCGACAGCGCCTCCCACAGGGCGTGCGGGGTGGGGAAGTGCCGGTAGACGGTGCCGACGCCGACGCCCGCGAGCCGGGCGACGGCGTTGAGCTGGAGCGCTTCCGCCCCGGCGGCCACCTGCTCACGGGCGGCCCGCAGCACCCGGGCACGATTGCGCGCGGCGTCCGCCCGCAGCGCCGGTTCCGGCCCGGATGTCCCTGTCACGGGCCCAGCATAGAGGGCCCCGGAAGCCGCGCGGCGGGCCCGGGGCCCGCCGCTCGACGCCGTCGATGGACCCCGGTCAGCAGATCCGGCTGGAGGTCACCAGGAAGGACGAGATCACGTCGTTCATGTCCTCGGGGAGCCGCGGGAAGGACGCGCCGGGTCCCAGGGACTTCATGACGCAGCCGCCCTGGTAGTCGGCGTCGTAGAACGGGGTCACCCACCACCGGGTGCGGTTCCAGTACGCCGACGGGTGGTCGTTCATCTCGGCGCCGATGTACGAGACGCTCGCGGGGGAGCTGTAGAGGCGGCCCGTGTAGTCGAGGTGTTCCCACAGGCAGAAGTGGGACGGGGGACACTGCCCCATGTCGGCCCTGGCGGTGGGGGCGCCGAGCAGGCCGGTGGTGAGGGCGGCGGCGAGGGCCGTCGCGAGGGCGGTCGGGCGGAGTGGTCTCATACGGATCGGAGCCTCTGTCCGGTCGGTGGCGCGTGGATGGTCCGCCCGGCCCCGGTCGGCGAGGAGCGGGGCAGGGCGACCATGCATGTACATGACAGCCACCGATGCTCCGGGCCACCGGGACCGGAGGCAACGGCGGACGGCCCCGGTTTACCGAAGGGTAGGCCGGAATTTCCCGGCCGGTGGAGGGGTGTTGCCCAGCTCTTGGGGGAAGAGGCCCGGGAGGCGGTGTCGGCGCGGCCGGTCGGTCGTTCCCGTCAGGGCTTCAGCGCGCGCCGTTCCCGGGGGTGTGCGACGACGTCATCAGCGCCGCCAGATCCTCCGGGTCGAGGAAGGACGGCGGGGGCGGCGGCCCCCAGCTGAACAGGCTCTTCGCGCCCTCCAGGACCTCCGGGGTCCACAGCGCGTCGTCGACGACGCAGTCCATGTCGGCGTAGTACTCCGAGAAGTTGCCCGCCGGGTCCTTCAGATACCAGAAGAAGTTCGAGCCCGCGTAGTGGCGGCCGAGTCCCCAGACATGCCGCTCGGGGTGGCCCTCCAGCATGGCCGTCGCGCCCCGGCCGATCTCGTCCACGTCGTCCACCTGCCAGGAGGTGTGGTGGAGATAGGCGAGCGGGGCGGCGAGCAGCAGCAGGTTGTGATGGTCGGTCGAGCAGCGCAGGAACGCGCCGTGGTCCTTGAGGTAGTCGCTGGCGCGGAAGCCGAGCCCGTCGCGGAAGAAGGCGGTCGACCCGGTGAGGTCGGTGGTCCCGAGGACGGCGTGGCCGAGCCTGCGGGGGCGGACGGGCCCTTCGCGCAGCACCGCCGGGGCACGGGCCCCGGTGCGCTCGGCGCGGCCGGGGCCGTTGACGGCGGGCGCGGGGACGGTGTCCTGGACGGTACGGGGGGCGGTCTCGATCACCACCCGGACTTCCGCGGCGCGGTCCACGGCGGTCAGGGCGGTTCCGGTGAGTGTGCTGCGGACGCCGAGCCGGTCGAGCCGGGACGCGGCGGCGGCGAGGTCGTCGGGGGTGTCCGCGGCCACCCGCAGCTCCAGCAGGCGGCGGGTGGCCGCGCGGACGATCCGGAGCTGCCGCCCGGCGTCCCGGGTGGCGAACCAGCCGTCCCCGTCGGGCGCGAGGCCGAAGTCGGTGTAGTAGGCGGCGGTTTTGGCCACGTCGGGGACGCCCATGGTGACGGAGATCAGGCGGTGCAGCGCCATGCGGACTCCTCGGATCGCGGCCGTGTCCGTCTCCGTCGGCGGGTCGGGGCGTCGACGCGTTTCCGCGTGTCTCCGTGCGTTCCCCGCTCGTCCCGACTCGTTCCCGTTCCCGTTCCCGTTCCCGTTCCCGTTCCCGTTCCCGTTCCCGTTCCCGTTCTGATGGTGCGGCCCTCGTCGCGGTGGTGCCGCCTCGTTCCGATGATGCGGCGGTGCGCTTCGGAGCGTCAAGGAGAACCGCCGACGGGGAATCCGGGGGCAGGAACCGGGCGGAGCGCGCGCGGATGGGACCACGGGTTGCCGTTCCGGCAACAATTCTTGGTGTTCCACGGGGGCGGGGTGATGCTGGCCGTGGCCGCGCCGGTCGTCCGACCGGCCGGGCCATCGCCGTCTCCGCTGTTGCGACGAGGAGTGCTCATGTCCACCACACCCGCCACGTCCGCCGATCACGATGCCGCAGCCCACTCCGCCGATCCGACGGTGTTCTGGGAGGAGCGCTACCAGGTCAGCGACCGGATATGGAGTGGTCGCCCCAATCCGCTGCTGGTGCGCGAGGTCGAGGGGCTGGAGCCGGGGACGGCTCTCGACCTCGGGTGCGGGGAAGGCGCCGACGCCGTCTGGCTGGCCGCCCGGGGCTGGCGGGTCACCGGGGTGGACATCTCGGCGACCGCGCTGCGGAGGGCGGCGCTCCATGCCGAGGAGGCCGGGGAGGCCGGGGTCGCCGAGCGTCTCTCCTGGGAGCGGCACGAGCTGGGGAAGACCTTCCCCGAGGGTCGGTACGACCTGGTCAACGCGCAGTTCCTTCAGTCGCCCGTGGCGTTGGACCAGGACCGGGTGCTGAGCCTGGCGGCCGAGGCGGTCGCGCCGGGCGGGACGCTGCTCGTGGTGATGCACGGCGCCTGGCCGTCGTGGCAGCACGAACACCCCTTCCACGCGGAGTTCCCGACCCTCGACGGGCTGCTGGAGCGGCTGGCGCTGCCCGAGGGGTGGCGGGTGGAGACCCTGGAGGCGGTGGAGCGGCCGTGCTCGTCGCCCGAGGGCGTTCCCGGTACGCGGGTGGACAACGTATGGCGGTTCTCCCGGGCCGTCTGACCCTCTCCGGTCGTTTCTCCCGGTCTCCCCGGCCGTCTCTCCCGGCCTGTCCGCCCGGCGGTGGCCGGTCCGGGCGGACGGGCCACCCGTGCGGTCCGCCCCCATGGCCGGTTCCCGCACCCGTTCCACCCGGTCTTTCCCTGTCGTACCGGTGGCGGCTTCGGCACCGTCCGGCCAAAGGACGCGAACCCGCACCGTGCGCCACGCGTGCACCGAGACGAGGGCGATGTACTCGTTCCTTCCCGTCGTCGTCATCGTGATAGGGAGCGCGTGGATGCCCAACGCACGAACACTGCCGCAGATGCATGGCCGGGAACGACAGCTCGCGCAGATCTGTGCGCATCTGCGCGCCGTGGCAAATTCCCGCCGGGGGGTGGTTCTTCTGGTGGAGGCCGCGCCCGGGGCGGGCAAGACCCGTCTGCTCGGGGAGGCCGTCGGTGCCGCCGAGCGGAACAGTTTCGCCGTCGTCGGGAGCCGCGGCGGCGGCGCTGGCGGTGACGCCGGAAGCGGTCCCGGCCGTGGTGCCGGAAGCGGTCCCGGCGGTGGTGCCGGTGCCGACACCGGTGACGGCGGTGCTCCGGACGGCTCCGGGTCCGGCGCCGCCCCCGGGGCCGTCCGGGCGCCCGCCGGTGCCCGTGCCGTGATCGAGGCGGCGCGGGCCCGGCTGGCCAGGGACGCCGAGCCCACCCGCACCCTCGTGGTGTTCGACGATCTGCACCGGGCCGGTCCGTCCGCGCTGACGGCGCTGTCCGATCTGATCGTGACCTTCCGGACCCGCCCGGTGGTGTGGCTGCTCGCCTTCACCTCCGACCGGCCCCCTGCCCGGGGCCCGGCCTGGGACCCGGCCGGAGATCCGGACGGGGGCGCGATGCGCGACACCGCTCCGTACGATCCGGTGCGGGCCTGCGTCGGCGGGCTCCGGGACCGCATCCTGGTGGAGGCCGTGCGGGAGCTGGGCCCGCTCTCGGGCGACGCGCTGACGCGGCTGGTCACCGACTGCACCGGAGCCGTCCCCGACCCGGCGCTCCTCGCGCTGGCGGAGTGCGTCGGCGGCACGCCCCGTGCGGTGATCGAGCTGATGCGCGGACTGGTGGAGGACGGTGATGTCCACGTCGTCGACGGCCTCTCGCGGATCGTGCACGGCACCGCCCCCGGCCGTATTCCCGCCGGGGGCGGTGTCCGTCTCCCGGCGCCGGTGCCGAAACGGTTCTCCGCATGGGTCCGGAGAGATCTGCGGTCACTCTCCGAATCCACCCTGAGGGCCCTGCGGCTGGCGGCGGTACTCGGCTCCCCGTTCGCGCCGGAGGATCTGTCGACGCTGCTCGGCCAGGCGCCGGCCGGTCTGCTGACGGCGGTGGACGAGGCCGTCGTCCAAGGGCTCCTGGTCTGCGGTGAGCACGACCTCGCGTTCCGCAGCGAGCCGATCTGGCGGGTTCTGCTCGACTCGGTGCCGCCCCCGGTCTGTGTACTGCTGCGGCGGCAGGCGGCCGAGATGCTGCTGTCGCGCCCCGGCGGTGTGGAGCGCGCCGCGCTCCAGCTCGTCCATGTCGCCCACCACGGCAACGCGGAGGAGCTGCGCGTCATCGCCGAGGGGGCCCGGAAGCTGCTCGCCACCGATCCGCCGACCGCGGCACGGCTGGCGATCCGCTGTATGGAGCTGCTCTCCCCCGGGCAGCCCGAACGGGTGCGGCTGGCGCGGACGGCGGTCGAGGCGTACACCCGGGCGGGCGAGCTGGACCGGGCGATCACCCTGGCCCGGGAGACGATCGACGAGGCCACCGGGCTCGCCGCCCCGGTCTCCGCCGAGGACGCCCGGACCACCCGGGGCACCGGGACCACCGGGACCGTCCGGGGCACCGAGAACGCCCGGAGCGCGGGGGGCACCAGGGCCGTCGGGGGCGCCCGGGTCGTCGGGACCGCTGAGACCACCGGGGCCGCCGAGGACATCGCCGCGCTCCAGGCGTCCATGTCGACCGCGCTGCTGCTCCTCGGGAACGCTCCGATGGCGCGCCGGGCGGCGGATGACGCGCTGGCGGCGCAGCAGGGCGGCCGCCCGCGCCGCGAGGCTGTGATCACCCATCTCGCCGCCTCCTATCTGACCGGCGACAGCACCGCTCCGGAACGCGCGCAGAAGATCATCAGTGCGCCCGACCCCCATGCCCAGGCCGTACAGGTCGCGATGATCTTCCATGCGTTCGGCCAGTGGCGCGACGGGAAGGTGGGCTCCGCCGTGGAGACCCTGCGGGAAGCCGTCGCGCTCGACCCCGGGGGCGACGACGCACGGCTCCTCGACCCGCGCTGGTTTCTCGCCTTCGCGCTGACCAGGACCGACGAGTACGAGGAGGCCGCGGCGGTGGTCCGGCGCTCGACCCGGAGCGGCGGCGCCGCCGGGTCCTCGGCGGCCACCGGGGCCAGAACACCGGCCGCCGCCGTCGCGGCCCTGCTCCGGGCGCCGCTGCACCTCGCCCTGGGACGCCTGGACGACGCCGAGGAGGCGGCGCGGACCGGGGTCGGCGCGGACGGCGGCCCGCATGTGCCGCTGCTCGCGCCGCAGGCGTGGCTGGTACTGGCCCACGCCGCGCTGCGCCGGGGGGCGCTCGCCCGGGCCGAGGACCATCTCAGAACCCTGGACCAGGGCTTTCCGCAGCACGCGTCCAGCCCCTGGTCGGCCGCGCGCGATCTGCTGAGCGCGCAACTGGCCGAGGCCCGGACGGACGCCCGCGCGGCGGCGGACGTCCTCGCGGAGATCGGTGAACGCCCCGGCGGGCTCCGGGAACTCGTCCTCGTGGACCCGGCCGCCGCCGCCTGGTGCGTCCGCTGCGCGCTCGCGGCGGATCTGCCGGGCCTCGTGAAGACGGTCGTCGACACGGTGGACCAGCTCCAGGCGCACAACCCCTGCGTCCCCGCGGTGCTCGCCTCGGCGGCGCACGCCCGCGCCCTCGCCGGGAAGGACGCGGAGGGTGTGGACCGCGCGGGCCTGCTGCACCGCAATCCGTGGGCCCGCGCCTCGGTGGCCGAGGACCACGCCGGTCTGCTGCTCGACCGCGGCGAGCACGAGCGCGCGATCGGCGAGCTGGACCGGGCGATGAACGCCTACGGCGCGCTCGGCGGCGAGTGGGACGCCGCGCGGGTACGGGCCCGGCTGCGCGAACTCGGTGTGCGGCGGCGGCACTGGACGCACACGAAACGCCCGGTCTCCGGCTGGGAGAGTCTGACCACGACGGAGCGGAAGGTGGCGGAGCTGGTGGCCGGGGGACTCACCAACCGGCAGGCCGCGCGCCATCTGTACATCTCCCCGCACACGGTGGGGTTCCATCTGCGGCAGATCTACCGGAAGCTGGGCATCCAGTCCCGTACGGCGCTGATCCGTTTCACGGCGTGAGCCCTGTTCGCGCCAGGGGAACGTGTTCCTTCAGCGGCTCCCACCAGGGGCGGTGGGCGGCGTACCACGCGACGGTCTCGGCGAGGCCCCGTTCGAACGCGATCCGCGGGGCGTAGCCGAGTGCGCGCAGCTTGGCGTCGGTGAGGGAGTAGCGGCGGTCGTGGGCCTTGCGGTCGGGCACCGGCTCGACGCGCTGCCCGGGGGCGTGGAGCGCGTCGAGCAGCCGCAGGGTCAGTTCGATGTTGGTCAGTTCGGCGGTTCCGGCGACGTGGTAGACCTCGCCCGGCGCGCCGCGTTCGGCGACCAGCCGGATGGCGCGGCAGTGGTCGTCGACGTGGATCCAGTCGCGGACATGGCCGCCGTCTCCGTACAGCGGCACGTTCCGGCCGTCGAGCAGATGGGTGACGAAGAGCGGGACGAGCTTCTCCGGGTACTGGTACGGACCGTAGTTGTTGCCGCAGCGGGTGATGCTGACCGGCAGCCGGTGGGTCCGGGCGTAGGCGAGCGCGATCAGGTCGCCGGCCGCCTTGGAGGCGGCGTAGGGCGAGTTCGGGCTGAGCGGGGCGGTCTCGTCCCAGGAGCCGGTGTCGATGCTTCCGTACACCTCGTCGGTGGAGACCTGGACGACCCTCGGGATGCCCGCGTCGAGGCATGCCTGGAGCAGGGTCTGCACCCCGAGGACGTTGGTGCGGACGAACTCGCCCGCGCCGGCGATCGACCGGTCGACGTGGGACTCGGCGGCGAAGTTGACGACGAGGTCATGGCCGGGGACGACCTCCTTGAGCAGGGCCGCGTCACAGATGTCGCCGTGGACGAAGGTGAAGCGCCCGGCGACGGGTTCCAGGTTGGCGGGGTTCCCGGCGTAGGTCAGTCTGTCGAGCACGGTCACCGTGTCCTCGTGGACCCGGCCGCGGACGAAGTGCGAGCCGATGAAGCCGACGCCGCCGGTCACCAGGATCCTCATGATGCGATCCGCACCGTGCTGTGGTCGCCGAGGACGAGGCGGTGGGCCCCCTGTCCGCCGTCGGCGCGGGGTCGCGACAGCACCTCGGCCTCCCGTCCGATCAGCGAGCACTCGACGCGCCGCACCCCGGTGATGGTCGCCCCGCGCAGCACGATGGAGTCCTCGATCTCACTGTCGACCACCGCGCAGTCCCGGTCGATGGAGGTGAAGGGGCCGATCCGGGAGTCGCGGACCAGGGAGCCCGCCGCGACGACCACCGGGCCGACGATCCGGGAGCCGGTGACGGTCGCGCCCTTCTCGACCACCACCCGGCCGATCAGTTCGCTGGAGTGGACCTCGCCCGGGCGGTCGGACTCGATTCCGTCCAGGACCAGGCGGTTGACCTCCAGCAGATCGGCGACATTGCCGGTGTCCTTCCAGTAGCCGGAGACGATGGTGGCGTCCACCCGGCGGCCCTCGTCGATCATCTGCTGGATCGCGTCGGTGATCTCCAGTTCGCCGCGCCACGAGGGCTTGAGCCCCCACACGGCGTCGTGCACCCGGGGGGTGAAGAGATAGACGCCGACCAGTGCGAGATCGCTCCTCGGCCGCTCGGGTTTCTCCTCCAGGCCGGTGACACGGCCGAGGGGGTCCAGTTCGGCGACGCCGAACGCGCGCGGGTCCGCCACCCGGGTCAGCATGATCTGGGCGTCCGGACGGTGGGTCCGGAACCGCCGCACGGCGGCGCTGACACCGTCGACGAGGAAGTTGTCGCCGAGGTACATCAGGAAGTCGGCGTCACCGAGGTAGTCGCGGGCGATCCGCACGGCGTGGGCCAGGCCCAGGGGCGCCCGCTGCGGCAGGTAGGTCACGTCCAGACCGAACCGCGAGCCGTCGCCGACCGCGGACTCTATCTCGGCGGCCGTGTCACCGACGACGACGCCGGTCTCCCGGATGCCCGCGGCGGCGATGGCCTCCAGGGTGTAGAACAGGACGGGTTTGCCCGCGACCGGGACGAGTTGCTTGGCCGATGTGTGGGTGATCGGCCACAGCCGGGAGCCGGAGCCGCCCGCGAGCACGAGCGCCTTCAGATCGGTGCGCGGAGCGTCGGTGTCCGGAGCGTCGGTTCGCGGAGCGTCGCAGCGAGAAGCGTCGGAGCGCGGAGCTTCGGAGCGCGGAGCCATCGTTCCCCCATATCTATATATCCGCATATCCATGTGAACGTGAGCAGGTCCGGCGCCGTCAGAGCAGCACGGCGGGCAGGGCGCTCATCCTGCGGATCATCCACTCCGACTCCCAGGCGACGGCGGTACGGGTGCTCAGCCGCGCCCTCGGGAACCGGCGCAGGAATCCGCGGACCGCGATCTGTGCCTCCAGCCGGGCCAGCGAGGCGCCGATGCAGTAGTGCGGGCCGAGGCCGAAGGAGAGGTGGCCCTGCCCGGCGCGCTCCGGCGTGAAGCTGTCGGCTCCCTCGTCCGGTCGCCGGTTCGCCGCCGCGATATTGACCTGCACCGGGGCTCCACGGGGGATCAGAAACCCGCCGATGTCGATGTCCTCGGTGGCGAAACGCCAGGTCGGATGGGGAAACGGGGGGTGCACCCGCAGCGTCTCCTCGACCCAGGCCCTGATCTCGTCGTCGGTGCGCGGGCGCTCGTCGCAGGGCCGTCGCAGCGCCTCGTACAGCGCGGTGGAGATCAGGCTCCCGGTCGTCTCGTACCCCGTGATGATCATCGCCAGGGTCCAGACGACGGCCTCGCCCTCGGTGACCGCCGCGTCCGGACCGTCCGCCGCGTCCGGACCGGTGGCGGCGGACAGCAGGCCCGTGATCACCCCGTCCCGCAGCGGGGCCGGGTCGCGGACCCAGCCCTCGACCGCCCCGTACAGCGCCCCGACCGCGCGGGCACGGTCCGGGTAGTCGGAGGAGTAGAGGATGACGTCGGTGATGGAACGGAGCTGTTCCCGCGCCCCGGGGGGCAGGCCCAGCATCTCGGAGATGAACGCGAGCGGGACGCGGTGGGTGTAGGCCGTGACCACGTTGACCTCACCGGGCTCACCGGAATCGCCCGTCGTGCTGGTTCCGCCCGTTCCGCCGGGCTCGCCGGGCCCGGAGGAGCGGGAACGTTCCAGCTCGTCCAGGAAACCGTCCACCTGGACGCCGACCCGCGCGCCCCAGGTCTCGGTGTTGCGCGGGCTCAGCACCGACGCGTGCAGCCGCCGGATCCGGGCGTGGTGGGCTCCATCGCTCATGATCATGGTGCGGGCGTACTCGGGGTCGGGCTGCGAGCCCAGCATCAGCCCCGGCTTGCGCATCCAGGCGGGGACCAGGGTCACGTCCTTGGCGAGCGCGGGGTGGGTGAGCGCGACCCGGACCAGCTCCGGATCGCACACGACCCAGGCGTGCCGGTCCAGATAGGGGATGCGGACGACCGGCGCGACCCGCGCGGCGGCCAGCAGCTCCGGCATGCAGTCGAACGGCCCCGGGTCCGTCGGCATGCTCGTCGCGGGAGCCTGTGCCAGACGGGTCCGCCCGGCGACGGCCCGCCCCGCGACGGCCGGTTCAGTGACCGCCGGTTCGGTGACGGCCGGTCCGGTGGTGACCGGTCCGGTGGTGAAGCGTTCGGCAGCGGCGCGTCCGGTGACGTTCATCGTGTGACACCTCCGATGGGGATCTGGCCCGGGGCTCCGGCCAGGGACTCGATCAGCTCGGCGGCCCGGCGCGGGGCGTCGCGGCCCCGGTGCTCCCGGGCCAGGGCACGGGCGCGCCGTCGGTAGCGCCCGTCGTGCAGTACGGCGGTGACCGCGGCGCGCAGCCGGGCCTCGGACACGGCCCGCCGGCCGAGGACGGCACCGGCGCCGGTCCAGGCGACCCGCGCGGCGACGTCGGGGTTCTCCTCCGAGCCCGGCGCGACGACCAGGGGCACCCCCTGCGCCAGGGCCGCGTTGACGCCGTTGTAGCCCCCGTTGGTCACCATCACCGCCACGTGCGGCAGCAGATGGTGGTAGGGGACGAACCGTTCCAGCCGGACGTTTCCCGGCAACGGCCGCAGCCGGTCGACGTCGAGGGTGCTTCCGGTGGTGACCACGACGAGGGCGTCCAGGTCCGCCAGCGCGCGGACGGCGGGGACGAGCAGCCGGCCGACGTCGTTCGCCGTGGTGCCCTGGGTGATCAGCACCACGGGGCGGTCGCCGCCACGCAGCTCCTCCCACCAGCCGGGCGGGTCGAACGGGTCGTCCGGGGGCGGTCCGAGGAGTCCGCCGACGAAGTGGGTGCCCGGAAGCAGATCCGCGCGGGGGAACTCGAAGGACGGCACGGTGCCCATCAGATAGAGGTCCGGCGGGCGGGCGATGTTCTCCAGGGCGGCGGTGCGCAGCCGGTCCAGTCCCACGAGGGCGCGGGCGCGGTCGGCCTCGCGGCGCAGGCCCCGCATCACGATCCGGTCGGTGAGGCGGCGGAGCAGCGCGTCACGTACCCGGCCGAGCGGTGAGGCGTTCGGCAGCAGTCCCCAGCCGAGCGGCGGGGTGTCCCTGCTGCCGAGGATGTAGACGGAGTTGTTCACCCAGGCCAGCGGGGTGCCGGTGCGCTCGGCGGCGAAGCAGGCGCCGTAGCACATGTCGTCGGCGAGAAGGCAGTCGGCCGGGAACCGGTCGAGCACCGCGAGGAGGTCGTGCGACTGGCCCGGTGCGGTCCGGTAGAAGATGTCCCGGATGCCGGTGGTGAAGCTGGTGAGGCCGGTGAGGCCGGCGTGTTCCGGGAACGCCTCCTCGCGGCTCCTGCCGCCGAAGTCGAGCCCGGCGCGCATGGGTTCGAAGCGTGCCCCGGTCCGTTCCACCCGGGCGCGGAAGACCTCGCCCGTGTACCAGCGGACCTCATGTCCGCGCCGGACCAGCTCCCGCGCGACCGCGAACACGCCGACGACGTGTCCGGGAGCCGGTGTGGTAGCGATCAGCACGCGTGTCAACGTCGCCTCCGTCGGGGTTCTCGTGCGGGGTTCTCGTGCCCGGATCTCGCGCTGGGGGTCCTGGTTGCTCTCGGTCCGCGGCCGTGCATGCCGGTGCCGCGGCGCTGCTGCCGGTACGGGACGAACGCGCGCACACCGCCCCGTACTGCTCGCTGGCCGCGTACAGCCGTGAAGCCGTGTACAGCCGTGGAGCCGTGGAGCCGTTTACAGCTGTGGAGCCGCCGCGGTCGGCTGAGCCCGTGTCCGGCCCGTCGGGTCAGGTCCGGCCCGTCGAGCCGCGTACGCAGCATCGCCCCGTCCCGGCCCCTCGGTCGCGGTGCGGCGAAAACCCCGCGCGTTCGCGCAGGGTCACGGCGCCGGGCCACCCCGTTCGCGGTCACGGGCCGACGCTCAACCCGTCCGTACCGGCGTTCGACGGGGGATACGGGCGGGGCGCCGCCGCCCGAACAATGGCGGACAAGCAATCCCCGGCATCGCTCTTTCCGGGTCCGGGAAAGGCGTGGCATCGGAGGAGTCCTGTGACGGTATCCCCGCGGGAGATCGACGGGCCGGACGGCGCGGTCGCCGCACCCAAGAAGGTCACGGTCATCGGCGCCGGTATCGCCGGTCTGGTGGCGGCCTATGAATTGGAACGCCTGGGACACCAGGTCCAGATCATCGAAGGAAGCCAGGAGGTCGGCGGCCGGATTCACACCCACCATTTCGCCGGGCGCGGCCGGAACGGTCCCTTCGCCGAACTCGGCGCGATGCGGATTCCCTCGGCACACCGGCTCACCCTGCATTACATCGCCGAACTCGGCCTCCAGAACCAGGTACATGAATTCCGGACGCTGTTCTCGGACGACGCCGCCTATCTCGCCACGTCTGGCGGTTATCTCCGGGTACGCGAGGCGCACAGGACCTTGGTCGCCGAATTCGCCGCCCGGCTGCCGCACCGGAACTACCGGGACGACACCCTCCTGTTCGGCGCCTGGCTGGACGCCAGCATCAGGGCCATCGCCCCCCGTCACTTCTGTGCGGGACTCTCCGGCGACACCGGTGTGGAACTGCTGGACTTCGTCGACCGCGTCGATGTGACGCCCTACCGGTGCGGCGGCGCCGAGAACCGGATCGACCTGCACGCCTTCTTCGCCGACCACCCCCGGGCCCGGTCCATCTGCCCGCCCAGGCTGGAACGTTTCCTCGATGATGTGCTGGACGAGACCAGCTCCACCATCGTGCGGCTGCGCGGCGGGATGGAGGCGCTTCCCCGGCGGCTCGCCGCCCGTATCCGGGGCAGGATCACCACCGGTCAGGAGGTCGTGGGCATCCATGTGCGGGACGAATCGGTCCTGCTGCGACTCCGTCAGGGCACCAAGGTCACCTCGTTGGACTGCGACTACGTGGTGTGCACCATCCCGTTCCCGGTGCTGCGGAGAATGCGGCTGACCGGGTTCGACCAGGAGAAGCTGGACATCGTCCGGCAGACGGCCTACTGGGGGGCGACGAAGCTGGCCTTCCACTGCCGGGAACCGTTCTGGGAGAAGGACGGGATCAGCGGGGGTGCCTCCTTCACCGGGGGCCATGTGCGGCAGACCTACTACCCGCCCGCCGAGGGCGATCCGGCGCTCGGCGCGGTGCTGCTCGCCAGCTATTCGATCGGCCCGGACGCCGACGCGCTGAGCCGGCTGAGCGAGGCGGAGCGGGTCGCGGTCGTCACCAGGGAGCTGAGCGTGATCCACCCCGAGCTGCGCCGTCCGGGCATGGTCCTGGGCGTGGCGGGCCGGGACTGGGGCACCCACCGGTGGTCCCGGGGCGCGGCCACGGTCCGCTGGGGCCAGGAGGCCGTCCTCCGCGAGGCGGAGCGGCGGGAGGCGGCCCGGCCGCAGCGGGGGCTCCACTTCGCCGGTGAGCACTGCTCGTCGAAGCCCGCGTGGATCGAGGGCGCGATCGAGTCGGCGATCGACGTCGCGCACGGCATCGAGTGGTACGAGCCCCGCACGGCGCGCCGCGTTCTGGCGACCACCCGTCCGGCCCGCTCGAACGGTCCGGTGTGAACGCCTGCGGGGTCGCCCCGGGACGGTCGTCCCGCAGGGGCCCCATCGGCTCGGACGGCCCGGCAGGCTCCCCCGGCTCGGAGGACACCGCATGAGCGTTTTCGATCTGCCCCGGCTGCACTTCCGCGGCACGGCGGTGGTCCGGCTGCCCACCGGGCCCCGCAGCGGCCTTGTCGACCTGGCCACGAACACCGCGCTCACCGGCGACGGGCGGGCCTTCCCGGCGCATCGGCCGGCCGCCGAGTACCACGACAGCCTCGACCGACTGGACCGGCTGGACCCGCGCGACCGGCTGGGCCCGGGGCCCGGCGGCGCGGTCCGTCCGGCGGCGGCCGGGCCCCACTCCGCCGACACCCGCTCCCCCGCCACCCGTTCCGCCGCCACCCGCTCCACCACCAGGGGCGAGGACCTGTCCGCCAAGGGCGAGGACTTCTCCGGCAAGGGGGAGGACTTCTCCGGCAACGGCCACTTCTCGGTCGACGCCCGGATCGTCAGCGCCGAGAGCGCCGCGGGCGACTTCGACACCGCCGACCCGGTGGTGGGACGGCGGGTCGACCTGTGGGGGCACTACAACGAGTACCTGGCCACCACGGTCAACCGGGCCCGGGTCTTCGACGTCGACCCGGCGTCCGACTGGACCACGACGCTCATGGTCGGCCGGTTCTGCTTCGGCCGCGCGGGACGCTCCCACGACGTCGGCTACATGGCCACCGGGGACGTCCACGGCTTCCACCCGCCGCGGTGGCACCACCCGTCCGCGCACGGGCGGCGGCGGTCGGCGCTGCACCAGTTCGTCGTGGGCGGCGGGGACGAGGGGCTGACCTGGCTCGACGAGACGGCGCTGTCCCCCGCCGCGCGGCGGCTGCGGGACACGGCGGCGGCCGGGGAGTTCGGCGGTCTGGTGGTGCAGTTCGCGCTCGGCCATCCGTCCGCCCCGCGGGCGCCCGGCCGACCGGGACGGTGGCTGCTGCGCGGGACGATCGCCCCCTGGCGCCCGGACGAGCCGCGCACCTACCCGGCGGGGCGGCTGCTCGTACCGGAACGTCCGCACACAGCGCACACGGCACACGCGACGGCGGCGGGCCGGACGGCCGGTCTGCGCCCTCTCACCGTCGGGCTCACGGACGACCACGTCACCCTCAACATGATCACCGCGGTGCCCGCCACCGTCCGGGCGGCGGACGGCACCACGGCAGAGGCCGCCCTCCCGGGACCGGCGGCAGAGGCCGCCCTCCCGGTGCCGGTCGACCTCGGCGATCTCGAACTGCGGACGGCGGACAGCGGACGGCTGGTGGCCCGCGTCCCCCGGCAGGCGTATACCGGGGCGGCGTACGCCCTGGCCAGCGGGGTGGTGACGGTCCCCGCCGAACTCCCGGCGAGCGCCGTGGCCGAGGAGGCGCTGTGTCTGACGGGCACCGGGAGCGGCCCATACGCCCCCGGGACACTGCTGCGCGAGAAGGAGATCAACGTCCAGGTCGACGACGCGTCGCTGATCCTGGAGCATCCCCGGGGCCCGGACGACGCGGACCACGATGTCGAGGTGCTGGTGCGGTCCTTCGTCCGGGGCCGTCCGGCGGCCGTCGGCGGGATCGGCGTACGGCAGTTCTTCAACCCCAGGGCCCTGCCGCGCCATCCGGCCGCGCGGAACCCCAAGGCGCGGTGCGCGGACCTCGACATCGTCCGGCTGCGCGCGGGACGGCGGGACGGCACCGGAACCGGGAGCGGGGACGGGAGCGGGAACGGGGACGGGGCCTGGTCGAGCGCCTGTGTCCTGGACACGGACCGCACCGGCCAGGGCTGGTTCACCCTGCGGGGCGCGGCGGCCGGTACCGCCCGCGTCCTGCTCTCCGCCGACGCCGGTGATCTGCCCTGCGACCCGGACCAGCCCGGCTCGGCGGCCCTCGGCTACGACCACGACGACGCGCTCGGCTTCTGGCCCGGCGCAGGTCATCTGTCGCTGCGGGTGCTCCCCGACGACTGGCGGCTGTCCGGGACCACCCCCGACGAGGCGACCTTCGACCTCGTCCACCGGGAGGTCCTCGCGTGCTACGAGCAGCTGTACTCGTTCATGAAGGAGGAGGTCTTCAGCCTCGCGGACCGGTGCAAGGTGGAGACGTACGCGAAGCTGATCTGGCAGATGTGCGACCCGCGCAACAAGGCGAAGACCTTCTACATGCCGCCGACCCGGGATCTGTCCGAGCCGAAGGCGCGTCTGCTGCTGACCTATCTACGGGCCCGGCAGTCGCCGGAACGGTTGGTTCTGACGGCCCCGGCGGAAGGCGGCGGGCGCGCCGGGGCCAGGGCCAGGGGCGGGGGTGCCGACTCACGGGGCCGCCTCGTCCGGCTGCTGCGCGACGCCGCCACGCTGGAGCTGGCCGTCATGCTCCAGTATCTGTACGCGGCCTACTCGGTCCCCGTATACGGCGCCGGGCGGGAGTACGTACGCCGGGGTCTGTGGACACCCGGGCAGCTCCGGCTCGCCTGCGGGGACGGCGGCGAGACCCTGGACGAGGGCATCCGCGGCATGCTGCTGACCGTCGCCCGCGAGGAGATGGTCCACTTCCTGCTCGTCGGCAACATCCTCACGGCCGTCGGCGAGCCCTTCGCCGTCCCCCTGGTCGACTTCGGCACCGTCAACCACGAGCTGCCCCTGCCGCTGGATCTCGCCCTGGAACGGCTGGGGCCCGGCAGCGTCGAGCGGTTCGCGCTGATCGAACGGCCCGACGACCTCGTCGGCGAGGTGCGGACGAGCGGGATGACCGGCACGGAGGGGATGGAAGGGGTGAAGGGGGGCGACGGCCTGCCGACGGGCGGGAGCGGGCCTCGGACGGGCGGGGGCGGCACGCGAACGTACGGGGGCGGGGGCGGCACGCGAACGTACGCGAACGGGGGCGGCGCGCGGCCCTACGCCTCGCTGAGCGAGCTGTACGCGGACATCCGGGAGGGGCTGCGATCCGTCCCGGACCTGTTCCCCGTGGACCGGGGCAGGGGAGGCGGGGAGCACCATCTCTTTCTGCGGGAGTCCGTCGACCGGCGCCACCCCGACTACCAGATGGAGGTCGACGACCTCTCCAGCGCGCTGTTCGCGATCGACGTCATCACCGAGCAGGGGGAGGGCGGGGTGCTCGCCCCGCGCGGGGCCGACACCTCGCACTACGCCTCGTTCCTGCGGATCGGCGAGCTGCTGCGCGGCGCGCCCGGCGGGGCGGGGGCGCACCCGGGCGGCGCGCGGGGCGGCCCGTGGAACCCGGCCCATCCCGTCGTACGGAACCCGACCCTGCGCCGGGGGAACGGGGCCATGGTGACGGTCACCGACCCCGACGCCCGGTCGGTCATGGGGCTGTTCAACCGTGCCTACTTCATGGCGCTCCAGCTCATGGCGCAGCACTTCGGGGAGCGCCCGGACGGGAGTCTGCGCCGCTCCGATCTGATGAACGCGGCGATCGACATGATGACGGGGCTGATGCGCCCGCTGGCCGAACTGCTGGTGACACTGCCCTCGGGGTGGCCGGGCACGACCGCCGGGCCGTCGTTCGAGCTGGACGGGCGGCCCGCGCCCGTGTCCCGGCCGGACGTGGCGAGGGCCGACATCGCCCGCCGCCTCGACGACCTCGCCGCGGACTGCCGCGAGCACCCGCTGGTGCCGGGCCGGGTGGGCGGGATGAGCGCGTTCTGGGCGGACCACTTCCGACCGCCCGCCCACGGCTGACGCCCGACGACGAACCGACCGCACCCGACCGAGCAACCGCGCCTCGACCGACGAGCACACCCCGACCGACGACCGCACCCGACCCACGGCCCACGACCGCACCCGACCGACGACCGACGGAGACCGCATGCCATCACCCGCGACGCTGCCGAGGTTCGACCTCAGAGGCTGGGACAGCGAGGACATCGCCCACCCGTACCCCGTGTACCGGCGCTACCGGGAGGCCGCGCCGGTCCACCGGGGGGTGTCGGGGGCGGGCGAGCCGGACACCTTCTATGTCTTCTCGTACGACGAGGTCGTCCGGGTGCTGTCGAGCCGGAGCCTCGGCCGGGACGCGCGGCGCACCGCGTCCGCTGAGCCGGAGCCGGAGACGGAGACGGAGACGGAGCCGGTGAAGGTCAAGGCGGACGCGGAGGCGGAGGCGGAGGTGGAGGTGGGGGAGACGGGCAGGGACACGGGCACCGCCGCGGCGCCCGTTCCGTTTCCCGCCGGGTGCCGGGCCCTGCGGACGCTCGTCGGGAACTGGCTGGTCTTCCTCGACCCGCCGCGCCACACCGAGCTGCGCTCCCTGCTCGGTACGGAGTTCTCGCCCTCGGTCGTCGCGGCGCTCCGGCCCCGTATCACACGGATCGCCGACCGCCTGCTGGAACGATTCGTCCAGGACATCGGGGCGCCCGGCGGCGCGGACCTCGTCGCGGGCTTCGCGGCCCCCTTCCCCCTCCTCGTCGTCTGTGAACTGCTGGGGCTTCCGCAGGAGCACCACCGCTGGCTCCGCGCCCACGCGCTGGCGCTCCAGGAGGCGGGCACCACCCGGTCCCGGGGCCGGGAGAGCGGCTGGTCCGCGCGGGCCGAGGCAGCCGCCGGGGAGTTCGCCCGCTACTTCCGGCGGGAGATACGGCGGCGGCGCGGGGAGACGGTACGGCGGCCCGGTACCGGCGGCCCCGGCAGCGGCTCCTGGGCCGGGCGCCGTGATCTGCTCACCCTCCTGGTCCGGGCCGGGGACCGCGGCGCACCGCTGGACACGGACGCGATCGTGGGCACGTGCGTCCATCTGCTCACCGCCGGGCACGAGACCACCACCGGGCTCCTGGCCAAGGCGGTGCTGGCGCTGCGGAGGCACCCGGACCTCCTCGACGAGCTGCGTGCGGCTCCCGCGCTGACACCGGGGGCCGTGGAGGAGTTCCTGCGCCACGACCCGCCGGTGCAGGCGGTGACGCGCTGGGCGTACGAGGACATCCGCCTCGGTGACCACGAGGTACCGCGCGGCAGCCGTGTCGTCGCCCTGCTGGGCTCGGCGAACCGGGACCCCGCGCGCTTCGCCGACCCCGATGTCCTGGATGTGCGCCGTGCGCCCGA
Source organism: Streptomyces clavuligerus (assembly GCF_005519465.1). Lineage (NCBI taxonomy): Bacteria > Bacillati > Actinomycetota > Actinomycetes > Kitasatosporales > Streptomycetaceae > Streptomyces > Streptomyces clavuligerus. Next base: position 1,208,458 of record NZ_CP027859.1, on the reverse strand, counting down.
CCGGCAGCTCGGCTTCGGTCTGGGTATCCACTACTGCCTCGGCGCGACCCTGGCCCGCGCCGAGGCCGAGATCGGTCTGCGGGCGCTGCTGGACGGCGTTCCCGGTCTCGGGCGCGGCGGCCACCGGGTGGATTACGCCGACGACATGGTTTTTCACGGGCCGAGCCGACTGCTGCTCCGCCCGTCCGCCTCCGTGCCCCCTGACAGCGCCGCGTGACAGCACCGCGTGACAGCACCACCCCATGGCGGTACCCCCGGACGACCGCCCGGCACCCGGGAAGAGCACGAAGAGCAGGAGAGGGAAGACGATGACGGCACAGCAGAACGAGATCACCCCCGAGTCCGTCGGCCAGGCGTACGACCGGTTCGCCGACGCGGGCGCCGCGACCGTCCTGGGCGGCAACCTCCATGTGGGCCACTGGGACGAGGACCACCCCGATGTCCCGGTCGCCGAGGCCACCGACCGCCTCACCGACCTCGTCGCCGAACGTCTCGCCCTCCGGCCGGGGCGGCATCTGCTGGACGTGGGCTGCGGCATCGGCGTCCCGGCGCTGCGGATCGCGGGGGCGCACGGGGTCCGGGTGACCGGCGTCACCGTCAGCACCCAGCAGGTCGCGGAGGCGACACGGCGGGCGGACCGCTCCGGGGTCCGCGATCAGGTCTCGTTCCGGTTCGCGGACGCCATGTCCCTCCCCTTCGCGGACGGTTCCTTCGACGACGCCTGCGCGATCGAGGTCCTGGCGCATCTGGCCGACCCCGCCGCCGCGCTCGCGGAGATCCGCCGGGTCGTCCGCCCCGGCGGCCGGCTGGTCGTCTCCGACCTGTGCCAGCGGCAGCCGTTCACCGGCGAGGGCCGGGCCGTGCTGGACGAGATGCTGAGCATGTACGAGTTCGCCGGGATCGGCTCGCCCGGGGAGCACCGCGCGTTCCTGGCCGGGGCGGGCTGGGAGGTGCTGGAGCTGACGGACATCGGGGAGCGGGTCCGGGCCAGTTACGGGCACGGCGCGGCGGCCTTCCGGGAGCTGGCCCGCTCGCTGGAGGGTGTCGCGGCGGAGGGGATGTCCAGGGCGGCCGAGGTGATGGAGGCGTTCGGGAGGCACCCGGACACCGGCTATGTCCTGATCACCGCGCAGCGGCCCTGACGACCGGGCGCCCGCCGCCCCCGCTCCCCCCGCCGCCCCCGTTCCCTCCGCTCCCCGGCTCCTCCGTTCTCCCGTTCCTTCCTTTCTCTCTCCGCAGACAGGGAGTTCCCGATGCCGTCCCGGTCCGGCCCGCCCGCCGCCGTTCCCCCGCGCGCGCACGCCCCCACCGCCCCCGTCACCGTGCTGCGCCCGCGCGAGGACCGCGCACTGGCCGACCGGATGGCCCTGTCGGCGGCGACCGGCCGTGGGGCGCGGCTCGCGACGCGGGACGTCCGCGCCTGGCTGGACGAGCGCCGCCGGGCGGGGGTGTTCCAGGTGGAGCGCGTCCCGTTCGCCGCGCTGGGCGAGTGGCGGTCCGAGCGCGGCACCGGGAACCTCGTGCACCGCAGTGGGCGGTTCTTCACCGTCGAGGGTCTGCGGGTGGCGGCGGAGCACGGCGCCCCCCAGGGGTACGGGCCCCGCCGCGGCCCCCGCCGGGAGTGGCAGCAGCCCGTCATCCACCAGCCCGAGGTCGGCATCCTGGGCATTCTGGCCAAGGAGTTCGACGGCGTGCTGCACTTCCTGATGCAGGCGAAGATGGAGCCGGGGAACGCGGGTCTGCTCCAGCTCTCCCCGACCGTGCAGGCCACCCGGAGCAACTACACCGGGGCCCACCGGGGCCGGGACGTCCGGCTGATCGACCGCTTTCTGCGGCCCGGCCGCGCCCACGCCCGCCTCCCCGACCACGGACACGGACACGGCCGCGACCGGGTCCTTGTCGATGTCCTCCACTCCGAGCAGGGGACGTGGTTCTACCGGAAGTCCAACCGCAACATGATCGTCGAGACCGCCGACGAGATCCCGGCGGCGGACGACTTCCGCTGGCTGACCCTCGGTCAGATCGCCGTGCTGCTGCACGAGGACGACCTGGTCAACATGAACGCCCGGAGCGTGCTGTCCTGTGTGCCCCACCCGGACCCGGCGCCCGGCGCGCTGCTCTCCGACACCCAGCTCCTGTCGTGGTTCACCGGGGAGCGCTCGCGCCTGGGCGTGCGTGCCCAGCGCGTGCCGCTCGCCTCCGTGCGCGGCTGGCGGCACGGCCCGGAGGCGATCGAGCGCGAGGACGGCCGCTGGTTCCGGGTCGTCGCCGTCTCCGTGCGGGCCGGGAGCCGGGAGGTGGTCCGCTGGGACCAGCCGCTGATCGAGCCCGTCGGCCTCGGACTCGCGGCCTTCCTCGTCCACGAGTTCGACGGGGTGCCGCATGTCCTGGTGCACGCGCGGGCGGAGGGCGGTTTTCTGGACACGGTCGAGCTGGGGCCGACCGTCCAGTGTGTTCCCGAGGAGTGCGAACGGGTACCGGAAGCGGAACGTCCGCCGTTCCTGGGGACCGTCCTCAGCGCGCTCCTGGGCGATCCGCCGTCGCGCGTCCGCTATCAGGCCGTCCACTCCGAGGAGGGCGGCCGGCTCCTGAACGCCCGCTGCCGCTATCTCCTCGTCGAAGCGGAAGCGGGCACGGGCACAGGCGCGGGCGCGGGGGCGGAGGCCGGGGCAGGCACGGGCACAGCGGCCGGGGCAGGCGCGGGGGCGGAGTCGGAGGCCGGGGCAGGCGCGGGGGCGGAGTCGGAGGCGGCCCCGTTCGACCCGCCGCCCGGCTTCGCCTGGGTCACACCCGCCCAGCTCAGGTCCCTCACCCGGCACGGGCACTACCTCACCGTGGAGGCCCGCACCCTGCTGGCCTGCCTCAACGCCGTCGGGGCGGGACCCCGCCCCGTTCTCCGGGAGGGTGTGTGACATGCGGCGCGACACACCGGGGGCACCCGGACCGCTGATCACCGTGCTCGGCGCCTCGGGGTTCGTCGGCTCGGCCGTCGTCCGCGCGCTGGCGCGCCGCCCGGTCCGGCTGCGGGCCGTGGCGCGCCGCCCGTGCACACCCCCGCCCGGACCGGCCCGGACGACCGTCGTCCGCTGCGATCTCACCGACCGGGCGGCGCTCGCCGACGCGGTCGCGGGCTCGGACGCGGTGGTGCATCTGCTGCTGGGGGACGGCGGCTGGCGGGCGGCGGGGAGCGAACCGGGCGCCGAGCGCGTGAACGTGGGTGTGATGCGGGACCTTGTCGAGGTCCTGCGTCCGCGCCCCGCGGACGGCGCTCCTGCGCTCGTGCTGTACGGGGGCGCCGCCTCGCAGGTCGGCCTGGTGCCGCGGGAACCTCTCGACGGCAGCGAGACCGACCGCCCCGAGACCCCCTACGACCGGCAGAAGCTGAGCGCCGAGCAGATCCTCAAACAGGCCACGGCCGAGGGCCGGGTGCGCGGCGTCAGTCTGCGGCTGCCCACGGTGTTCGGCGAGGGCGCGGCGCCGGGCGCCGTCGACCGGGGGGTGGTCTCCGCGATGGCGCGGCAGGCGCTCGCGGGCCGGACGCTCACCCTGTGGAACGACGGGACGGTGCGGCGCGATCTGCTCCATGTCGACGATGCCGCGGCGGCGTTCACGGCGGCGCTCGACCGCCCGGACCGCCTGATCGGCCGCCACTGGCTGATCGGCTCCGGGCGGGGCGAGGCGCTCGGCGACGTCTTCCGGCTCGTCGCCGCCGCCGTCTCCGTCCGTACGGGGCGGCCCCCGGTCGCCGTGGTGCCGATGCCCCCGCCCGCGCACGCGCCCGCCACGGACTTCGGGAGCGTGACGATCGACGCGTCCGCGTTCCGGGCGGCCACCGGCTGGTGCCCCCGGGTCCCGCTCGCCGAAGGGGTGCGCCGTACGGTCGCCGCCCTGCCGCGGCAGCGGTGGGACGAGGACGGATGACCAGCACCCTCATAGGTCCCGGAACCCTCCGGAATCTTCTGGAACCCTTCGGAAAGGCCGACGGTGTCGATACGTGTATGGGACTACCTGGCGGAGTACGCGGCCGAGCGTCCGGACCTCCTGGACGCCGTGGAGACGGTCTTCGCCTCGGGGCAGCTCGTACTCGGCGCGAGTGTGCGCGGGTTTGAGACCGAGTTCGCCGCGTATCACGGGGTCGACCACTGCGTAGGGGTCGACAACGGGACCAACGCCATCAGGCTGGGGCTCCAGGCGCTGGGCATCGGGCCGGGCGACGAGGTGATCACGGTGTCGAACACGGCGGCGCCGACGGTGGTCGCCATCGACTCCACGGGGGCCACACCCGTCTTCACCGACGTCCGCGCGGACGACTTCCTCATGGACACCGCGCAGGTGGCGGCGGCGATCACCGACCGCACCCGCTGTCTCCTCCCGGTGCATCTGTACGGGCAGTGCGTGGACATGGCCCCGCTGCGGCGGCTCGCGGAGCGGCACGGGCTGGCGATCCTGGAGGACTGCGCCCAGGCGCACGGGGCCCGGCGGCACGGCACGGTCGCGGGCTCGACCGGCGACGCCGCCGCGTTCTCCTTCTACCCGACGAAGGTCCTCGGGGCGTACGGCGACGGCGGCGCGACGATCACCTCGGACGCGTCCGTGGCACGGCGGCTGCGGCGGCTGCGGTACTACGGCATGGAGGACCGCTACTACACGCTTGAGACGCCCGCGCACAACAGCCGTCTGGACGAGGTCCAGGCCGAGATCCTGCGGCGCAGGCTGCGGCGGCTCGACCGGTACATCGATGGGCGGCGGGCCGTCGCGCGCCGCTACGCCGACGGGCTCGCCGACACCGGTCTGGTGCTGCCGCGCACCGCCGAGGGCAATGAGCACGTGTACTACGTGTATGTGGTGCGCCACCCCCGGCGGGACACGATCATCGAGCGGCTGCGGGCCCACGACATCCATCTGAACATCAGCTATCCGTGGCCCGTGCACACCATGAGCGGGTTCGCCCATCTCGGTTACCGCCCCGGCTCGCTCCCGGTGACCGAGGCGCTGGCCGCCGAGATCTTCTCGTTGCCGATGTATCCCTCGCTCTCCCCCGAACGACAGGACCGGGTCGTCCACGCCGTGCGCGAGGTGCTGTCGACGCTGTGACATCCGCCGTCCGTCATCCGTCATCCGTCATCCGCAGAACGAGCCGAACGGGCCATGGGAGGAGAACGAACATGCGCGCACGCGCGCTCGCTGTCGAGGGGGCCCTCGTCTTCACGCCCCGGGTCTTCCCCGACGACCGGGGGCTGTTCCTCTCGCCGTTCCAGGAGGCGGCGTTCACCGAGGCCCACGGCGGCCCGCTGTTCCCCGTCGCGCAGAGCAACCACAGTCTGTCCCGGCGCGGTGTGGTGCGAGGCCTCCACTTCACCGTGACGCCGCCCGGCACCGCGAAGTACGTCCACTGCGCGCGGGGGGCGGCCCTGGACATCGTCGTCGACATCAGGGTCGGGTCGCCCACGTTCGGCCGGTGGGACGCGGTCCTGATGGACCAGCGGGACCACCGGGCCGCCTACCTCCCCGTCGGGGTGGGCCACGCGTTCGTGGCGCTGGAGGACGACACCGTCATGTCGTATCTGCTCTCCGAGAGCTATGTGCCGGAGAACGAACTCGCCCTGTCCGTCCTCGATCCCGCCCTCGGGCTGCCCGTTCCGCGGGGCATCGAACCGGTCCTCTCCGAACGGGACCGCACGGCGGTCACGCTCGCCGAGGCACGGCGCCAAGGGCTGCTGCCGGAGTACGCGCGGTGCCGGGAGATCGAACGGGACGCCGCGTCCGCCCGCACCGCGCCGCCACCGCCCCCTCACCCTTCCCAGCCCTCTCAGCCCTCTCACGCATCTCATGCCGCCCGCCGTCGAACCGAAAGGCCGCTGCCATGACCGACACGACCGCCCCGAGCCCACCCGTACCGGAAGCCGTCGGCGAGCTGTACGACCGGCTGACGCTGAGCGCGATGCGGGACGGCACCTTCAACCCCAATGTCCATATCGGCTACTGGGACACACCGGACTCCGACGCCTCCATCGAGGAGGCGATGGACCGGTTCACGGATGTGTGCGCCGAGCGGATGCGGGTGGACACGCTGTCCCATGTGCTCGACCTGGGCTGCGGGGTGGGCGGCCCCGCGCTGCGGATCGTGTCCCGTACGGGTGCCCGGGTCACCGGCGTCAGTGTCAGCGAGGAGCAGATCAGGACGGCGGGCCGACTGGCGGCCGAGGCCGGGCTCGCCGACCGGGCCGCCTTCCGGCACGGCGACGCGATGCGGCTGCCGTTCGCGGACGCGTCGTTCGACGCCGTGCTGGCCCTGGAGTCGATGTGCCACATGCCGGACCGGCACCAGGTGCTCACCGAGGTGTGCCGGGTGCTGATCCCCGGCGGACGGCTGGTGCTGACCGATGTGTTCGAACGCGCCCCGCGCAAGGCGGTGCGGCACCCGGGCATCGACCGCTTCTGCCGCAGCCTCATGGTGACGATGGCGGACCTCGACGACTACGCCGGGCTGATCCACCGCAGCGGGCTGCGGCTGCGCGCCCTCGTCGACGTCACCGAGGGGACGACGCTGCGCACCGGTCTCGAACTGGCGCGGCGGATGGCAGCAGCTCCGGCCCCGGCCGCGGCATCGGAGCCGAAGGGGCGGCCCGCGGCGCTCGACGAGGGCAATTTCCGCTTCCCCGAGGACGGTTTCCACCCGTCCGACCTGGCGGGTGTCGAGGACTTCGGCTGTCTGCTGGTGACCGCGGAACGCCCGTGAGCGGCGGCGGTGGACGTGCCGGGAGAGGGGCCGGAAGCGGACGTACCGGGGGAAGGGCCGGACGAGAGGACGGACGAAGGGACGGGAGAGGGGACGGGACGATGGGCTCCGCCGAGTGGACCGATGTCCTGATCGTGGGCGGTGGCCCGGTCGGGATGGCGCTGGCGCTGGATCTGGCGTACCGGGGGGTGGACTGCGTGGTCGCGGACGCCGGTGACGGAACGGTCCGGCACCCCAAGGTGAGCACGATCGGCCCGCGTTCGATGGAGCTGTTCCGCCGCTGGGGTGTCGCGGACGCCGTACGGGACGCCGGATGGCCCCCGGACCACCCCCTGGACATCGCGTGGGTGACCCAGGTGGGCGGCCATGAGCTGCACCGCTACCACCGGGGGACGGCCGGGAACCGCCCGGTCTTCGCCCATACGCCGGAGCCCGACCAGGTCTGCCCGGCGCACTGGCTGAATCCGGTGCTGGCCCGGGCGGTGGGGGTCCATCCGGACGGGCCGCTGCGACTGCGTACGACCGTCGACCGTGTGCTGCGGAGAGACGATTACGTGGAGGCGACCCTTATAGATCAGGCCACCGGGACGAGCGGCAGCATACGCGCGCGCTTCCTGGTCGCCTGCGACGGCGCCGCCTCCCCGATCCGCCGGAGCTGCGGCATCGACGCGCCGCCCCGGCACCGCACCCGGGTCTTCCGTAACATCCTCTTCCGCGCCCCCGGCCTCAGGGAACAGCTCGGCGACCGCGCCGCCCTCGTCCACTTCCTCGTACGGTCGCAGACCCTGCGCTTCCCGTTGCGTTCGCTGGACGGCGGCGATCTGTACACCATGGTCGTGGGCGCGGACGAGGACACTCCGGCCGGGCGGGGCGGCGGCACCGCCGCGGGGCGGGGTGACGCGCTGGCGCTGATCGGCGACGCGCTCGCCGTCGACACACCGGTGGAGTTGCTGGGCGACGGCCTGTGGCGGCTCACCCACCGGGTCGCCGACCGGTACCGGGCCGGACGGGTCTTCCTCGCCGGGGACGCCGCGCACACGCTGTCGCCGTCCGGCGGTTTCGGGCTCAACACCGGTATCGGCGACGCCGCCGACCTGGGCTGGAAGCTCGCCGCCGCACTGGACGGCTGGGCCGGGAGGCAGTTGCTCGACACCTATCAGACCGAACGCAGACCGATCGCCGTGGAGAGTCTGGAGGAGGCGCATGTCCACTTGCAGCGCACCCTGCGGCGGCCGGTGCCGCCCGGCATCCACCGCGAGGGGCCCGAGGGCGGGCGGGCGCGCGCGGAGATGGCGGAACAGCTCCGGAACAGCGGCGTCCAGCGGGAGTTCGACGCCCCGGAGATCCACTTCGGGCTGCGCTACCGCTCCCCCGCGATCATCGAGGACCCCACCGTCCCCGTGCGCCGCGGAAAGCCGGACGCCGACTGGCGCCCCGGCAGCGAGCCCGGCAGCCGCGCCGCGCACGCGTGGTGGGACGGGGCCACGTCCACGCTCGATCTGTACGGGCGCGGGTTCGTGCTGCTGTGCTTCGCCGGGCACGAGGGGGTGGCGGGGGTCGAGCGCGCCTTCGCCGAACGGCGCGTTCCGCTGACGGTGTGCCGTGGCGGCGCCGGGGAGGTGGCCGCGTGCTACGAACGGGCCTTCGTGCTGGTGCGGCCGGACGGCCATGTGGCGTGGCGCGGCGACGCGCTTCCGGGGGACCCGGGGAGGCTCGCCG